>SLEO01000223.1 GCA_007124745.1 Myxococcales bacterium
GCGCGTCGGGACCAGGTGGTTGCCCAAATCGGTGCGCTCAAGCGCCAGAGCGGCTGGGCGCTGCGCGACCGACAACGCGAAGCACGCCTGCTTGCGCGCTTGCTTGAGCGAGCCGCGCAGCGGGGCCTGCCCGCCCACTACGTCAAGGACGTAGTCTCGCGCGTCATCGAGCACTCGCTGCTCGTTCAGAGTCATCACTTTCGTGTTGCACTCGGTGATGCCTTCGCGCCTCGCGTGCTGCTCTATCAGGGTGCTCCTGGCGCCTACAGCTACATCGCCGCGGGCCGCGTCGCGGCGGGCTTTGCGTTGCCGCCAGAGGTGCGCGCTTCCGTGAGCTTCGGCGCGATGCTCCAAGCGGTTGAAGCCGGCGACGCGGATGCGGCCCTGCTGCCCATCGAAAACTCGACCGCCGGGTCGATCAACGAAGCCTACGACCTGCTGCTCGAATCGAAGCTATTCGTTACGGGCGAGGTGCTGCAGCCTGTCAGCCATTGCCTGCTGACCCTCGATGACAGTGTCGACCTCTCCCAGGTGCGCCGCGTGCTCTCGCATCCGCAGGCGCTCGCCCAGTGCGCCAAGTATCTCACGGCGAGCTTGCCCTACGCCGCCGCCGAGTCCTTCGTCGACACGGCGCTCGCCGCAGAGAAGGTGCGTGCGCTTGGGGACCCAAGCGTGGCCGCTATCGCTAGCGCCAGCGCCGCCGAACTCCACGGTCTCGCAATCCGCGCGACGGACATCGCCGACACGCGGAACAACACGACGCGCATGGTCCTCGTCGCCCGGGAGCCGATGCAACCGCCAGAAGGGGCGGCGCCCAAGACGTCCATCGTCTTTGCGCTCAAGCATAAGCCTGCGGCGTTACTCGGAGCCCTCGAGGTGTTCTCAAGTGCCAATCTAAGCCTGACCAAGCTTGAATCCCGGCCGCGGCGGCATCGCCCTTGGGAATACGTTTTTTACGCGGACTTTGAAGGCAGTCTCGGCACGGACCCCGAACAGTCCCCCGTGCTTCAGGCCATTGCGGAGATGTCTGTCTTCGTGCGCTGGCTCGGCACCTATCCTGCGCAGCCTTCCCTACAGCAGGAGCCGCGCTTGTTTCGCGCCCGGCTGCGAGACGTTGCCGCACATGATGCTGCGTCCCACGCGCCGGCTGCGCAGGTCGCTGCGTCCGGCGGGGTAGACGTCACGACCGGTGGCGAGGCGACGGCGCCGGTAGCTGGTGCTCAGGGCGCTGAGCTGGCCCCGCTCTCGGAGCCTGCAGCCGCGCTCTGGCACGTGCTCGGTGTCGACGGTGCCTCCGCGCGGCCCCTGCTTCTGTTGGCCCTGCCGGCCTACACATCTGGAAGCGCCCTGCGCGCCGCGATTGAGGTCAGCGAACGCTTCGATGTGGCCGGATGGGTGCTCGCCGCACCCGCCGGGGCCGCGACCGTCTCGCCCAAAGCCATTGCCGATGAAGCGCGTGCTCGGGGCTACAGCTTAGTGCTCGAGCTTGGCGAAGACGAAGGCGCGCAAGCCGTTCCTGCTGTCAGCGCCCTGTATCTCGCGCCCGGCGCGGCGCCGTCAGCCGCCATCCAGCGCCGCCTTGCGGGCTTTGCATTGCCCGTACTCGCCGAAGCGAGCCAGCTCGCGCTCGTGTCGACGGCCATCACCGGTGGCGAGCGTCTGCCGGTCCTAGTGCCGGCATCCGTGAGCGACCCAGCGTCGCTCGCGGCAGCACCGAGCGCCGCTTTAGTGGACTTGCGCGCCGCACGAGACTTCAGTGCTGCCGCGCTCACGGGCTGGGTGAGGGCCGGCGCCCCCGCACTGCTGCTGAGCCTCCCCCAGCTCCAGGCCTGCCCCTCTCACTAGTCCGCTGGGGCCGAGGGTTGCGCGGCGCTGAATGGCCTTCGCATCGCACGGCCTAACTCGCGCGCGAAACCGTTGAACCTAGGGAGGCGGACCTGCGCTTTCGATTGGGAGCACCAGCCGGAAAAGTGCCAACACCGGTGCCTGTGTGCGAAAAAAGATCTTCCGCATCGCGCTTCACCAGGAAAACCCTCTTTTTCCGCCCCATGGCCCGGTGACCCGGGCAAATTCCACTGAAGTCAACATGTTGCACTACGGCATGGTGCGTGCCCAAGCCCGAGCACGTCTGGGCGTTGCGGCGGCTCTGTGGGCGTTGATGGTCCAACGGTGGATCAGAAGGGCATCTCAGTGGCATTTTGTGGTATGCAGTGGATCACCCGGGTTAGCGTCTGCGCGAGCCATCCGCAGAGGCACCGCACGGCGTGAAAGGCATGCGTCGTGAGCGCGGTCACGTCACCCGGGGTTCGCGCGCCAATCTCGGGGTGGCTCGCGGCGACGCTACGGTCTCGGGTGGGGAATAATGGGTGTTTTGCGGGCGGTTTCAGCACAGCATCGACAGCAAGGGGCGTACCTCCTTGCCGGCGCGCTTTCGCGAGACGCTCTATGGACATTTGAGCGCGGCGGAGAATGGCTCCCCTGGCTCCGAGGCAGCCAACGATGCGACGGCTGCGAGCCGAAAAGCCTCGCCGAAGCCGCGGCAACAAACGCCCCCCGAGGCCTCCACCCCCTCACACAGCGCTCCGCCGGACGCGCCCTCCATCGTCATCACGACAGCGCTCGATCCCTGCCTTGTCGCCTATCCGGTGGAAGAGTGGCGCCGCTTCGAAGCGCGCCTCGCTGCCTTGCCGCATCTCGACCCGGATGTGCGGCTGCTCCAGCGCTGCATTGTATCCGGCGCTCTCGAGTTTGCGCCGGACCGCCACGGCAGGCTTGTGTTGCCCGCGACGATGCGCGCGCATGCGGGCATCGAGGGCGAAGTCCTCTTCGCAGGGATGGGGCGCTTCATCGAGCTCTGGTCACCGGAGCGTTTCTCCGCCCTGACCCAAGCGGTGATCGACGAGCCCGAGCGCAAAGCGAGACTGCTCGCACGCCTCGCGGAGCTTGGCGTATGACCGAGGGCGGCCGCCACGCACCCGTGCTGCTCTCCGAGTGTATCGAGGGCTTGGGCGCCGCGGCGGGTGGACGCTTTCTCGACCTTACCTTCGGCCGCGGTGGCCACACGCGCGCCCTCTTGGCGAGTGCACCGAACGTGCGCGTGGTCGCCGTCGACCGCGACCCCGAGGCCGTGTCCGCGGGGCAAGCGCTGGCAGCCCAGCAAGGTGAACGCTTCCGCATGGTCGAAGGCAACTTCGGCGAGCTAGCCGCGCTGGGCGCGGAGTTAGGCGGGCCCTTCCAGGGGGTGCTTGCGGACATCGGCGTCTCCTCGCCGCAAATCGATTCGCCCGAGCGCGGCTTCAGCTTCCGCCAGGCGGGGCCCCTCGATATGCGCATGGACCGGACGAGTGAGAGCCTCGAAACCTGGCTGCGGCGCCAGGACGAGACAACACTGGCCGACGTCATCTATCACTATGGCGAGGAGCGGCGGTCGCGCCGGATAGCGCGCGCCATTCTCGAAGCCCTCGCCGAAGGTCGCCTTCACACCACCCTCGACTTGCGCGAAGCGGTGATGTCCATCGGAGGGTGGGGGCACCCGCGCATCGACCCGGCGACGCGTACCTTTCAGGCGCTGCGTATCGCCATCAACGACGAACTTGGCGCGCTGGAACGCATGCTAGCGGCGGTGCGTGCACTGCTGGCCCCGGGTGGGCGCCTCGCGGTGATCACTTTCCATTCGCTTGAGGACCGTTTGGTGAAGTGGACCTTCCGCGACGACGCGCTGTGGCAGCCTCTGACGCGGCGGCCGGTCATCGCCAATGAGGCGGAACGCGCAGAGAACCCGCGGGCACGTAGCGCCAAACTACGCGTAGCAACGCGAACAGCGAACCCGGATGCGGGCACTACGGGCGACGCATCGCTCAATCAGATCGAGGACAAAGGGGAGGAGATCTAGGTGCTACGTTCGCGTTTTGTTGTCTTGTGGACCTTTGCGGTAGCGGCGGCAGCCCTCGCGTTCATTGTGCATTTGACGGTGCGCTTTGAAACCATTCGGCTCGGTTACGAGGTGGGCTCCGCACGCAAAGAGCAACGCGAACTGCTTGAGGAGCTACGTTTGCTCAGCGTCGAAGCGGGCGTCTTGCGCCAGGCTGAACGCATTGAGCGCCTCGCCGAGCAGCAGCTACGCCTCGTGCATCCCAGCCACGACCAGCTCGTCACCCTCGACCGCGAAACGCGCTTTGCAAGTCGAGCGGGCGGGGTGAGATGAAGCCGAGGCCGCCAAAGGCTCGCGCGACGTGGGAGGCGCCAGCGGTTGCCCCCCCTAAACCCGTGTCCCGGCCCTCAAAAGCGGCCACGCTTGCGCGTGCCGCCGCCCGTCAGCGCTGGATGCGCTTTCGTCTAATCCTACTCGGCGGCGTGGTTGCATTCGCCGCGGCGCTTCTGGTCTACCGCGCCTACGTGCTTCAACAGGTGCGCTCGCCCATGCTCGCCGAACTCGCCGAGGCGCAGTACCTCAAGCACCTGCAACTGGCACCCAAGCGCGGAACCATCCGCGACCGTCACGGTGTCGAGCTGGCGGTCTCCGTCGAAATCTACAGCGTCTGGGCCAATCCTCGCGAGCTGAGACGCCGCGAAGTGCCCCTCGCTACCGTCGACGAGCCGCTCGCCGCGCTGCTTGGCTTGGCCCCCGAGCA
>SLEO01000284.1 GCA_007124745.1 Myxococcales bacterium
AAAGGGCTACCCAAGCCCAGGCCGAGCGCGCGAGACCGCGAAGATTGACTCGGCACCCGCTTGGCGCTACGCCGCGACCCCTGCCGAGGAGAGCTGGCCGAGTGGTCGAAGGCGCTTGATTCGAAATCAAGTGTACCGGGAACGGTACCGGGGGTTCGAATCCCTCGCTCTCCGCTGCCTGAGAAGATGCTGCCTGAAAAGTAAAAAGTTTGGAGAGGTGACCGAGTGGCCGAAGGTGCACGACTGGAAATCGTGTGTACCCCAAAAGGGTACCGCGGGTTCGAATCCCGCCCTCTCCGCAGCCATAGCCTGCGACGGCGCTAGCCCTCGCAAGGCCGCTGCTAGCTACGCGTTGTGGTCGATCAGTTTACAACATCTCGTCGACAAAGCCTGGACACTTAGTATCCAGAGTTACACAGGCGGGTTGGAGTTCGGCCTCAGTGCTTGCTCGGTACACGCCGTTAAGTGGATTGTCACCAGAGGTTCGAGCGGCATCACGGCACGTCATGGTCCGGGCTTCAGCCAATCCGGGTTCCATTGCACCTATGAGCTGACTAAAGCAGGCCGTGACATCCCCGACAGTGACCGAGTCACATTGGCCTCCGCGAAGTGTGGCCGCTCGGGCAAGGTCGTCGCACTCATAGAAGTCCTCGTCATCATCAAAAGGATCAGGTTCGTATTCGCTCATGCAAGACGCGTAGAGTTGTTCGCAGGCTTGCTCGCTACTCGTTTCAAGCGCGGCGTTGGTTAGACAGCCCAGATCGGGCTCAACAGGCTGCGGTGAGCTGAGCAGGCGGTAGACGGGTGCATTGACATCCGTGCAGAGGGTCGCGAGCTCAGAGGTGGATAGCTGACCGAAGATGGATGTCGGCGCGATGCTAGTTTGAATGATGTTTCCACGCGTTGAAGGCGCTTGATTGTTGGCGCCCGTCGAGGGCGCGGGCGTCGTCGGAGTAGCGGGCGCCTGCTCCGGGGCAGAGGCGCAGGCGATGGCCCCCCCTAATGCCGAAAACACTGCAAACACCTGAAGCTTACCGCCTCCTAAAAACCATGTATGCGTTGGCAGATGAGATACGTCCTGTTGATTCATTGTCTACCCTTCAATGTTCGTCTCGACTAAGCGCACGCGCGCTGAAGCTCGCGTCAAGAGCGGCCTTGCAGAAGGCATGCCTACATGTGACCACCCCGAGAATGTCAGGTGATTAAGGGAGAAATCCGCGCTGCATCTGCGCCTTTTGAGAGTTCTGCTCACGCGTTTCGTGCCTGGGCCCCTCGATACGCGACATCCTCGTCACGAACGCTGTACACGGATGTAAACTCGAAGACCCGGGTCATGGGCGTGCGACGGCACCGACGGGCCGGTTTGCCGTCGCGCGGTAGAAAGCTAGGTACTGGCACATGGCCCTGCATGATGCGCGATACGCCGACCTTTTTCCGCGACTGACGGAGGCGCAAATCAGCCAGAAGGTCGAACCTTTTGGCGAATACATCGAGGTCGCCGCTGGAGACATCCTCTTTAAGCCCGGCGACCAAGACACTGACCTCTTTGTCATACGTTCAGGTCAGCTCGACATCTTGACCGTGGATGCGCACGGCCAGGAAGCGCTCGTTGTTCAGCATGGCGCCGGGGACTTCACCGGCGAAATCAATATGTTTTCCCGGCGGCGCAACCTGGTGCTGGGGCGGGTAAGCCAGGCTGGACGCATGCTTCGCGTCACCCGGACAGCGTTTCGCCAGCTCGTGGCGCAGCATGCAGACCTCTCCGAGTTGATGCTACGCGCTTTTATTCTGCGCCGCGTCTCCCTCCTCGAGACGCAAGGCAGACAAACCGTACTCATCGGCTCGTCGAAAGACCCGGAGACCTTGCGGGTAAGGCGCTTTCTCTCGCGGAGCGGTCATCCTTTCCACCTGCTCGATATCGAAAGCGACCCGGGCGCTGCCAGCGCGCTTGAGGCATTCGAGCGAACGTCTGCTGACCTGCCCCTCGTGGCAGTCGCGGGCCAGCCGCTGTTGTCTGGCCCGAGCAATCGTGAGATTGCCGAAGTCTTAGGCATCGCCGAGATAGGCGACGACGGGCAGCTGTGGGATGTCGTGGTGGTCGGTGCCGGTCCCGCAGGCCTTGCGGCCGCTGTCTACGGCGCGTCGGAAGGGCTGCGGGTGCTCTGCATTGAGGCAGACGCGTGGGGCGGCCAAGCGGGCACGTCCTCCAAAATAGAGAACTACCTCGGGTTTCCGACGGGCATCTCCGGCCAGGCCCTCGCAGCGCGCAGCCACACCCAAGCGCTGAAGTTCGGTGCGCAGATATCGGTGTCGCGTCGGGTCGCGCGGCTGGATTGCTCCGCACTGCCCTATGCGCTGCATCTCGACGACGGCAGCACCGTGCGGGCCGCGTCCGTCATCATTGCCTCAGGCGCACGCTATCGGCGGCTAGAGGTTGGCGACGCGCTCGCGCGCTTCGAGGGCAACGGCATCTACTACGGCGCCACGCGTGTCGAGGCCGCGTTCTGCGCTGGGGCGCAAGTAGGCGTCGTGGGCGGTGGCAACTCCGCAGGCCAAGCCGCCATCTTCCTGGCAGAAACTGCCGCGCACGTGCATCTCATCATCCGTCGCGCAGATCTCAGCGCCACGATGTCGCGTTATCTGATTGAGCGCATTGAGGCCCATCCCCGCATCACGATTCACGCGCACAGCGAGGTCGCAGACGCTATGGGTGCGGAGAATCTCGAAAGCATCAAGGTTCGCACGCGCACACCTGGCCAGGCTGAGGCAGATGCGCTCACCGAACTCGGCATCACACGGCTTTTCGTGCTTATCGGCGCAACCCCCAACACAGACTTCGCACGCGGCTGCTTGGCACTCGACAGCCACGGATTCGTTCTTACTGGGGCAGACGCGCTCCCGACCGTGGCCGGGTCTGATGCCAGCAGCACCCAAGGTGGCATCGGGCGCACGCCGCATTTCCTCGAAACCTCCAAGCGTGCGGTTTTTGCCGTAGGCGATGTTCGCGCCGGTAGCGTCAAGCGTGTGGCTTCAGCGGTAGGCGAGGGCAGCATGGCCATCCATTTCGCTCACCGCGCCCTTGAAGAGAGCCCCGAAACTACGCTCCTCCCCCAGCGGCGCGCCTAAGCGGAAGCGTCTTGCAAGCACGCTTCTGGTCGATGCGTGACCGGCGAGAGGTCTGAACCGGCCGCGCGGCCTCGCCGTGAAGCCTGAAAGGCGGGCGGTTCTTCGGGCAAGTCCGTACGGCGTGCGCCGCCCCTTAGTCTGCGAACGCCGTGTTCTTCGGGCCTACTCGATGGTGACACGCCCGGTGATGGTGTTCATCTCGATGATGTTGTCGAGGGTCTGCGGATTGGCGCCGCCGACTAGGTTAGCGATGGCAACGCCGAGCGGCTTGAGCTGGAAGGGTGCAGGGCTGTCGTCGGGTTCCGGCTCGATGCTGATCACAGCCATGTGGTTCTGTGAGAGGTCCCGCTCGTAACCTTCTGCCACGAAGTCGGAGCCCGGGAAGGGCGGAGCGGGCAGGTCGCCGGCGCCGGGGCCGCCTGCGTCTGAGTCAGGACCTGACGCGCTTGTGAAGCGCCCGGTGGTGATGGGCACAGGCGTGCCCGGCGTCGAGGTGTCCACGACCCAACCTTCGTACACCCAGCCGGCAGGCAAGGTAGGCAGGCTCAAACTGGGCGTGGGGTCGCCGTCGCCGACGGGCGGGTTCAGGAACCAGATGCCCATGTTGTCGTCATCGGTGGCGGCGCTGGTCGGGGTTCCCAGGAAGAAGGTCCCCATGGCACCGGAGAAGTCGTCGCCAAGCGCCATCGCGTCGGCGACCGTCAGCATCGCGCTGCCGTTGGTGATGGGGCCCGCGATCACGTGCGTGTCCGAGGGGGCTGGGTCGTCTTCGAACTCCGGCTCAATGGTGAGCACGTAGTTGCTAGCGCCGTCGGCTACAGTCGCGGGAATCAAGAAACTCGGCGGTACGGCAGCGCCCGCCTCATCCACGGCAAAGCGACCCGCCGGCTCTGCGCCGGACGCCGTAATGAGCCAGCCCTCGTACACAAAGCCGGTGCCGAGCGGTTGCAGCCCCTCGGCGGAGAAGCTGATGCGACGCTGGCCTTCGGGGATGGCTGCGCCGGGCATATCGGGGCTAGGCATGTTGGGGCTGGGCACGGCTGCGCTTTCACCTTTGATTTTGCCGTCCTTTTCGTGGCTACACGCAACCAAGGCGAGGCTCAAGGCCAGCCCGCCAACCATACAAATTCTACTAAGCATTCAATCTTCTCCTTCGGGGTGTGGACGCCGTAGCGCTTAATTGAAGCTTGGACGCTATCGCTTTCATGGCAACGTTTCGTTTGACGAAATGTTTCATACTAATCATTGCGCTAAGCGCAATGATTGTGCTTGAGTAGGGAGATGAGAGAGCCCGGTATTGCCATGGAACGTGCACGCGATATCCTACGTTTTTGGGATTGGATTCCGGCTTTTCGCGCGGTCGCCGAAGCTCAGCACTTGCCTACCGCGGCCACCGCCATGGGGCTGACGCCGTCGGCGCTATCGCGCAGCGTGCGGGCGCTTGAAGACGCCATCGGCGTGCGTCTCTTCGACCGCGTCGGCCGGCAACTCGAGCTCAACACGG
>SLEO01000161.1 GCA_007124745.1 Myxococcales bacterium
ATGCCGGTTTGAACGCGGTCCGTATCCTGAAACTCGTCGACGATGACGATAGGAAAGCGCGCCCGTAGTGCTTCCGCTAACGCAGGCCGATTGAGCGCCTCCCGGGTGTCTCGGATAAGGTCTGAGTAGACCTGAACTTGTCCTTCCTCTTTGTAGCGCTGCAGCTGCGCTTTGCCGGCGCCGACGCAGGCTGCCTCCACCTGCGACAGCCAACGCGCAAAGATGGGGGCGACCGCATGCTCTGCGCGCGCAAAGCTGTCGAGCGCCAGGCGTAGAGGGTCGCTGCTCTCAAGCTTCTCGAAGGCTTTGCCCTCCATGGCCTTTGCATGCGGCGCTTTGCCACCCAGCCCCGGTAGCGGAAAGATTAGCGCCCGCTTCAACTTAACTAGAGCGTTAGTGACCGATTTCGAAAGCCCTTCCTCACGGAAGTCGCGCAACCGCGCCGCCGCCTTGAGGAAGTCATCGACGCTCGGGTCCGCAAGCCAGTCCAGCGAAGGCGCTCGGTCCGCGTCCTCACCCAAGCCAGGCAAGAGCGGCGCTAAAACAACTTCGCGGCTACTCCTATCCGCGCGCCTGAAGTACTCCCCTAGCAACTCAGGATGCATCGACTGGCTCAGCGCGTACGCCACCGGTAAGAGCCGGCGGTCTATCGCACCATCCGCTGCAAACCCTGACGCATCGAGCGGCGCAGGCGTGCGCCCAATGCCCGTTTCAACTTCCGCAAAAGTCGCTATGGAGGCCGGCAAAAGCGCCCGGCCTACAGCCTCCGCGCAACCGTTCGTTGTATCTGCGAGTCCAAGCTCCTTCAGCCACTGCTCGCTCAGGATGTGACCGGTAGGCAACGCCTCTTCATCGCGCAGCCGCGCCGAAGACAGCCCCGCCTCGAAGGCAAACTCCCGCAACACGCTCTGGCAAAAGCCGTGGAAGGTTGAGACGGGTGCCTCGTCAAAGCGCGCCAGCGCGAGCCGCAACGCAAGCGCCCGCAACGCGTCCCTTGGCTCCGCTTCCGAAAGCGCCGTGGTCAGCGTCTTGCGCAGCCGCGCCTTCAGCTCGTTGGCGGCCGCCCGCGTGTAGCTCAGTACGAGAATCGACGTCACGGGGAGACGCCGCTCCGCCACCGCCTCTAGGTAGAGCCGCTCAATCGTGTACGTCTTGCCCGTGCCCGCACTGGCCTCGATATGATGCCAGCCCACACCAGGCAGCCGCGCCACGCCCCCGCTGTCCTCCTGCCGCTGGCTCTCCCCCATATGCCTCCGCTAGCACTCCCGACCAACACCACCAAGCGCGATGGCGCGTTGGGCGGCCAGGCCATGCGAGCGCGGGTTAAGGGTTTGAGCCGACGGTGCGGCCTGACCTAAAGTTCCGCAGGTTCCAAAAAGGCTTGCTCGGGTCGGGGACTGCAAGCGCCTGAGCACAAGTTCTTGGGCCCGCGCGCGGCTTGGTTAGCTGCGCAGATACGGGCGCTTAGGCGGCGCTTACCGTTGCGGGTTGGGTGGGTGCGCTAGCCGGGTAGGGCCGGGCTGGGTAGGTGAAGTTGTGGTTGCGGGCGAAGAGGTAGAGGTCGCCGCAGTAGTCGGTGAAGGGGGTGGGCCTGAGGGCGAAGTGCGCTCCGAGGCGGGCATTGTCGAAGACGGCGTTATTGGTGAGGTAAGGCCAGAAGGCGTTGAGGAGGCGCAGGATGCGCGGGCTTAGGCGCCGGGGCAGCAGAGCGGTTGCCGCATCGACGAGGCGGCCGGTGGGTTGCGCCAAGGGGGCCACGCAACGGGGCGGCCTTTTGCCGAGGGCGCGGCTTAGGGCGGTGGTAATGCTGCCGATGGTTGGCGCGGTAGCGCCAGCGCTCGCGTGAAAGGTGGTCTCGGCCAGGGTCTCGGCGCCGTGGAGGGCGGCGATGGCGCGGCCCACGTAGTCCGCGTTGACGATGTCGAGGCGCACGCTCGGGTCCAGCGGCAGCAGCGGTAGCTCGGCCATGGCGACAAAGGCCTGGACCATGTCGAACTGGGTGGTGGCGGCAAAACGGCTGTCACCCATCACGATGGACGGGCGCAATACGGCGATGCTCTCGCCGGCGAGCATGGTCGCGAGCATCGTCTCGCCGAACTTCTTGGAGCGCGCGTAGGGGTCGTAGTCCCGCCGGGCGAAGTCGAGGGGTTCGTCCTCGCCTACGCATACATTCTGGCGCTGCCCCGCCACCGCCACCGTGGAGACGTACACAAAGCGCTCAAGCTGCTGCCGTTTCGCCACGCCTTGCGCGAAGTCGAGAAGCTGCAGCGTGCCGCGCTGGTTGACGTTGAGGCACGCGGTCTCCGAGCGGCGGTTGAGGGAGGCTGCGGCGTGCACGATGCGCGTCACTTCACCCGTAAGGCGCTCCCTCACCGGTGCTGCCAAACCTAGGCGCGGCGCCGTCAGGTCCGCGGGCACAAGCTCAATGCGCTCAAGCGCTTCAAGAAACGCCTTCTCATCGAGGTGGAGCTGCAGTCCCTGCCAAAGCTTCGCCCGCGCATCGGAAACCTCTTTGGCCCGTACCAGCAGCACAAAGCGTCGCCCCGGTGCCGCAGCCAGCATCTCCACCAAGCCGTAACCACCGAGGTAGCCCGTTGCACCTGTCACCAACGTTGTCGTCATGCTTCCCTCGTCGTCCGTGTCTCCGCGCCGGGTCCAACTTCAAACCTTGCTGCAGACCCTTGCCTCGTGCACCGAATGAGAGCTGGAACCGATGGCAACCGCGGCTGGTCCCGCGGGATGCGCGCTTCATCGACGCGGAAAAGCGAGAACCCTTGGATTCCCTCCCGCTCCCGCACGCTGCTGCATCCCACGCCAAAGCAGCGGACGAGGTCTCGCAATGTCTTCACCGTGCTAGGCGCCTACCTCAGCGACAAGAGGTAGCGCGGCGGCGCTGAGAGGCAACGCCTTGGCAGGCTTCTCCGCTGCCGCGGGGGTATTCCACGCATCCCAGGTGACGGCGCTCAGGTCATGCGCGGCGACATCGAGCGGCACGCGTTCGCCCGCCATCAAGGGCAAGGACCAGCGTTCGAGGCCTGGAATCTGCGCGTAAAGCCAATAGGCGTACCAATCGAGGGAACGGAGGTCGAAGGCCCAGGTCTCACGCTCACTCGGCAACATGGCTCGGGACAGCTCCCGGACATTGCGGGTGATGTAGCGGTAGTTGTTCTCGCGGATGAAAGGCCGGTAGAGGCGCAGCAAGCTTTGCATCCTGCCGACTTCTCGCTCCTTCGCCCGCAGGTGCGCGAGCCACTGCTTGCGTCGGGAGAGCAGCGCCTCGGGAAGACGGTCGGCTTGCCTCAGCAGCGTTTTCGCTTGCTTCAGCCCGCCGGCCATGAGGTCGAGCAACATGGACTGAGGCGCCACGAAGCGGCTAGGCACCGCATCGAGGTGTTGCAGCACGTAACGCTGCAGCCTCGTCGCGTGGGCGTGGCCGAAGCGGCGGCGGACGCCCAGTGCCGTCAGGTCCACTGCGCGGGCAAAGGTGAGGGGGTTTTGGTCACCCGAAGCGAGGTGGTAGACGGCCCGGTGCCGGTCCGTCAGCAGCGCGGCGCTGACCAAGGAGAGACCCTTCGCCACATCGTCCACCGGCACTACATCGAAGAAGTTCGTTGAACGCGTCGGGAAACGGCGGAAAGGCTGAGAGAGCAGCCACACCAGCGGCGCCGAGGTGTTGATGCCTTCGTTCCACCCAGGAAATGGGAAGGCCCGTGCGCTCTCGACGATGCTCGGCCGCACGATGGTGGTTGAAGGGCCGCCGTGCAGTGCGAGCCAATGCTCCGCCAGGGCCTTGGAGAAGGTGTAGACGTTCGGCCATCCGAGCTGTGCTGCGCGTTCAAGCGCTGCACTGACCCGCGCGCCCTTGTCCGAGATGGCGCGCAAACGGGAGAACGCTTCTATCTCCTCATCCACATCGAAGAGCAGCCCGGTGGGCGAGCAGCCCGGGGTCACGGTCTCAGCGATGCTTCCGCTTTGATTGCCAGCGACAAAGGCCGTCGAGCAAAAGAGTATCCGGGGCGCTTCGGTCGAAGCCGAAAGCTCCGCCCCGCCTTGCAGCATCTCCACAAGGTGGCGCAGCCCATCGATGTTGACCGCCAGCGCCGTGAGCGGGTCGGCCTCAAAGTCGGTGACGCCAGCAAAATGGACGGTGAGGTCAAGCTGGGCGCGCAGCGCATGCTGCACATCGAGGCGCAGGCCGCAGCCCGGACGCGTCACCTCACCCTGAAGTACGCGGATTTTACGCTGGAGGAAAGCGCCGAAGTTCGCGCCGTGCAGCGCGCGCAGCCGGCGAAACACCGGCGAAGTGGCGAATGCGGCCCGAACACGCTCCGTCCCATCACGCCCCTGCCGTCCACGAACCAGCAGCGTCACACTGCCGACATCCGGCGCGTACTCAAGCACGTAGGCCAGCCAAACCTTGCCGAGAAAGCCCGTCCCGCCGGTGACAAGCATATGCTTGCCCCTCAGAGCCGCAGCCACTACCAGCGGCCCAGTGGCTGACCCAGCAGACGCTCCGCTCTCCGCCCTCTCAGAGGTCACACGCCCGGACGGCTGCACGCGCCGAATACCTGACGAATCGCAGCCGCTCTGCTCGAAACTTTGGACCATGGCCACCCA
>SLEO01000141.1 GCA_007124745.1 Myxococcales bacterium
CAGAAAGCCGCGGGGAAATGGGCCTGGAGTAAGTATGGTGGGGTGGGTGGGTCCGCGCACGGAAGGCCCATTTCCCCGCGGCTTTCGTCCCCCAGGCTCACCCTGGGGATGGCTCAGGGTCGAAGCAGGCCCGCCCCCGCTCTGCCCCTGAGGAGGCCTAAAGCTGCGCGTGGGGCCCAAGCGCCTCGCCTTTAGCGCTCGAAAGCCAACGGTGGCGGCGAGGGGAAGATGCCTTGCGCTAGCCGTTCGCGAAGTGTTTCGAGCCAGGGCGGACTATCGCTCTGCTGGGCGAGCCGCGAAAACAGTTGGTCGCTTTCGCTCTGACGACCAAGGGATGCAAGACACAATCCGAGCAGAAGGCCGGCTTGCTGAGAGGCGCGCACCTCCGCCATGTCCGCCCGCGATAGCGAGGCATCAGGGGCCTCTTGCGCCTGCAGGCATAGGAACTCCGCGACGGCGCTTTGGTGATACTCCACGGCCGAAAAGGCTGAGGGCGGCTGTACTAAGTCCGCTGCTTTCCGGCCTGCTTGTGGCGGGTCTGCCGTCTTAGCGGAGCCTGCGCGCGCTAGCCGCGTCTCCCCACTGCCCGCGAGCAGCCGCGCGGCCCGCGCTCGCAGATGGGGCCCAGCTGCGCCTAGGCTATCCTCGCGCAACCAGTTGGCTGCGCGAGCTGAGAGATGGTCCACGCGCTCTTGGGACAGCAACGTTGCGCCATCCGCGGCATGGTCTTGCTTGATAGATGCGCGGTCCTTTGCCGAAGGCTCGGTGCTAGCGGAGGCGGCGGAATACCAAAGAGCGCCGCGGTCCCGCAGGCTGGGGTTGATGTCTGCGCCCCGAGCGGGGGGCAGCGTAGGCAATGGATGTGGTTTTGACCCTACCGCGGCTACCGCTTGCGCGGTCAGCCAGGATTCGGTCATCAGCGTGCGCCAGCGTTCGTTCGATTCATCGACGTCCGCCCCGGCGAGTACGTGTTCGAGACACGGCCCGTCGAGGCTTGCGAGGCAGCGCTCCCCCGCACGCAAGCCACGCGTTGACCCGCCCGTGAGCACGACGCGCCAGCGCCATCCTCCCACCGCGAGCGCAACGATAACGCCGCCTAGCAGCACCCAGCGCCAGGGCCGCCGGTGACGGCGCGCTGCGCCTCGATTTAACAGGGATGGCGGCTGCTCGTCTCGCGTTTCGGCGTAGGCGTCTGAGTGATAGGTTTGCATGGCGCCCTCATGTGCTTAGCTCCGAAGCTCAACGTGCCGGCAGGTGACTACCGTAGGAAGCCGCGGCGCTCGCGGCGCTCCCTCGCGCGTACTAGGCTCGACGACGTTAGCCCATGTCTACGCCTTTCGCCCTTCGACTAGAGCACACCTTACTGCGACCAGATGCCTCCACAGTGTCCCTCAAGGGCCTTGTGGATGAGGCCGCGCATTTGGGAACCCGAGCGGTCTGTGTCCTGCCCCACGCGGTCGACACGTGCCTGGCCCATCCAGCGCTGGGCGAGCGCGTGCTTGTTAGCGTGGCCGCGTTTCCCTACGGCGCGGCGGCGCGTGCCGCAAAGGTAACGGAGATTCGCGCGCTGCTTGAGGCGGGTGTGGCTGAGGTCGATGTCGTGCTCGATTGGGGCGCATGGACTCGCGGGGATGCGGGCTCGGGGCCAGACGAAATCAAGGCCCTAGCGGTAGCGCTCGGTGACCTATGGTTCCGCGTCAAGGTGATCCTCGAAACGGGAATGCTCGCGTTAAAGAAGCTCCAACCGCTGTGTGATGCGCTGAACGACACCCGCGCATTTTGTGCAAAAACAAGCACGGGCTGCGTTCCAGCCGGCGCAAGCGTGGAAGCTGTGCGCTACCTGCGGGAGCACCTTCACCCGGCCGTCCGAGTCAAGGCATCCGGCGGGATCACCGAGCGCGCCTTTGCCGACCGACTGGTCGAGGCGGGCGCAGACTTCATCGGGACCAGTCGTAGCGCCACGCTACTCGGCTAACGTTCAGGAGCATGCGTGATCGGTTAAGCGAGCTGCGTGTTCGGTTGAGGGTCTGTGCTCGAGCGCCCACAGCCAAAAACCGCAGCGACCTTAAGGAACGCGCGGGATTTTTGGCGAGGACGCACGGCCGGCTCAGGCCCTTAACCGGACACGCATGCGTTCAGGAGGCCGGGAAGGCAGAAACCTTGCCGGAGAGAGCAAGCGGGTACGGGCGCCACGCGCAGCTTGAGGCCACCCTAGGTGCAGTGTGGGGAGGGGTTTGCACGATTCACTTCCGAAAACCCGGGGCATCTTGCAAGAAGCCTCCCCCCTGACCAGTTGCGTGCGGAGGCAAAGCGCGCCTGCACCTTGCCTGTCGTCCAGCCCCATACCTGCATGCATAGACCGCCTCATGCCCTTTGCTTAGCGCTGCGGGCGAGGCCGCCGTTTCGGATTTGGCGTGATTGCGTTCGCGCGCGCCCGACCTTAAACTCCCGCGCATGAGCCTGCCGTACGTCACTGAAGCGAACTTTGAGGCGGAGATTTTGCGCGCACCGCTTCCGGTGTTGTTGCTGATTTCCGACGTTATCTCGCCGGCCTCAGGAGAAGTGCGCAGCTTGCTCGTTCAGGCGGCGCGCGAGCATGAGGGTAAACTCAAAGCGCTTGAGGCACGCGCGAACCAGGTGCCCATGCTGCTGCAAGCACTGCGCGTGCAGAGCTTGCCGATGCTTTACCTTTTCCAAGGCGGCCAACCTGTTGCCGCCCATCCCGGGGCACTGACCTCGCAGGCGCTGCGCGAGTTGATTCAGACGGTACTGCCGCGGTCGCAGGCGGAGATCACCGGCGCGGAGCTTGTGCAATTGCTTCAGCAGCGCGCGGCGGTGCCCATCGACATTCGCGACGCCGCCGCCCACGCCCGCTGCCGGATTCCCGGGGCGCTCCACGCCGACTTAAGCCAGGTCGATGCGGCTAAGGTAGCGCCCACTGACGGACGTTTGCGGGTTCTTTACGGTCGTACCCAAGACGAAGCGCAGGCAAAAGCTGTGGCCCTGGCGGCGGAAGGTGTAGAGGTCGCTTACCTCGCTGGCGGCTTCCTGCACTGGGAGGCCGACGGTTTCGCCGTGGAACGTAGCTGACCTCTGCTTCATGCCGCTATGCTCCGTACCGCCATGCTGTCTACCGCCTAAACCTGGATGCCCGCTCGGACGCTTCTTCGGCTCAGGTTTTCTGCGTTGAAAACCGGCTTGGTACTGCAAGCCTATCGGGGTAAGCTCAGGGAGTCGGTGCAGGCAGGCGCTGTCCCGGCAAGGCCAAGGTGGCGGGTTTTCAAGCAAGCGCGCTCCCCTGGCTAAGCCGTGAGACGACCTGAAGTTGATGCGCCGGATTTAGGCCATCTTTCGCGGGAAAGTGGGGTGGGGTTGGGTATCCGAGCGTCGGATAGATCGTGTTCTGAGAACGCGTTTAGGGTTGCCTCTGCGCTTGGGCGCCCCAACTTCAGCGAAGCTCGGGCCTGTACATGCTATCGCCTCGGGAAGCGTGCCGTCCGCTCAGTGACAAACGCTTCGCCTGAGAGGGCTTCCGCCCACACGGCGGGAGGTCGTTTCCACAAGGAAGCATCCGGGGAGCAGGGCGGGTTAACTTAGATTTGGGTCTTGAGCGGACTCACAGGAAGGTGGGACTTAGGTATGGAGATGGGAGTAGTACCCGGGCTTGCAGGCGTGCCAGTGGCGCGTTCGAGCATTTGTTACCTCGATGGCTCTGTCGGCAAGCTGCAGTATCGCGGCTACCCGATCGAAGAACTCTCGGAGCATTGTTCCTTCGAAGAGGTCGCCTATCTGCTCCTTTTTGAGAAACTCCCCACGCTGCGCGAACTCGACCGCTTTCGCCTGGAGCTGACCCGCGAGCGGCGCGTGAAATTCCGCATCATCGACATGCTCAAGACCTTGCCCGAGGGCGGCCATCCCATGGATGCGCTAACGGCGGCGGTCGCTGCGATGAGCATGTTCTATCCCGGCGACCATGTGAGCGACCTCGAGTTTCGGCGCGACTGCGTCGTGAGGCTCATGGCAAAGTTCCCGACTATCGTGGCTTCGTGGCACCGCATTCGCTTCGGTGATGATCCGATAAAGCCGCGAACCGATCTCGGCCATGCTGCGAACTTTCTCTGGATGCTGACGGGCGAAGAGCCGGACCCGCTAGCCTCGCGCGTTCTGGATGTTGCGCTGATCCTGCACGCCGAGCACTCGATGAACGCCTCGACCTTCGCGGCCAGGGTGACGGGGTCCACGCTTGCGGACCCCTATGCTGTCGCGTCGTCGGCGGTAGGTGCATTGGCGGGGCCTCTGCATGGTGGCGCCAATGAGCAAGTCCTCGAAATGCTCGCGTCCATGCCGTCATCTGAGCCCGCGGCCGTCCGCGCCTGGGCCGAGGAGCGCCTCGCGCGCAAGGAGCGCATTCCGGGATTCGGTCACCGCGAGTACAAGGTCAAAGATCCCCGCGCCGTCATCCTGCAACGCCTCGCCGTGCAGCTTTTCGGCAAGCTTGGGCGAACGGAAACGTACGCGCGCGCTGAGGAGCTTGAGCGGCAAATGGAAGATCTCGTTGGCCACAAAGGGGTCTATGCCAACGTCGACTACTACTCGGGCATCGTCTACCAGAAAATCGGTATCCCCCGTGACCTGTTCACGCCCGTCTTCGCGATTGCACGCATCGCTGGTTGGTTGGCGCACTTGCTCGAGCAGCTCAAGGACAACCGCATCTTTCGCCCTTCGCAGGAGTGGTCGGGCGAAGCCGATAGGCCCTTCGCTCCCGTTTCGGAGCGCTAGCGCGCGCACCGAGCCGCCCCGCCGTGCCTCACGGAGGGCCCAACACGGCATGCGCTAGCGCGCCGCCTGGACGCCGCTTTTTTGTCTCCCGTAGGGGCATCGGTCTAAGCTCACCCCATGCGAGGGTCGACGGAGTCGGGAGTCACAGCGCAACAAAGGCGCCCATTTGCGTTCTTCCGCAAGGGGTCGCGGGCTGAGGGGGGCGGCGAGCGACCGATTGTACGTGCTTCGGGCATCTACAAGTTTTTCGGTCCAAGCAGGCCCGTCCTCCGGGATGCCTCGCTTGAAGTTGCTAGAAACGAGTTTGTATTTATCACCGGGCCGAGTGGCGCCGGAAAAAGCACACTGCTTTCGTTGCTTTATCGCGGGCTCCAGTCGGACGCGGGGGCGCTTGAGGTGTGTGGCCATGACTTGACGCGCCTGCCTGAAGCACGCGTTTGGGCGCTGCGGCGTCACCTAGGCCTGGTCTTTCAGGACTTTAAGCTCGTCGACCATTGGTCCGTGGCGGAGAACTGTGCGCTGCCCCTCGAGATTTTGCGCCTTTCAGGTGGTGTCATCCGCGTAAGAGTGGGCGAGGCGCTTGAGCGCGTCGGCCTAAGCGGGGTTGCCGCTGCACCCGCGCGTTCGCTGTCTGGCGGTGAGAAGCAGCGGTTGGCGATTGCGCGGGCCATTGTCCATGAGCCCAAGCTGCTGCTGGCAGATGAGCCCACGGGCAACCTCGACCCGCAGCTCTCCATCGATATTCTCTCGCTTTTCGAAGAGCTCAACCGCGAGGGCACGACGGTCGTGTTCGCAACCCATGACCACGCGCTCATTGGGAAAACCAACCATCGCACGCTCGCCCTCGACGAGGGCGTGCTTGCGCCCCTCGCGCGTCAACGCAGCGCCTCAGTCACCCGCCTTGTCGCGGCAAGTTAGAAGGGAAAGCATCTAGATGCGAATGGCATACCTTATCCGGCGCTTATTGCGCACGTTGCGCGCAGGTCGTGTTTCCGCGCTGGCATCCGTCGTGAGTTTGAGTGCGGTGATGCTCGCGCTAGTTGTCGCGGTGCTGGCGCTCGGGAATGCGCGCTTGCTACCCGTCACCGATGCCCCCGAACGGGTGGTATCGCTCCTGCTCGACCCGGCCACGACCGAGAGCGAGCTTGCGTCGATCGAGCTATTTCTCGAAGGCGCAGCGGCAGCCGCGGGCTTTGAGCTTCTGGCGCCTGAGCGCGTCGCGGAGCGTATCAGTTCCGTCGGGGGGCTCACCGGCGAGGCGCGCCAACGCGTCTCGCAGCTCGAGTTGCCCGCCGTGATCGAAGTCACTCTGCACCGCGAAGCGCAGGAGGGCACCGCGCTCGCAACGCTACTCAAACAGGTAGCGCGCTTCCCAGTCGTGCTCGACACCGTGGTTGCCGAACCCGCGCAGCCGGACACGGGGTCTCGCGCCGTGCTGCTCTGGGTTGCGGGCATCTTCTGTTTGCTACTTCTCGGTGCGCTAGTAGTGACGCTTGGGTACAGCACCCAGCTTGCCTACGCGCGCCAGACACAGGAAATAGCGCTCGCCCGTCTCTTTGGCGCCTCCGAACGTTTCGTTCGCCTACCCTTCGTGGTGGATGCGGTGCTGCGGGCCGTGTTGGCAGCCGGCTTTGCGTTAGCACTCAGCTTTGGCCTTTGGAGCGTCAGCCTCGGTCCCGAAAGTGCGCGACTGATGGGCGAGCGCGCATGGAGCTTCTTGTCTATCGAAGCCGTCGTAGGCTTCGTAGTGCTCGCTAGCTTGCTAGGCTGGCTGGGCGCCGCGGTGCCGCTGGTGACCAGTCGCTGGTCGCTTGGGGGCACGCGGCGAGAGGGGAGCGCGTGGTAGGGGTGCCCAAAGTGTCTGATGCACCTCGTTCAAGTGTGCGTGAGACGGGGCATTGCGGGCGTCATGTCGTCATCCTCGCTGCGCTTGCTTTGTGCGCGACGGTAGGCGTTGTCTCGGTCGGCGCGTCGGCGGAGCAGCCGCGCGCGACCAGCGCAGTGCAGAACGGCTGGGGGCCTGTCCTCTACCGCGTCGCAAAGGCCAAAGGCTCTCCCGCGTCGGCGGCATGGGCATTGCGCGTCCTAGAGACGGGCATCGCACGCAGCGATGCGTCAGCGGCAAGTACAGCCGGCAGCGACATCGGCGGGGGCAGCCCGGCGTTGTCCAGCGTCCCGGTGGGCGAGCGTTTCCCGCCCGGTCCCGCCGCGCTTCCCCAGGCTTCCGCGGCCAATGGGCTCGCGTGGTCACTACCTGTGACGGACGTCGTGCCTCCCATCTCCGACGACCTTGAGCGCGACGCTAACTCCGGAAGCGAGCGGGAGGTGCTGACGGTGCTCCAGTCGGAGTTTCTGCGCAAACGTGGGCAGTTGGCCGCGCCCGTGGCCTACGCACGCCAGCGCGCAGTGACGGCGACGGCGGAAGGCCCGGCGCTCCTATTCGAAACCACCCCGGGGACCAAGGTTCTCGCTGCGGCTTCGGGCAGAGTGGCCTTTGCCGACGGTCCAACGCACCGCGTGATCCTTGAACATGGTGAAGGCTACTACACCGTCTACATCGGTATCGGTGAATGCACGGTGCGCGCCGGAGACTTGGTGGGTGCGCGCTCTCCGTTGGGCCTCACGGGATCGGGTAGTTTGACCTTTCAGGTACGCAGCAGCGGTTCTGCCCTCGACCCGCTTCTCTGGCTGGGCCTCCATTAAGGCCGTGGCCCATACCGTGCCGCGATGACGTAAATCTGCGCGTACGCTACGGTCCCCAGCGTTGCGCGTGATCGTGTTAGGGTAGGGATGTGGCGAGACGAAAGCGCAGCAGCGGCCCGCTAAAGGCGGAGCCTCGCCTGCCTACCGAGTCCTTCGAGGCGCCCGTGCTCACCCAGGATGCGATGAGCTTTGCACCCTCAGTGGACCTCATCGGTCAGCGCATTGACGCGCGCTATGAGATTACCGAGTTTATCGGCGAGGGGGGCATGGGCGCTGTCTTCGCTGCCAAGCACCTTGCGCTCGGCAAGGAGGTCGCCTTCAAAGTGATCCGGCCCGAGTATGCCCAGGATAGCGATGCTGCGGCCCGTTTTGCCCGGGAGGCCATGGCGGTGGCTCAGTTCGAGCACCCCAATATCGCGGGAGCGACCGACTTCGGCACGCTGCCCGAGGGGGGCGCTTATCTTGTCCTTGAGCTCGTCCGCGGCCGCTCGCTTCGAGCACTGCTCGACGAGAAGAAAGCGTTGCCCTGGGCGCAGGTCGCGGACCTTGGCGCCCAAGTGGCCGACGCCCTTGCTGCGGCGCAATCCGCCGGCATCGTACACCGGGATCTCAAGCCCGAAAACATCTTGCTCAAGAAGCAAGACGACGGGCGACTCCAGGTGAAGCTCCTCGATTTCGGCGTTGCGCGCTTTGTGATTCACCACGCATCCACCGTGCCGCCGGGACCTGCCCAGGGCCCAAGCGAGACCCAACTCACGCGTATGGGGATGGTGGTGGGCACGCCGGGCTACATGG
Source organism: Myxococcales bacterium (assembly GCA_007124745.1). Classification (GTDB taxonomy): domain Bacteria; phylum Myxococcota_A; class Polyangia; order Polyangiales; family SLQV01; genus SLQV01. Next base: position 8,278 of record SLEO01000141.1, read on the forward strand.
CACCGGAGCAAGCCGTCGGCGATGCGGTCGACCACCGTGCGGACCTCTACGCCCTAGGCGCAATTCTCTGGGAGTGTGTTGCCGGTCGTCCGTTGTGGCGGGCTCCTACGGCGGCCGGCGTCATCGGACAGCAGCTCTCGGAAGCGCCTGCGGATCTTAATGAGGTCGCTGAAGGCGTGCCCACGGGTTTAGCCCTGCTGGTGAAGCAGCTGCTTGCGCGTCAGCGGAGCGAACGGCCGAGCGATGCGCGAGAAGTGCGCGACGGTCTGCGTGCGCTACTCGAGCTTGAGTCCTTGCGCACAACGTCGCTCAGCGCCGCATCCAGGCTGCGGCCGACGGGCCTTGAGTTGCCGGCGGCGAGTAGAGCAGCGGAGGCGCCTAAGGCGGCGTTGCAATGGTGTGTATCGCGCTGGGAGGCTTCGCTTCCCGCACGCCAGGCTGTGGCTGCCTGGGTACATCGTCGCTGGCGCCTGTTGGTCTTCATCGGCGCGCTCGCAGCAGCAGGCGCCACGGGTTACGTGCTAGGGCGCCCGGCGGATGCGGCGGTCAGCGTGCCGGCGGCATCGCGTGCGCAAGGGTCCGCTGCGGCTGCGAAGGCGGCGGGGCGTCCTCAAGCAGTTCAGGACGAAGGGCCTACCGCGAACCCGGGCGCCGACATGCCGAAAGCGCGCGCGATACTAGAGGCCACGACGACGCTCCTTGCCAACTTCGAGGCGGAAGACGCGAAGGATGCAGCGCGCATTGTGGTCGAAGCTGAGGCAAATGGGGTGCCCGTACCCTCAGTCGTCGTGAGCATCGCTCACCTCGCGTTAGCGTCGTCCTGCCGCGAGCTTGGCCAAGCTATCGATGCGCTGGTCGACGTGCGCGACGCGCGCGCCCGTCCAAGTCTTGAACGCCTCGATGCGCGCCCGAAGCAAGGATGCGGACGCCGAAAGGCGACAGATTGCATCGGCTGCATTCGCGGCAACATCCAGCGCGCACTGCTCCAGCTACCATAATGGGCTGCGCGGACGCGGCGCGTTTGAGGGCGCGCGGCTTGGGTGAATGTAGGCGTATGCGGGCATGGCACCATGCCCACGTCTGCGACGTGGTAGGGGGGCAACGACATCTAGCGCCTCTGACTTGAGGCTTCCGTCTCTTAACGATATTATTCGCTTTCTAAGCAACCCGGTCCAGCTTGGGTCGAAACGTGCAGAGAGGGGCGCTTGAGAAGGGCGGTCCGGGTTCGGTGGTCCTCGGAAAGAACGGGCGTGTGCGGGCGAGCTAAAGCAAGCAGAGCCTTTACGAAGTCGGATCCGCGGAAGACAGCTCTGTGATTGATGGTGGCCGTGCTAGGCATGATGGAAGGCGGATGGCATCCTAGGGGTGACCCGGGTTTGCAGGTTCGGGATTGAGCTGATGAACGTTAGAAACGCTGGTCAAAGTTCCGTGTGGCTTGTGGTCGCACTTGTTGCGTCCGCGCTTTTGTGGGCGTGCGAGGGGGAGTCCTCGGCAATTTGCGACGCGAATCCATGCTTTTCGCGGGGGTGTCCGGGGTTCCCCGGGGACCTCGCCTGCGGGGTGGGTGCTGCGGGTCTGGATGACGCTCACAAGGCGAGACGTGGCTGCGACGAGGGCTGCCCGGGCGATGCACCGCTTTGCGACCGGGAGCAGGACCGCTGCGTTGCATGTTTCCGACACAGCGAGTGCGGAGACGACACCTTCTGTGACGTGTTTTCGGGTCGTTGCCGGACGCGCTGTGATACCGACGTCGACTGCGAGGGCACGGATTCCCCCTGGTGCGCCGAGGGCTACTGCCGACCAGATGCCGAAGTTCAAGTGTGGAGTGATGCATCGTTCGAAGCCGGTTATCTGCGGCCTGAGCCTCTTGAAAACCGAGCGGAATTTGGGTCTTCGGTAGCGCTCTCGGCGGACGGCCGCACGCTTGCGGCGCACGCGGCCTTCGGCAGCGGTGCCGTCGAGGTCTGGCGGCAAAACGACGGCGGCTGGGAGCGGGAAACTCGCCTGCTTGCCGGGCTCTATCCAGACCCGCAGCTTAAACGCGAATATTCCCTGGCCCTGTCGCCGGACGGGAATCTCTTGGTAGTGGGTGATCCACAGGAATCCTCGCTTGATAAAGGCGTGTTTACGACACTGAGAGGAGGAAACGAGACAGCATTTTCTGCGCAGGAGACCCCTGGTGCAGCCTATGTCTTCGAGAGAATGAGCGATGTTTGGCGGCTGACAGCCGTGCTAAAGCCTTCGAACACCCATCGGCAACAAAGCTTCGGCACCGCCGTTGCGCTAGCCAATCATGGTCGGTTGCTTGCAGTTGGGTCACCGCGTGAGAGAGCAGCGTCCACAGGCGTAGGGGGCGCGCAAACCGACCTCAGCGCCGAGGACGCAGGCGCAGTTTATATCTTCGAGCGTCCGAGCGATGCGTGGGTACAGACCGCCTACCTCAAGGCGAGCGATAGTGCCCCTGCGCGTAAGTTTGGGTTGTCGCTTGCGCTGAGCACTTCTGGGTCCACCTTGGCGGTCGGCGCTGCGGAAAACAGCATTGCAGATGGCGCTGCCTATGTTTTCGAATCACGCGAAGGCGTTTGGGAAGAGCAGCACAAGTTGCCGGACGCCATTGAGGATATTTCCGGAACGTCTTTCGGATACGACGTAGCCCTCTCGGGTGATGGAAACCTTCTGGCAGTATCGGGGCCCATCGGCGACCCAACGATCGTGGAACCGACTTATCCCGGAGCGGTGCGCGTCTTCGCGCGCGCCGCGGAAGACTGGCAGCAGCAAGCCCATCTCACGCCCCCGCGTCCCCAGTCTACCCGCGAGTTTGGAAGCGCGGTGGCGCTTTCCGCCGATGGCCGCACGCTTGTGGTAGGCGCAAGGCTAGATGGCGCGCCTGGAACGGGTGTCAGTTCGCCCGACGCATCTGGTGGTGACGCGTTTTATGGGTCTGGCGCGGCGCATGTTTACCAGCGTTTCCATCGGGAATGGGCGGAGCGCGTTTACGTTAAGCATCGCTTTGAGCATGAATTCACTGGTTTTGGTGGCAAGGTCGCTTTGAGTGCCTCAGGTAGCACCTTAGCCGTCGGAGCCCGTTCGGATTACGGAGCGTCCATTGAGAATGTCCTCCACCACGATGAGGACCCTCAGTTTCGCTCGGGCTCAGTGACGGTTTTCGACCGTGCGCGCGAGTAGCAGCGCGCCCTGCAAGCCAGCGTCTGGCAGCGCGGACCTTACGAGGAAGGTCTCGATGTTCCGGGTGAACTCCGGCCGGGTGTAGTAGCCCGCCGCCAGTTTTGACAGGGCCTCGCGAGTCGCCGGCAGAAGTGAAGGGACTGAGCCTACGCCGCCGCCCAGGACGATGCGCTCAGGCGCGACTGCAAGCAACGCGGCAAAGAGGCCTTGAGCGAGGTAGTTTGCCAGCAAAGCGATCAAGTCCGCAGAGTGTTCGGCCGGCACCTCCTTTCCGCGCTGCCCATATCGTTTGGCAATAGCAGGCCCGCTGATCAGGCCTTCCAGGCACGTCCCATGAAATGGACAGTTGCCCGCGAACGTGTCGCTATCTCCATTCGTATCGCGTGTTGGGCGCACTAGCAGGTGACCGAGTTCCGGGTGGAGTAGGCCGTGGATAGGCGTTCCGTTGACCAGAATTCCAAAGCCGACACCTGTGCCGACGGTCACGTACACGACATTGCTGCAGCCCCGCGCGGCGCCGAGTCGGGCTTCGGCGAGCGCCGCAGCGTTCACATCGGTTTCGGCGATGAGGGGCGCGTTCAATCGACTGCTCAGCACCTCACCGAGGGGAAAGCCGCTCCAGCCTGCTTTCGGAGTGGTGAGCAACGACCCGTAGGGCGTCCTGCCGTCGCTGCGCAGTTCTAGGGGGCCAAAGCATGCGAGACCGATGCTTCGGAGCTGTGTGTCGTCGTAGAAGGCACACAGCTTTTCAACGACTGCCTCAGGAGCCTCGGTTGGAAAGCGCTCCTGACGCAGGATGGCGCCGCCCTCGTCTACAAGCGCGCACACGAACTTGGTGCCGCCCCCTTCAATAGCCGCCCACACTAGCGTGCTCCGTTGGGCACAAGCGTTTGCCACGAAGGGGTGTGCTCGTCGCGATGGCGGATAACGAAACGCTTCGATTGCAGGTCCGCGTAGAGCTCGGCTTCGCTTCCGGCGTGCGCCCAGCGGACGCCAAGAAAGCTCGCCGCGGGTGTTTCAGCAAAGTCGGTATGCGTGACTTGTTCTAGAATTGTCATCGCGCCGTTGAAGGCTGAGCACGTGTTGCGGAAGCGCATGAGCGCCAACAGTTGCTGAACCACATCGCGCTGGACGGCATCGCGAATCTCATGGTCTGTGTAGTCGTGGCGGTTGATATCCCGGCCCGCTCGGGTCAGCTCGACCTTGTCGAGGTCGTTCACGCCGGCGAGCAGACCGACGTAATAGACCTGGGGAATGCCTGGTGTGAAAAACTGAATGGCGCGCGCGAGCAGATAGGCCGCGTCATCTTCACCGAGCGCCGAGTAGTAAGTGCAGTTGATCTGGTAGATGTCGAGATTGTCGTACTCGGCGGAGCTGTAGCGCCGGTTCACATTGCCGCCTCGGGCGAAGAGCGCGTCCGTCGTTGCCTTGATTTGCGCTTCGTCGAGTAGACCAGCCACGTCTAGTACGGGTAACCCATCATGGGTGTCCAGCGTCGTGAACTGACGCCTGGGGCAGGTGGCGAGCCAGTGCTTTAGCGGTGCTGAATCGCCGCTGAAGAGCCCGTGCAGCACCAACATGGGCAGACAAAAGTCGTAGGCGTAGTAGCCGTGGCGCTCAATGGCATGCTGGAGCTGGTACTCTGCATGCACTTCCGGCAAGAGTTCGATACCAGCGTTTGCCACCGCGTCGCGAATCAGGCCAAGCACCTCCCACATCTCGGGTTCAACGAAAAAGCAAGAAGTCCCCAGCTTCTTCACGGCGTAGCCGAAGGCGTCGACGCGTAGGAAACGGATGCCCCGCTCTGCGAGGCCTTCGAGCCACTGGCGTGCCAACGCTCGCGTTACCTCGGAGCGCCAATCAAGGTCGATTTGCTCCTCGCCGAACGTACACCAGACGTTTTGCTTGGTGCCGTCCGCGAACTGTACCTCTATGAACGGAGCGCGCGGTTTCCGTGTGTAAATCTTTGCCAAATCCTGGGGGCTGATGCTGCCTGTGGGCGACAGGCTTTCGGGTGTGAGGAAGAGGTCGGCGTAGGCCGAGCTCGAACCTTTTTCCAAGTAGTCGAGAAAGTACGGCGACCTGCGCGACAGGTGATTGGCGACGAAGTCCACCATGACGTCGTAACGCTCTGTCAGCTTCTCGATATCAGCCCACGAACCGAACGCTTCATCCACTTCGTCAAAGGTGAGCGGGGCGAAGCCGCGGTCTCCGGAGGACGGGTAGAATGGCAATAAGTGAACGCCCACCACAGCGTCTCCTAGCGGTCCGTCCAATGCGGTGCGTAGCGCACTAAGGTTGCCGCCTAGACTGTCGGCGTAGGTGATGAGTTGACATCCGTTGCGGGCCGCTGCGTTCTTCATCGTCATTTCTTCAGGCCAAGACGTGTCACTGAAGTAGGAATTCGGCCAGCGCGATAGTGGAGCCACAGTAGGCAGAGACTTGGGATGCTTGAGCGCGAGCCGGTCCTACTTCTTGAGTAGGTCGGGCTCGTATGCCAGCCTGCATAACGTTATCCGCGAGCGCTGAGCTCGCATTATGACCCTTGCGCGCGCGCCCGTCCCAAAGCGTTAAGGATTCGGACCTCATGGCTAAGCCCACCACGACGGATACGCGCCTCGCTCTACCGAAGGATGTACTCGGCGTAGCGCGGGAGCAGCGCTCTGCATCGGGAAACGACGTTGGGCTCGGGCGCCGGGTCTGGAGGTGGTGTGTATCCTGGCGTTACGCGCTGATACCGCTGCTCTTCGCGCTTACCGTCGCCATCGCGGGCTTGTGGGCGGTGCGAACCGTCGACGAGACCACGCGTCATGGTCTCTGGCGGCAACTCGAGGTGACCCTGAACGGAGGCGAGCAAGCGGTCCGTCTGTATCTTGAAGGGCAGCGTGCGGCCGCGCTTACCGCAGCGGCGGATGCGCGGGTGGTGGCGCTAGTCGAAGCGCTCTTGGCGCGTCGCGCCGCCGCTGGCGATACCGCCGAAGACGTTCGCGATGCCCTCGCCATCGCGCCAGAGCAGGAGGCGCTACAACAACAACTCATCGAGGTGCTCACCCGACATCAACTCGAAGGCTTTGCACTTACCGCCTTCGACGGGACGGTGCTCGCCGCAGACAACGAAGCCAGCATCGGCACCCATTCAGCGTTGCGCGCCGAGCCCTTCATGCGGCGAGCCTTCGACGGCTACGTCGCGCTTTCCCTGCCGCAGCGCGTGTCGATCCACGGGCTTAATGCGGAGGACGCATTGGCGCACCCGGAGCACGTGTTCATTGCCGAAGCCCCCGTCAAGGACAGCCAAGGCAAAATCCGCGCAACGCTCGGTTTGCGCTCACTTCCACGGGTGGTGTTTTCCGACGTCCTCGGCATGCTCGCTTTCGGTGACAGCGGTGAAACGTTCGTTTTCAACAGCGACGCTGTGATGTTGTCGGCTAGTCGCTTTGCTCACGCACTCGCGGACGTACCCATCGCTGGCCAAGTTGTTGGCGGCGCCCGTGTCGATATCCAGCTTGCTGACCCGGGATCCGATCTGCTCGAAGCCGATGCAAACGTTCCGAGCGCCTCCACCGAGTGGCCGCTCACGCTGCTGGCCCGTAGCGCGACCCGGGGCCACACGGACGCAGAACTAGAGGGCTATCGTAGCTACCACGGCGGAGAAGTGGTGGGTTCCTGGCGCTGGCTTGCTGACCTAGGCTTTGGTATCGCGAGCGAGGTGGCGGTGCGCGAGGCTTACGATTTGCGCGCTGGGCTGCACACCGTTCTGTGGGTGCTGGGAGGCTTGCTGCTCTTCGGAGCCCTTGTCGGGTTGGTCTACTCCGTAGTAGTGAGGCGCCTGCGAGGGCGGGTCGACCGCGTTGAAAAGCTCGGACAGTACCACTTGAAGCGCAAGATCGGGGAAGGGGGCATGGGGGCAGTCTATCTGGCGGAGCACGCGCTCTTGCGCAGGCCCACCGCCGTCAAGATGATCCGAGCGGCAGCGGCTTCGGACGAGGCCATCGCCCGCTTCGAACGCGAAGTACAGTTGACCGCGCAGCTCACCAACCCGCACACCATTGCCATTTTCGATTACGGGCGCACCGAAAGCGGCGTGTTCTTCTACGCCATGGAATACATCGATGGCATTGACCTAGAGCTGCTTGTGCGGCGCTACGGGCCCCAGTGCCCGGAGCGTGTCGCTTACCTGCTTCTAGGCGTTGTCAGCTCCTTACGCGAAGCGCATCGCGTTGGTTTCGTGCATCGCGATATCAAGCCTTCCAACATCATGCTTAGCGATGCGGGCGGCGAGGGTGACCGGGTCAAGGTGCTCGATTTCGGCCTTGTTAAGCAAGTCGTCGACGACAGCGCCATTACGCAGGACG
>SLEO01000088.1 GCA_007124745.1 Myxococcales bacterium
GAGCGCTGCGCCGCTCTAGTGCGAGAGAAGCGCGCAGATGTCGGCATCGCCGTCGATGGCGACGCCGACCGCGCGGTCTTCATCGACGAGACCGGCGCGGTGGTCGATGGCGACGCCATCCTTGCGCTCTGCGCCCTCGACCGCCTACGGACGGGCCGGCTCCAGGGCAAAGCCATGGTCGCGACCGTGATGAGCAATCTTGGCCTTGAGCGCGCACTCGAACGCGAAGGCGGGCGTGTGGAGCGCTGCGCCGTCGGCGACCGCTACGTCGTCGAGGCGCTGCGCAAGTCTGGCCTCACCTTCGGCGGTGAGCAGTCCGGCCACCTTGTCTTCCTTGAGCACGCGACCACCGGCGACGGGCTGATGAGCGCCCTGCAAATGCTCGCGGTCATCCTGCGTGAAGACCGGCCCCTTTCCGAGCTGGCGGCGGGAGCGCTTGAGCGCGTACCCCAGGTGTTGCTCAGCGAAGTGATGCCCGCGCGCAGACCACTCGATACCCTCAAGCTGACCCAAGACGCCATACACGCCGCCGAGCGGGCGCTCGGTGCCGACGGTCGCGTGCTGGTCCGCTGGTCCGGCACCGAACCCAAGCTTCGCGTACTGGTTGAAGGTCCAAGCGAATCAAGCATCAAAGGTTTCGCCTGTGACATCCTCACCGCCGCGCACGCCGACTTGCGGGCGTAGGCCGCGTCTTCCCTCCTCCTCAGCGGTGACGGGAGCGTTGCGTCAAGTGCTCGGCACTATGGGTCAGCTTGGCAAGACAGCGGCTCCTTCGGTCTTGCTCTAGCGCTACGTGGGCTAACTTGAGCCGATCTCTAGAAGACCGCGGGGTGGCCATGGCCCAAGCGTTCCTGTTGGTATCGCGCCGCCACCAAGGCGCTACGAGCCAAACTCGGCATCCTCAATCCGCTTGAGGCCTTGCTTGTTCACGATCAGGGTTGCGCGAAGGGTGAAGTGCTGGTGTCTGAGCTTGAGGTCCGAAGTGAAGGGAATGCGGTAGCTGCGGCGGGCGTTAATGACTTCAAGGCCCTTGCCGGTGACGACCGCGAGGGGAAGCTTCGCGTCGTGCAGCCAAGGTAACATGGTCGAGACATCGAAGCGGAAAATGAGCTGCAATGTGGTGCCCGACAGCGCCCGGACCGCGTCTTTTTCAAGTTTGCCCGTCTGCGTGAAGCGGACGCTCACAAAAGGGAAGTCGTCGCCACCGTCGGGGTTGAGTGGGTCGTTCCTGGTGCCGCGGACGCGTTCCAGGGTTTCTTTGGCGCGTCCGAGCTTAAGGTGCGCCTGATCACCTGTTTTGCTGCCCATGCGCCACTCGGTGATGCGCTGGGCGAAGTAGCGGCTGACAGCCCGCGCAATCCAGACGCGGCCGATGTCCTTGATGCGGTCCTTGATGACGTAGACGAGTCCACCAAGTACCGCGAGGAGCGCCAAGGTCGAACCGACACGGCCTGCGGTGGTGCTGAGCTGGTCCAAGAAAAAGAGCTGCCAGGCTAGAGCCCAAAAAGAAGCCACGAGCGCCACGGCCGCCGAGGCCCAGTTGTGCAGCCGTTGGGCGACATCCCAATGAACAACCTCCACGTAGGACCGCCGCTGGAAATGCTTCTTGAGTTGGCTGTAGCGCGCCATGAAGCTTTCGGTGCTTCGGCCCTTGCCATCGAGCAAGGGTAGATGGTGCGCCGCGCGCCACTCGCTTTCCGCGCGCAAAAGTGTTTCGACGCGGGCCAGGACGCGCCCGAGGTCGCAGTCTTTGCCGCGGTGAAGTGCGATGGCCCGGCTTGCGATGCTCCCAAGCACTTTAAGCGTGATGGCGCTGATGTACTCGTCTGCGAGGTTCCAGGCGCTTTTCGGATTCGAATGGACGTTGCGCGCAGCGTCTGAAGCGGCGTGGTAGCGGTCGAGGGCTTGTTCGGCGACGCGAACCCATGCGAGCAATGAGGCTGCATGGACGCGGATTTCCTCCTCAGAAATCTGCGCGCTAAGGTGAGACAGGTGCCGGTCTGCACCGCTCGCCACTCGGTCCAGGCGCTCGCTCGCCCATAGCAGCTCATCCAGCATGGGCGTTTCTTCTGCCGGTCGCGTCGCGCCATCGCGCTTGCCGGGACGCAGCTCGGAGGACTTCTTCCCCAGCGGCGCAGGTCGAACGGAGCCGGGCGCGCTCGGCACCTGCGCTGCGCGGTCGATGCGCGCGAAGGTTTGCATGTGGTCCCAGCCCGCGCTGACAGGCAGTCGGTCCGACGGCAGCTCGAACTCGGTCACGCTCGAAAAGGACATGGGGCCCGCCGCGTCAATGGGGATACGTATGCGCCACTCGAAGCGAGTCGCATCGTGGACCGTCACGAAGAGGGCACGCGGCAACGGCACCTCAGAGAACAGCTCGGAACTCACCGCGCTGGTCTCATCCGCACCATCCAGCGCGGACTCCGGAATCTCTTCGTTCGCTAGACTAAATGTTAATGGTTGCTTCTTGCCGCCCAATCGCGCGTACCCCTGTCCAAACGTCTAGTGTAGCGCAAAAGCATCGCGTTCGGTGACGGCCTCCGCTCGCGTTGGTTGCTAGAGGCGAATGCTAGGCGTCCGGCATGGCTTGCTGGGGTGCTGCTGTGTATTTTTGTACCCATGATGTTTGGAGGTCTGGTAACTTGGAGGTTGCGCACGCGTGGGTGCAGGGACGAAGTGGGGCCAAAAGGCGCCGCCCAACCCTGACGCCACAGGCAAATTGATGCTGGGTACCCATGCCCACCAGTGTGCGCTCGGAGAGCTATGGCCAGCCTAGAACCGGAGACAACCAGCGTGCATCCTCGACCCTCCGAACCAGAATCAAGCGCTGCGCGCGCCGCTGCCCTTGTGGACCACCTCATCACGGATGCGGCCACCCCTGGCGTCTGGGACGAGATCAAGGAGGCTGCGGAAAGCCCTGACTTTGCCAAGGCGCTCGCCGCGACCCTCCGCGAACGGTTGCCCGCCTTCCATAAGCGCGAAGACGCTCAAGCATTGGTGACGCGCGCGCTGCGCTTCCACGAGGAATGGTTCGGCGATGGCTCCGTCGAGCTTTCTGCCTTTTTAGAAGCCCTCTTCACGCTGGATGTGCAAGCGCACTGGTGGGCCATCGAACGCCTCAGCGTCCTCTACACCAGCCAGGAACGCTGGAGCGACGTGCTCGGTCTCTACGACCGCGCGCTGGCGCAGAAGCTCAGCCCCGCGCAGCGCATTCAGGCACTCGATGAAGCCTCGCAGTGCGCCAAGGATTTCGCGGCGCGGCCCGATAAGGCCATCGCTTACCTGACGGAGCTCGTGCACCTCGATGAGGCGAATCTGCGACGCTTCGCCACGCTGGAGCGCCTGCTTGAGCGCCACGAGCGTTGGGAGGACCTAGCGGTCACCTTAAGGCAGCGCGCCGAGCGTGAAGGCGCCGAGGGTGGTGCGACGCGCATCGCCCTGGCCGAGCTTCAGCGTACGCGCCTAGGGCGTGCTTCGGCGGCTATTGTCGAGCTCGAATGGTGTCTGGCCAACGCTCCTAAGGAACGTGCGGCGGCGCTCACTGGCCTTGAAGCGGTCCTGAGCGACGAGGCCGCGGAGTCTGAGGCGCGGTACGGCGCGCTGAAAACGTTGCGCGATACGTTGCGCGAGGCCGGTGAACACGCACGCCTCGCCGAGAACATCGAGCGCGGCATCGCCTTTTGTGAAGAGCCCGGTATGCTCGCTGAGCTCAATGAGGAGCTTGCGCTTCTGGCTCAGGAAGCGGGCGATGAGACGCGCGCACTCCAGGCCGCGGGGGACTGGCTTATCGCCGAGCCCGCGAGTCTCGACGCCAAGGCACTGCTCGACCACTTGGCCAAGGGTGCCAAGCAGCGTCGGCGCATGGCGGAGACGCTGGTGACCGCGGCGAGCCGATTGCCGCGGGCGGACCTCGACATTCGTGAACGCCTCGTAGGCGATGCGGCGGAAATCTATGCCGCCGAGCTTGAGGATATCGAAGCGGCGGCCGCGCTCTACGAAAACCTCCTGCCGACACTGGCGGATGCGCCGACGCAGGTCTTCAAGGTGGCGTCGCGCCTTGCGGAGATTTACGCGCTGGGCGAAAGTTCGGAGGCTGAGCTGCGCGCCTTGCGCCACGCGGCAGACGCTGCCGGCGATGTTCAGACGCGTCAAACGTCCCGCTGGAGGCTTGCGCGCCGCGCGCGAGAGCTTGGGGAGTTCGACGTCGCGGCGGTGGCGCTGCGCGAGCTTGTCAACGCCGATGCGACGGACTGGGCGGCGCTCGACGCGCTCATTGATTTACTGCGCACCGCAGAGAACTGGCCGGCGCTTGTCGTCGCGCTGCGGCAGCGCGTTCGCGCCGAGGTGCCCGATTGGCAACGTCGGCTCGACCTTATCGACATCGCTGAGGTTCAGGCAAATGCGCTCGGCGAAACTCGAGAGGCGGTGGCTACCTGGGAAGAGGTCAGTGCGCGTTTCGAGCGCGACCCGCGCGTGGTTCGCGAGCTCGCAGACCTCTACGGCTCGCTCCAGCGCTGGCGCGATGTCGAGGCGCTAGTGAGCCCCCACCTTCAAGAACAGAAGGCGCGGCTCACCGAGTCTTTCGTCGAAATGGGAGAGATTCGCGAGC
>SLEO01000178.1 GCA_007124745.1 Myxococcales bacterium
CGTGTGCGCCGCGCTGGTACGATGTCTGCAGCCCTTCGACATGTGGGGCTACCGGAACCGAGTCGAACCAACGCGCAGCAATCAGGGTGCACCGAGTTGCCTACGCTCGGACGCCATGTTGGCCCTGAGTCTCGGGATCGCGCTGCGTGGGTGGATCGCGTGTGCTGTGGTTTTGCGGTGGCCGTACTGCTCGTTGCGTTAACGCCGCTACGCGCATCCGCTGAACGCACATGGTGGACGGGAGCGATGCCCTCGAGCACGCGCAGCGGGACCTCCGCTTCGCCGGTTCGTTTGGTGCTTCCGGCTTGGGGGAGCGGCCCCACTCTGGTACTGGACCAGTTGGTAGATACCCCGGGCCTGGACGACCAGCGCAGCGTGAGGCTGGTACGCGCAGCGTCCGGCGAGGGCGTACCGAAAGCGCTAGACCCTGTCGTCGCCCTCCAGCCCGCGGAGACGGCGCTGGTGGTGGTTGAAGGGCAAACGGCCACCTTCTTTGTGTTTGAGGGCGGCACGTTGCGGCGGCAGGTGACCCTCGGCAAACCCGAGCATCTAGAGCGCTGGACGCAGGCCTACCTAGGCATGCGCCTGCCCAAGTCGGAAGCCTACACTGGCAACAGCGCGATTCGTCTCGCGTCGGTGAGCGGTCAACCCCAGCTCGTGGCGCTGCTGCGCGAACCTGTGGCACACGGCGCATCTCCCCGCGGCAGCTACGACGAGTCGGCAACGGCGCAGCGCAAAGCAGCATCCGACCGCGCCTTCTCGTCGAATGCCAGCAGCAACGCCCGCGCGGGGACCTCGTACGGGACGACCGCATCGCCGCGCCGCGAATCCTTTTGGTGGACAAAAGCGACACCCGCCGTCTGGAGCACACCGCCGGCTGTAGCTTCCGCGCCCAACCCGCAGCTGGCTCGGCGCGTAAGTACACCTCGTGTTGACCCCAGCAACCCCCTCCGACACCTGACGGTCAAAGCGGTTCTGAACAGCTCAGACCCCCTAGACGGCCTCACCGACGCCGAAACCCACAGCGATTAGCACACGCCAGCGTACACGGCTTAGAACGGTCCGTGGCCTGAACGATCGTCGCTAACGCATGCGTGTCCGGTTAAGGGCCTGAGCCGGCCGTGCGTCCTCGCCAAACATCCCGCGCGTTCCTTAAGTTCGCTGCGGTTTTTGGCGGTGGGCGCTCGAGCACAGACCCTCAACCGAACACGCAGCTCGCTTAACCGATCACGCATGTCGCTAACGAGACAGTGTTAGAGCTTCGCGGGCTTCAGACCGAGGGTTGAAAGCACGTTCAGGCTCTCACTACTCTTCTTTTGCAACATGCTGAGGAGAATGCGGTTGGCTTTGGCGAAGGCCTCCTTGAGCGCACGTTGTCCTTCGGGGCTGAGGGAGGCCCACTTCGCTTGCCTAAGGACGGTGACGGCGAGAAAATCGCCGATCGGAGCTTCGCTGTAACGCTTGAGTTCGGGGTGCCACTGGAAGTACACCACTGCGAGCGGGGTCGAAGCGAAGATAAGCGGCGACCGCTTTTTGAGCACGACGGGCGCCTCGGCCAAGGGTGCAACCACGACGGAAGCGCCGCGCTTCTTGAAGAAGGACGTGTAGAGCGGCTCTTCGCCACGCATCACCCAGGCGCGCGCAGGGGCGGAAGGCTTTTCCTCCGCTGCAACCTCCGTCGAAAAGAGGTGGACGGCGCCGGCGACCCCGCCACCTAAGAGTACCCAACCTTGCTTCGCTAGCCGTGCTGCCAGCTCCGGTGAAGCGAGGACCTTGGCCGCCGACTTAACGCCGGGGCGCGGGCACAGGCCGTCGTCGAGGGCGCAAGCACCCGTCGATGTCAGTGCCAGCACATCGAACGTGGCTTCGGAGACCAGCGTCACTTCGTCCACCTCCAAACCAAGGGGACTTAGCTCCAGCGAGACTTCGCCCTTGCTCTGGTGTCTTAGGGTACGGTCCAGCGCCGAGAATACCTGCGACCACGGGGAATCCTTGGGGCCGACCAAGCCTGCTTTCAGCACCTGGGGCTCGGGCTTCGGCTGCGAGGCGTCCTCGGACTTCCCCCCTTGCGGCCCCCGGGCGGATGCGGGCTGCGCCAGCACCGTCGCGCCGGTGAACGCAAGCGCCCACACACCGACAGCGCCTGCGAGACCGAAGCGCACGGCCCACCCACTTGCCCTTCGACGGGAGAGCGCGTGGGCACCTCCGGACAGCCCTCTCAACACGCACGCCGGCTGCACACCGGGAAGTCGCGTCGTCCCACCACTGACACATCGTGCATGCTCGGTCGTCATACGGCTGAGACGCACACCACAAGGGATAGATTTCAAAAACAACGTCATGAGCCTTCAGTGTGTGGGGCGCAGCCCTTTGCGCCAAGCCATTCGCAGTGTGTCTGCGTAAGGCGACGCAACCTTGGCGCATGGAAGGCGTTCGCCAGCCGGAAGCGCGCCCCGCCGGAGCCTGGCGGTACCCCGGATGCTCGGGCGGCGCCGATGAGCCTGGAAAAGAGTGCCTTGTCTTCGTGGCGCACGGCGACTTCGCGCGCGTAGGCGAGGTGCACACCGAGGGCTTCGCCGTCGGTGAGTTCTAGGGCACGCTCAAAGAGGACGCGCGCATGTTCGGCGTCACCGCCCGCCGCCTTCGGGAGCGCGGCCGCCACAGAACCGAGGAAGATGAGACCGGCTGCGCCATCGAGTTCGGGGGCAAGTTCGACGGCGCGCAAGACGAGCACCCGCGCCAGCGGCAACTCGGCTACCGCCGCAGGCGCTTGGTCTTGCATTTGGATCCAGGCACCCCAACCCAACCCAGTAGCGAGCAGGAGCGCCGCATCGTGGTCGCCATCTCCTAGGGCTGCACTGTAGCGTTCTAGCGCGGCAGGACCCTGCTCTTTAGCCTCGATGTACCCAGGCCGAACCTGCTCCAGGGCGTTGCCCCCAAGGACGCGAACGCGTTCGTAAATGCGACTTGCCCGGTCGCGCAGCACCTGGGCGCGTGTGCCCGGAAGGTACGAAAGCTCACCCACAGAGGGCAAGTCGGCTCCGGACGGGTCTGTTGCCTCTGCCAGGGCATCTAATCCCCCTGCCCCGCCCGACGCGACCCGCGACTGCAGGGCGCGCTGCTCGAGCTCCTCCTCGACGACGCCGTAGGCGTAGCCGAGGTACGCCCGCGCGAGCCCCAATGTGAGGTCAAGATTCTCCGGAGACGCCCGCAACAGGCCCTCTAGCTGCAAGATTTGCCCGGGAAGCGCTTGTGCGACGAGCTCCGCGTCCCAGTGGCTGGCCACCGCTGGCTCCGCTACCGCGAGCATCGCGGCGGACTTGTTCGCCATGTAGCCCGGCCCCACACAGCCCGCGAACGTGCCAACCCACACGTAGGCACTCAGCCACACTGCACAGGCGCGGACCGGCCCGAGGTATGAGGCTCGGGTACCCCAGAGTGCTACGGCTTCGAGGGCGCGCTGGCGGCCCTGATGGCCCTTCGGCACACTGTTCCGCGGAAGCCCGTCGCTGAAGGAGACCTGGCATCTAGCGTTTGGACGGGCGCGTTGTGTCATTCGCATCACGCTGTTCCGTGAGCCTACAAAGCGTCCCACGCAAGCTGCGCGCGCGAGCCCAACGCCCGCGCGCTCGTTCCCGGAGACTTTTGGCTTGGGGCGCGCCCCCGCAACGCCTATCGAACCGGTCCGTGCTGCATTTGACCCTGCATCATCGGATCAGCGAGCTGCGTGTTCGGTAAGGCACGCCCGAGATTGTCGGCGAGGGCGGACGGCCGGCTCAGGCCCTTAACCAGACGCGCAGAGGTAGGTGTCGCATGTGCCCCTGCGCTTAGCGGCTGGTCAAGGGAAGGGTCTGCACCCGGGCTCGGCTCAGACCGCGCGTTCGGAGGTGCGGGCGCTTGGGCCCTTCTGTACTCGGCACACGCATGGGGTATTCATGGACCCGCGAGATGCGCTACGCTTGTAAGCGTCATGGGCGCGATAGTGGACGCTAGTTTCCCACCGTGGGGGCGTTTCTGGCGGTGTTCCCGCGCGATGGGAGGACCGCCGCAAGGCATCCGCAGACACGTCATGATGCGGGCGTCTTTAAGACCTTCTCCCCCCAGCGCGCCACGACTGGGTGCTTTCGCAGGCCTTTCCGAGACAACGTGCGTTACCTAGTTTTGCAAAGCTTAACGCTACTCGCGCTGGGTAGCTTGCTCGGAACCCTGGTGGGCCGCGTCCGCGGCTTCGCGGTGAGCTCGGCGACTGCGCACACCCAAGGGGCATGTGCGGCGAGCCTAGACCGCGACGCCCTCGCGGCGCCCTGGATTCGCCAAGCCGAAGCGCGCACGCTGCACGCCAACCCAAACGTGGCCTTCATCGACGCGAGGCCTCGCCACGAGTTCGAGGCGGAGCATGTCGCTGGGGCCCTCAACGCTCCCGCTTTTTTCGGCTCAGTGGACCCTGAACTCGTGAGTTTGCTCGCCACAGCGGATGCTGTGGTCATCTACGGTGACAGCGAACTCGACTGCAAGCGGGCGCGGACGCTCGCGCGCCTACTGCAACTCGGCGGACTCGAGGACCTTCGCCTTATGGAGGGCAGCTTCAGTGGGTGGCTTGCCAACCAGGGGCCGACGGAGACCGGACCCTGCGCGCTTTGCCCCGCGCCCCCGCAAGCCCTGCCCCCCAACCACCCGCGGGGCGCCCGTGAGTAGCGAGACGGAGTCCCGAGCGACGTTAATGCTCTGGCCGGCGTTGGCGCTGCGCTGGCTCCTAGGCGGCTGGCTGCTCTATCTCGCCTGGCCCAAGCTCGTTCAACCCGGCCCCTTCGCCGCGCAGCTCGGCAACTTTCAGCTGCTCTCTCCGGTTGTGGTGGGTTGGGCAGCCGCGATCCTGCCCATGGTCGGCTTTGTCCTGGGCGCCGCGCTGGTAACGGGAGTCGCGCGTCGAGGCGCCGCCGCCGCGACCGCGCTGCTCGCACTCGTTGCCGTGGTGGCGTTGATTCAGGCGCGCATCCGCGGACTCGATCTCGGATGCGGCTGCTATAGTGGCGTAGTTAGCGCATTGAGCCCCGAGCGCGCGCTCGTGATGAGCGGCCTCGCCCTCGTCGGCAGCCTGCTCCTGCTGCTCGAACCCTACGAGAGCGCTGGCCAACGGGCCCTCATCGCGACCCTCGGCATCGCGCTTAGCATGCTCAATACGGAGGCCGTCCAGGCGGCTACGCCCGACACGGAAGTGGGGCGCTTATGGCGGCAACTCGGTGAGGGGGTTCGGGCAACCGACCTGGTCGTCGAGGGGCGACTCGCCTACCGGCGAACATTCCGCGCCGACGGCATCATCTTCACCGAGCACTATTTCGAGGTGCTGAACACTTTCAAGGGCGATGCATTGGACACGGTGTCTTGCGTGCTACCCGGTGGCAAGATCGGCGAGGACGGCATGTTGCTTGTCGGCAGCCCAAGACCGGTCATCGAAGGGACCTACCTGCTCATGCTGCGTGAGCACCGCGGGTCACTTAGGCTCTGGCAGCTCGACCGCGGCATCATTTCAGTCGCCAAACTCCAGCGCCTCCTAGGGCAAGCCTGGCGAACGCAGCTGCGGGACATCGAGCCGCGGGCCACCACGCCCGCTCCGGCAGCAAGCTCCCGACCTGCGGCGGCGCTGCGGACCCAGCCAGGCGTGCACCAGCTTCGCTTGCTCGCCGCGGATGCTCGCCGGGGGGATCGCGCTTGAAGTGGCCTGGGAGGGGCAGGTGGGGGCCACAAAGCGCAAGGATGGTCCCGCTTGCCGTGGTCGCCGTGATGAGCGCAACGCAGGTATATCCCGAACGCGCAGCCGCGTTCTGCCAGATGACCACCGAGGGCGGTGAGGAATGCTCGGATGAGGGCGTCCCCCTCGCTTGGGAGAATCGCTGCATTTCCTATTCGGTAGATGCGCGCAACACCCAAGGGCTCAGTGAGGATACCGTACGCGGCGCGACGCAGCGGGCCTTCCAAACGTGGGTGTCTCGCCTTTGCGACGCGAGCGACACGCCCCACTTTCACGCGCAGCTCACAAGCGAGCCTGCGCTATGTAAAGAGGCGGAGTTCTGCAGGGACCGCGGCAATGCGAACGTGGTCAGCTTTTCTGAGATCTGGCCACCGCGCCGGCTGGGTGAGCGGGTGGATCTGAACCCGAACGCCCAGGCGAGCACGCTGTTGTCGTTCAACACGCGGACGGGTGAAATCGTCGATGTAGACATCTTGCTCAACGCGCAGACCTGGTCCTTCCAGCAGTGTCTGCAAGAAAACTGTCTTGGCGAGGATCGGTCCCGGTTGGACGTCGAAAACGTTCTCGCCCACGAAGTGGGGCATTTGCTCGGCTTGGCGCATCCCGGCGACGAGCCGGTCACAGCGACGATGTTTCGTTCGCAAAACCCCGGAGAAACCAGCAAACGCACCCTCCATCCCGACGACATCGCCGGTTTTTGTGCCATTTACGGCGCCCGGACGGTTGCTCTGCCCTGTGACCCCACACCGGTCGGCGGTTTCGAACCCGACTGCGAAAGTGGTGAACCTTGCCGCGTCGCGAGTTCCGGCTGCGCCGTGAGCGGCGCCAGAGGGAACGCTTCGGCGTTGGAATCCTGCTGCTGGATGGCCTTCGCCCTTGGGATTCCGTTAGTGCTGCGTAGGCGAGCGCTGCGCCAACGCCGTGCGCGCAGGACCGCAACTTAGCTCCGATGCGGGCAGATTGAGCAGCAGCGCAAGTTCCACGGTTAAACGCACAAGAGCGGGACTCGTGCCCGCGTCTCGGGCTTCGCAACAGGCCGCGCGCCAGGCGGCATAGCGTTTATAGACCTGTTGTGTGCGCACCTCCTGGGCCTGCATTTGGGCCGCGCGCAGACGACGTGCCGCAAGCTCGTGAGGCGAGAGCGCCGCGGACGCGAGGTCGAAGGTAAGCCGGACATTGAAGGAGTAGTTGCGACCACCGCGTAGCCGCAGCGATTCTCCAAGCAAGTCCACAGCCTGGTTCCAGTTGAGCCCGTTACCGAAATGCCCGCCCATGCTCACCCGCGGTAGGTAGGCTCGCAGCCGAGCGCGGTGCGTGAGTTCGGACGCGCGCTTAGCGGACCCAAAATGCGCTAGGGCCCGCTCTACGCGGGGATGGGGCGCTAAACACCCTTCGAGGTCGTCCTGTGCGGCGACAGCTAGCGGCGCGAACGCAGCGCATAACCCAAGGCTCAAGCATACCCCGCGAAGGGCGAACGCGGCGCTGCCGCGTGAGGCAGCGGATGCCTCCAGTGGGTGGTTGGCGGAGGTCGAAGTCCAGAGAGCCAGGTCATCTGCGATGCCCCGAGACCCGTGGTGGCGGAGCGATGCGTACCGTGTGCGCAACATGGCACACTATCGGCCACTACGCGGAGGAAGTTGCGGGGCGGATTGCCCGGGGGAACGTTCTAAATCGTCCCCGTGCTGTTGGGCGTGAAGCTCACCCCGTTGCCAGCGCAGGCCCACCCCCTCACGAGCACACTCGTGAGCCGAAGGGGCGCGTGGTCACTCTCGCGCAAGGCGCTTGAGGAGTCGTCCGTCTCGGGAGCCGATGCTCCAGGTATCGCAGGGGGCGCGTCGCTGCGCTGTCCGAAACCAGTCGCGCTCGCTGGCGGCTTCGTTGTCGACAATGACCCAATAGCGAGCGGTACGTTCAGCGATGGCGGCACGCACCGCTTCCGCCGTTAATGTGGTGAGGCGAGTCGCAAGACCCTGGCTGCCACCCGAGGCAAGTCCCCAGACGTCGAGGTCGACACGTTCACGCAATCGCTCGCCGGCGGTTTCGCAGACGCCGCGCTGCTGCAACGTCAACACGTGCTTGGCCCGCTGAAGTTCCGCAGGGGAGGGGCCCTCTTCGGCGAAGCGCCCCACGACCTCGAGCATCACTGCCATGGTGGCGCCGACGTCCTCGCTACGCGGCGCGGCCCAGAGGGTGAGCTGCTCACCGCGGGCGTGAAAATCAAGGGATGCATGGGTGGCGTAGGCCAGTCCGTGCTCCGACCGCAAGGCCCGAACTAAGCGCGAAGCAAAGGAACCACCGAGGATGTGATGCGCGAGCAGCAGCGCCAGCGGGTCCGTCTGTCGACCGCGCGCTGCCCCCAGGGCGAGCAGCACACCCGCCGGTCCGCGCGCCGCGCGTGCAACGAAAGCGCTGCCGTCCTGCACGAGCCGCGGTCTTGCAGGACGCCCGCGACCGCGGCCGGACAACGTGCATCCTGCGAGCGCGCGGCTGTTCGCCGCGCGACCCGGGCGCAGTTGACTGAAGCTACCGCCAACGTGGAGCGCAACTTCTGCAAGGGAGTGAGGCCCGGCGACACCGAGTACGAGATTCGAGCCTACGAGGGTCCGAGCCTGAAACGCGTTGAGGCTAGCGGGCGTCAGATGCGCAAGATCCGGGGAAGCCGGCGGCCAGACCGATGCCGACTCGGGCACGGTAAGCAGCAACCGCGCAAGCTCTTCATCGTTGAGATGGCCAGGCATGAGCTCCCGACCCACCGCAGCCCGGGCACGCTTCAGGCCCGACACCGTGCGATAGCAACATAATCCTTGGCCCAGTGCGGTCAGAAAGACGGGTAGCTGGCTCGATGGCAGCGTCGCGACGAGGCGTGCCACCTGCCCTTGGACCTCGCGCCGCAACGCCACCCCGCGCTCCGCCAGACCGGCCACGGGGCTCGCGGACTGGGAGGTGTAGCAAGAAGGGATACCGCCGAGGATTTGGGAGAGGAGCAGCCACGTCGCACCAAACTCCGTGGCGTCCTCATCCTCCAAGCCACGGCGGAGGGCGAGTTCGACGGTCGTAAACGGCGCGGTCCTGTCCTGCTCCACAATGACAGCCATGCCCGTGGATGACTGAAAGCGTGTCTGACCCTGGCGCGCAAGGGCCCCTTCCCATCCAGGGAACGCCGCGAGGCGCGCAAGGGTGGGCGTGCTTAGGTCGCTCATGCGGCCCGCTCTCCCCGGCAACGCTCGGTTACGGAAGGCTGGCGTACGCGTGTCTTGGCTGCGCGCGTGCTTCCCGTCTGCAGGTGGGCGGTGTGGGCCGCGTGCACCGCTGTTCGCCCGGCTGTCTTGAGGGCGCGTTCGGCCACGCGGCGGAGCGAGGGAAGGGTCTCCTGTGGATAACCCGCGAGCTTCTGAGCCAGCGCATCAAGCGAGCCAAAAAGCATTGTAGAGAAACCGACTTCGGTGGCGCGCCCGTGGGCACTTTCGAGCGCCACCTGCGCGCGCAGCGCAAGCTGCAAACGGGCGCGTTCGAGGTCCGTCTCGCGGAGTTGGCGCGCCGCGCGCAATAGTTCCGCCTGCAACGCCACCTCCGGCGGACGGCCCAGGCTAAGCGGACGCTGAAAAGCCACAAACACCTCCAACAACCCGGTATGCGCAAAGGGCGTGAGCTCCACCGAGTGCTCGGCGTAGGGCCCCACCACGGCACTGAGGGCCTCGGGCAAAGCGAGCGCGCCTTCGCCTGCGAGTGCTTCGGTCAAGAGCGCGAGGGCCGGCCAGTCGGGGTGCGTGACCGGCGGACATTTCCAGCCAACGGAAAGCGCGCTGTATCTGCCGGCACAGGGGACGGATAGGTGGCGCGCGCGGCGCTGTGGCGCCTCGGGCTTAGCGGCTGGTTGCGCCCGTTGCACGTCCCTGGGCGCGCCGGCATGCGAACCGGAAAGCTGCCCAAACGAGGCTAGGATCTCAGCGACCACCCCCGCATCGCCACAGGCGCCCGCCACGACCAAACACATGCGCTCGGGACGGTAATGTTCCGCGAAAAAGGCGCGACAGTGGGCAGCGCTTAGCTTGCGAATGGCCTGCGCGGTGCCGACGGTAGGGTAGCGGTAAGGGTGACGCCGGAAGGCCTGCATGTAGAGCGTCTCACTCACCCACGCCTCAAGGTCACCCTCAACGCGCTGGAGGCGCTCGGCCTCTACCACCCGTTTCTCGCGGGAAAAAGACGGCTCACTCACCGTTAACGCTGCAAAACGGCTGGCTTCAAGCTCAAGCGCCTGACGGCGTCCACTTGATGGCACGCTCAGGTGAAACTGGGTCCAGTCCGTCCACGTTGTGGCGTTAGACTCACCGCCAAGCTGGTCGACGGCGATATCATAGCTTTCGGCGCCAGGCGTATTGAGATAGGTGAGATGCTCTACAAGGTGCGCGAGGCCGGATAGGCGCGCCGGATCCGAGCCGGAGCCCGCGGGCACCCAGGTCTGAATGCTGACGCGTGGCGCATGTGGCTGCGGTGCAAGCATCACCTTTAGGCCGTTGGTTAACCGCAGGTGCTGAACCTCGACCCCCGAGCCGAGGCACTCGTGGTGGAGAAGGCTGGACTGCGCGCGCCACGCGCTGCCGTTTGGACGACTCACCATTGCTTCAATAGGCTCGCGAGCCTGCCCACCCGAGTCAAGAGATATTCCGTTTTAGCAGCACGTTCACATCAATAACGGAAATCGTGTCCTCGGGTGCCCCGAGAGGCTAGCCATTCGGGTCAAACGCTCTCGGGGTAAGTTCATACAAACGCTGCAGACCTTGACCAATGCCTTGGCTCGTGGCTAAAGGGCGGCCATGGTTCGGGTACGTTTTGCCCCGTCACCGACGGGTTATCTCCACTTGGGTGGGGCGCGGACGGCGCTCTTCTCTTGGCTGTGGGCGCGCTCGCAGGGTGGCCGTTTCGTGTTGCGTATCGAAGATACGGACAGGGCCCGCCACGACGAAGCCAGTGCCGAAGCGATCCTCGAATCGCTTCGTT
The DNA here is from genome assembly GCA_007124745.1 of Myxococcales bacterium. Taxonomy (GTDB): domain Bacteria; phylum Myxococcota_A; class Polyangia; order Polyangiales; family SLQV01; genus SLQV01. The sequence goes on from SLEO01000178.1 coordinate 10,748, forward strand.
GGCTCGGCCTGGACTGGGACGAAGGCCCGGAGGTGGGCGGGGATTTCGGCCCCTATTTCCAGAGCGAACGACGGGACATTTACCGGCTCTTCGCCGAGAAGCTTGTGGCCCGTGGGGTGGCATACCGCTGCTACGCCACCCCCGAGGAGCTGAAGGCGGCACGTGACGCGCACACAGCGAGCGGCTCGAAAGCGCCCTTCAAGTATCCAGGCCTGTGGCGAGACCGGACGGACTGGCCAGACAACCAGCCCTACGCCATCCGTCTCAAGGTCGATGCGCGCGGCCAAACCGGTTGGAACGATCTGGTCAAAGGGCGCATCGACATCCCAAACCAAACGCAGCAGGACTTCATTTTGCTGCGATCGGATGGGCTGCCCCTCTACAACTTTGGCTGCGTCGTCGATGACCTCTCGATGAAGATCGACGTCGTGGCCCGCGGCGATGACCACGTCATCAACACGCCGCCCCAACTGCTCATCTATGAAGCGCTTGGCCAGGAGCCGCCCCGCTTCGCGCACTTGCCCATGATCCTGAGCCCCAACGGCGAGAAGCTTTCGAAACGACACGCGGCCGTCAGCGTCCTTGAGTATCGGGATGCGGGCTACCTTCCGGAAGCCGTCCTCAACTACTTGGCGCGCCTGGGCTGGTCTCACGGAGACCAAGAGATTTTCTCCAAAGAGGAACTCGTGCGTCTCTTCTCCTGGGAGAGTGTTGGCACCTCAGCGGCGCGCTACGACGCCAAGAAGTTTCTCCACGTTCAGGCAACGCACCTGCGCCAGCAGAGCCCGGAGCGCCTCGCCGAGCTTGTCCGAGATGCCCTGAGCAGCGATGCGGCCATCGACACGCGCTGGCTCGAAGATGGCACCCTAGACAAAGCCATCGCGACAGCCATTTCCCGCGCCGCCACGGTGCCCGAAGTCGTCGACACCATTCGCTACGCCCTGCTACCGAAGCCTGTTCTGGACGCGAGCGCTGGCGCTAAGTTTCTCACAGAGGCGGCCTGCGCTCTGCTGGCCGACTTCGCGACGCTGCTTGAGGGCCTGCCCACCTGGGAGTCGAGCGCGCTTGAAGCAGCAACCCAAGACTGGCTCGCAGCACGCGACCTTTCGATGAAGGCACTCGCGCAGCCCGCACGCGTCGCGCTGACGGGCCAGAGCAAGAACGCCGGCCTCTTCGAAATCCTCGACGTCCTCGGCCTTGCGCGAAGCCGCGAGCGCCTGCGCGCCGCTGGGAGCGCCCTGCCCTCCGGTGACGAGGGGGTCAGCTCATGAAGCGCCTGCGTGCGGGCCTTGCGACCCTGCATCCGAAAGTCTTCTTTCTCGAATCCTGGAAGGAGATCGACGCACGGAGAACGCCACCCGACCCGAGCGGGAAAGCACCCTTCGACTACCGGCCGCTCATCGTGCTTTGTGTCGGCGCGGTGTCCCTCACATTGATGGAGTACTTCGGACACTCCCGGGCGTTTCGCCAATTGCTGGAAGCGCTAGCCGGCGACGGGAGTGCCTTCGACAGCAGCTGGTCCGAAGGCAAATGGAGCATCGCCGGCTTCGCCGAAAGCCTGCGCCGCCACCCCTTCTTGCGCTTCTTCGACTACGTCTGGTGGAGTGGCTGGCGTGTACTGGGCTACTTTCTGATCCCCATCCTCTCCTTGAAGCTGATGGGCGAACGCGTGCGCGACTACGGCCTATCGTTTCAGGGTCTGGGCGCTTACGCGCCTTTCTATGCGCTGGCCTACGCCGTAGTGCTCGTACTCGTCGTTATCGTCAGCTACTCGCCAGAGTTTTCCGGCTACTACCCCTTCTACAAGAACGCCTCACGGTCCTGGGCGGAGTTTGTAGGCTGGGAAGTGCTCTATGCGGCGCAATTCTTCTCGCTGGAGTTTTTCTTTCGCGGCTACTGGCTGCACGCCTGCGAGCGCAGTCTCGGCTCGGGGGCCATTTTCGCCATGGTCGTGCCCTACTGCATGATTCACTTCGGCAAGCCGTGGCTCGAAGCGCTTGGCGCCATCATTGCGGGCGTTGTGCTGGGGACCCTCGCCCTGCGCACCCGCAGCATCTGGAGCGGTTTTTTTATCCACGTGGCCGTTGCGGTTAGTATGGACGTCGCCGCGCTCTTGCAGACCCGGGGACTGCCGTCGCAGCTTTGGCCCAACGTCTAGGTGGACACCTTGCAGCCTTGCCAAGATTGACGGCGGGAAGGTTCGGACCACAATGGCGCGCCCGAGCCCCGGTGGGGCGTTGGGATGCGGGGACTTAACCCCCGGATCCTTCGGGCTGACATGACGGGCGGCACCGACACGCTAGGCCCGGCGCGGGCCACACAAGACTTATCCTATGTTGAGCGAACTTGACCTAACGCTGACCTTTAAGGTCACGACCCTTGTCCTCTACTTCCTAGCGATAGGCGTACTGGCTGTTTACGGTTTTCACCGGGCGCAGTTGCTCTACCTCTATTGGAAGCACCTCAAACATGCGCGCCCGACCCCCGCGCGCTTCTCGAGCCTGCCCCGGGTCACCGTGCAGCTACCTATCTTCAACGAGTACTACGTCGTCGAGCGCCTGCTGCGCAGCGTCACCGCCCTCGACTACCCGCGCCACTTGCTCGACATCCAGATCCTCGACGACTCCACGGACGATACGCGGGAACTTGCAGCTTCCTGGGCGCAGAACCTACGCGCCGCGGGCATCGACATCACCCACCTGCACCGCGAAGACCGTACGGGCTACAAGGCGGGCGCGTTGGGCGAGGGAACCAAGCAGGCGAAGGGCGAGTTCATCCTGATTTTGGACGCGGATTTCGAACCGCGCCCCAACCTCATTGAGCAGCTCGTCCACTACTTCACCGACCCCAAGGTGGGCATGGTCCAGGGCCGCTGGGGCCACATCAACCGCGAGTATTCCTTGCTCACGCGGGTGCAGGCCATGATGCTCGATGGCCACTTCATCATTGAGCACATCGCCCGCAACCGGTCGGGACGCTTTTTCAACTTCAACGGCACCGCGGGCATGTGGCGCAAATCCACCATCGAAGCCGCCGGTGGTTGGCACCACGACACCGTCGCCGAAGACATGGACCTGTCGATTCGCGCGCAGATGCGCGGCTGGGACTTTGTTTACGTGCCCGATGCACATGTTCCCGCCGAACTCCCCTGTGAGATGACCAGCTTCAAGACGCAGCAATATCGCTGGGCTAAGGGTCACGCACAGATTGCCCGCAAACTCTTGCCCGTGGTCCTCAAGTCGGATTTGCCGCTCAAGATCAAGCTCGAAGCTGTTTTCCATCTGACCAACAACTTTGCCTACTTATTTCTCGTTCTGCTCGCGATGCTTCAGCTGCCGAACATGCTGATTCGGTCGCAGATGCAGTCTCCATGGTGGCTGCTTCTCGACGTGCCGCTCTTCGTCGCCACCTGCGGCTCGATCACCGCCTTCTACATCGTTGCGCACCGTGCGCTCTACCCGAACTACAAGGTCGCCCTCAAGCGTCTCCCCATGACGATGGCGGTGGGCATCGGTCTGTCGATCAACAACTCGAAGGCGGTTCTTGAGGGGCTCTTTAGTCAGAGCAACGTGTTCGTGCGCACGCCCAAGCACGGCAATCTTATCGCTAGCGGACGCCTCAAGGACAACCGGTACTGCAGGCGCCGGGGCAAGCGCTCCTACGTCGAGTTCGCGTTCGCCGTCTATTTCATCTTGACGATGGCAGCGGCGCTACTGACGGGCAGCTGGCCGAGCATTCCGTTCCTCATTCTCTTCACCGTAGGGTTTGTCTACGTCGGGTTCCGCACGCGCTATCCCGGCGCAGTCAGCCCCCAGTCACCGCGGGCCGAGCTCCCCGTCGCGCCGGAACCGCTTCACTTGCTCGCTCCAGAAGAAGCCTCGCGCCAACTCGCCTAGGTGCGCGCCTGCGGAGGCTTGCTCCTCACGCTGTCCGTCGCTCGCCTCTGAGGACACGCTTGCCTGCCATGCCTGAGCGATCCCCTCATGAAGTCGAGACGTAGAGAGCCGCGGGGGAATGGGCCTTCCGTGCGCGGACCCGCCCACCCCACCTACTCCAGGCCCATTTCCCCGCGGCTTTCTACCCACCAGGCTCATTGAGGAGACGGCTCAGTTGCCATGTACCAGGCGGTGGCCCCAGGGGAGTGGGGGTGCTCACTTGGCACTGCGGGCGGGCCGCAGGCGCCGGAGCACCGCTTCGGTGAGGGCTAACGCAACGTAGGCCGCAAAGAGCCAGCTTAGGGCAAAGGCGGGGTGGTAACGCAAGGACAACCACAGGCCAGAAATAAGGATGGCGGAAATGGCTACAAAGGTGGCCGTGTTGAAGCGCAGGTCCTTAAAGGAGCGGAAACGCACCGAAGAGACCATGAGTGTGGAAAGCAGCAAGACCCCAACAGCAGCCACCACCGCCGATTCGGCCACCTCGCGTTCAAGGTTATGCGCGGCCACCACCAGTGACACGACGACGCCCGCTGCAGCGGGTGTCGGCAGGCCTAAAATATACGGCGAAACCTTTTTAGGCCGACCGCTGGTTTCGTCCGTGGCGAGAATGTTAAAGCGGGCCAGACGCGCCGCGCTGCAGCCCAAATAGATAAACGCCACCATGACGCCGAAAGCGCCGAGGTGCTGAAGGACCCAGCGGTGCAGCAATATCGCTGGGGCTACGCCGAACGAGATCACGTCAGCCAAAGAATCGATCTGCACACCGAAGGCGCTCTGGGTTTTGGTCATGCGTGCCACCCGACCATCCACCGTGTCGAGCACCATGCTGAAGGAGATCAGCAGGGCAGCGCGGTAGAGCGCTTCACCCTCGCCTTCCGCCTGACCTGCGAGCAAAATGGCGTAAAAGCCGCACAGAATGCTGGAAAACGTGAAGGCGTTGGGCAGAACGAAAAGCGCGCGGGAAAGTTCAAGTCGCAAATCTGCAGTCCTTTTCGCCGAAAAAGAGGTTCAGTCTATGCCTAATCGCCCTCGGGGCAATGCGCACGCCCTCGTGTCCCCCGGGGAGGCGGAAGGATCTTTGCCGCTCAGGCCGCGGCAAAATGC
>SLEO01000008.1 GCA_007124745.1 Myxococcales bacterium
GGACCTGTGGCATCTGGTGGCGACGCCGCCGGAAAAAGTCTCCGTCCACCTCATTATCGCCGGCGGTTCAATTTCGTACAACGACGACGAGCGCGCGCGCGCCGCAGACCTCGCGGCTTCGGGGTCACGCACCTACACCGAGACCATTCCCAAGGTAAAGCACTGGCTGCACGTCGAGGACCCACAGGCGACGCTTGACGCGGTGCTGCGTGCCCTTGCTTGACGCCGGCACACCTGTAGATGCGCACAAGTGGGTATCGCTACCACTTAGTGGAATGTTTCCTGCAAACCTCAATCGTATGCAGGAACGTCGTTCTCTACCTATCGGGCGCCCAACGCGAGCGACGTTCCTCGGGGGCACGGGTCATCCTATACTTGTTATCGCGCTCGCCGCGCTCTCAGCTTGCGTCACAGCGGCGCCCGACGGCCCACCTTCTGCGCCCACGCCCGGGGACAATCAACCACGCCCGACCAACGAACCCGCACCCATTGCCAACGCAAGCGCTTCCCCGAACACGAACCAAGCGAGCGGCAGCGTGGAAGACGGCGCTAGCCTGTTCGCCCGCTATCAGGAAGCGGCCTTGCGCGTGCTCCCGCTCGAGAGCTGCATTCGAGAGGCAGCGGCGCAGCAGGGCACGACGCCACCTTCCGATCTGCTTGCGCGCTACCTGCAGCTCGAGCCGAGCGTTATCGACCGTGAGTTGAACCTCTGCGGCCAACAGGCGACGGCTTACGTGGCATTCCGCGAGCAAGACAGCCAAGCGCTGATCGACATGGCGCGGTGCATCGTCAACGGACTTTCCAGCAACGCGCCGCTAGGCTGCGGCAGCCTTCCCGATACGCTGCTAGCTAGCTGCACACGCAACTTTATGAACGCCTGGAGCGATGCCCAACGCCTGCGCCCATCCTGCAGCGAACCCGCGCAAGCGCGGTAACGCACGCTAGCTAGTAGGCGGCAGCGAAGCCCGCTTCGCGCGTGGTGTCGGCGACGGCTTCGAAGTGCCCGTCGGGAAGCAGACGCACAAGATGTGCGCGCCCTATCGTGCCTTGGCCGCCGTAAGACACCGTTTCTACGGTGTGGCCGAAGGCGCCAAGAGCCTCGCGCAGCGAGGTATCGGTGCGCGCCTCCACCAGGACTTTATCCGGCAGCCACTGGTGATGCAGACGAGCGGCACGCATGGCAGCGCTTGCCTCTTCTCCCGCCCCAACGATGCTTTCGAGTAGCTGCGCAACGGTAGTGGTGATCGTCGAGCCACCCATTGCCCCGATAGCTAGCTGAACCTGCGTGCCCTTCAGCACGAGCGTGGGCGTCATCGAAGACAGGCTGCGCTTGCCGGGCTCAATGGCGTTCGCCTCGCCTTGAACGAGCCCAAAAAGGTTGGCGTCACCGGGTTTGGCGGCGAAGTCATCCATCGTGTTGTTGAGGAGCACTCCAGCTTCGACGGCTGCAAAGCGACTGCCGAATCCCTGGTTGAGGCTGTAGGTGTTGGCCACCGCGCTGCCGTCGGCGGCTAGGATGGAGAAGTGGGTGGTTTCGGGAGACTCGGGGCGCGCACCAGCAGGTGCCATCCCTTCCGGAGCGATCTTAGAGGTCACAGCTGCTGAGGGCGTCGCTGCGGCGAAGTCAATCGTGCGTGCGCGTTCCGCGATGTAGGCCGGCGAGAGCAAACGCGACACGGGGTTCTTCACAAATGCCGGGTCGCCAAGGGTCTGATTGCGGTCGGCATAGGCCCGCCGGGCCGCCTCAAGGTAGACATGCTGACTCAGCGAGTCGCGCCAAGGCTTACCGGTGGGTCTGGCGGCAAGCATACCGAGCACTTGCTGGAGCACAACGCCTCCCGCCGACGGTGGCCCCATCGTCACCACTTCCAAGCCCCGGTATGCGAAGCGTAAGGGCTCGCGCGGCTCAGCGCGGTATCCAGAAAGGTCTGCCTCGGTCCACACACCGCCAGCAGCGCGCACTGCAGAGACCAGCGCTTTCGCAACGTTTCCCCGGTAGAAGCCCCGCTTTCCGTCAACCGCGATGTGCCGTAGCGTCGCGGCCAAGGCGGGCTGCCGCCAACGAGCGCCCGGCGCCAGGTCCGTGCCCTCTGGGGTCGTATAGAGCGCCGCGGTTTCTGGAAAACCCGCGCTGCGCATGGCTTCGGTACCCCGCTTGAGCAACACCGCGTGTGCGTCGTCCACGATGTGTCCGTCCTCGGCGAGCACTACGGCGGGCATCAGCAACGCATGCCAGGGCAGACGGCCGTAGCGCCGATGCGCCTCATACAGTCCCGCTACCGTACCGGGAATGCCGGCGGCCAGCGCCCCAACCAGGCTTTGCTGCGTCACTGCACCCGCTTCATCGAGGTACATATCGCGGCGGGCGGCGGCGGGCGCCGATTCCCGATAGTCGATAGACATGAGCTGGCCACTGGGGTCGCGCAGAACCATGAAGCCCCCGCCCCCGAGGTTGCCCGCGCTGGGGTGGGTAACCGCGAGCACAAAACCGACGGCCACCGCCGCGTCGATGGCTGACCCACCCTGGGCGAGGACTTCAACGCCGACGAGCGATGCATGTCGTTCTACGCTTGAAACCGCACCCCGCTGTCCACGCGCAGCTTCTTGGAGCCCCGTGCCCGGTCCAAGCGTGGGCACCGCAAGGGTAGCCGCCTCCGGTTCCGGGCTGACCGCCGGGCTACGAACGTCAGCGGCGCCACCGCCGCACGCGACAGATAGCAAACCAAGTACAAAGGCGAGGGCGAGTGCCCAGCCGTACTTTCCCAGACAAAGGCCTCCAGCCTGACGAGCTGGGTGATAGTTCGACCGCGGGAGGCACATGGGCCCGGCAGCCAACGCCGCAGCGAAGTCTACATGGCCCGGGGTGTGTGTCGTAGGCCGGCTCAGGCCTCGAGCAAGACGTGCGTGCATGCTCGAGAGCTGGCATCGACATTTACGCTGGTCAATTGAGACGCTTACTTAGGCGCAACGTTTCGCCGGGTTTAAGTGCCACCTTGAAGGAGTATTTCTCGTTGTCCTTGGTCACAAAGCCGACCGTGCGCGTACCCGGCGTGACCTTGATACCAAATATCGGCGTGCTCTGCCCGGTATCTTTACCGTCGATAAAGACGCGCGCGACCGGAACGGAGTTGACGATGAGCGTCGCGGGTTCAGCGGAAGCAGCGGGCGGGCTGCTCGGCCGCCTGGCAGGCGCACGATTGACCCGACGACGTGGTTCGGTGGCCGGGGGCTCCGCTTTAGCCTTCACAGGCTTATCCGCCTGTCCTTTGTCGTCGGCTTTGACCGCCGCACCATCTCTGACCGCCGCACTATCGGCTTTGGCGGGGTCAGCGAGGGCGTCGGGCACCTCTGCCGGCACGGCACCTTGGCCATCTTTGGAGGGTTCCTTGGCCGCGTCCGTCTCCCGAGCGTCGTCGCGGCGAACGAGAGCGAGCTCGACGAAAGCGTTTCCATCTTTAGGCACGAGCACTTCTCTTATCGTTGTCTCGTAGCCTTCGGCATCGATGACGAGCGAGCGCGCACCTGCCGGCACGTTTTTGAGCACAAGCGGCGTTGTACCTCGGAGTACGCCGTCGATCTCGACGCGAGCGGTGACCGCCGGCATCACCCTGATGGTGATCATTCCGGAAGCCGGGCCGCCAAAGACCAAGCTTAGGATCACCGCAAGCCCAACAAGCAACGCGACGCCGGCGTAGGCGAGCAGCGCGTTGCGGGAACGGAGCACGGGACTGCGCAGCGCGGCCAGCGCGCGCGTGGCCAACGTTTCTTCCGGCTCGGTGCTGAACTTGTCGGTGATTCTTCGTCCCGCGGAACCAAGCGACGGTGGTGGGGCCACGTAAGCTTGCCCCTGAAGTTCGTCGTGTTTGACAGTGGCCTCGTCGCGCTCGGAGCGACCGATGGGCATGGGAACACCACCACTTCCATCGGGTCGCGGGAGCACAGGGAACGGAAACTCACTCGAAGGCGTAATCGCCCGCTCTTCCTCATCAAGGTCCTCTTCGGCGTTGAAGAAGATCTCCGTGGCCGCGGTAGCGATGTCATCCGACGCACCTTCGCCCTGCGTTGCTTCCCGTGCCGCGGGTTCAAAGAGCGCATCGATGGTGTCACCATCCGCGACCGCTTGCGGCACACCGGCCGCAGGGGAGCCCGCCACATCCGACGCATGGGTGCTCACCGCACCCGAACCACCCATCCAGGGAGGCCGAACGTTCGCAAAGGCATCGAGCATCGACTTTTCTTGCTCGACCTCTTCGACAAAGGATCGCTTCATCCACCCGGACATCTTGGAAATGCCGAAGGGCTCCATCTGCGTCGCTAGACACCGCTGGAGCTCCCGTCGCATCTCGGCGGCGGACTGGTAGCGGTCATCGGGCTCGCGAGCCAGGGCTTTCATGACGATGTCGTCCAGCATGGGCGGCACGCCTTCGACGAGTTCGGAGGGCCGCGCCACGTCCACCGTGCGGACCTTTTCAAGGGTCGATACATCGCTCTCGCCGAGGAAAAGGCGCTCGCAGGTGATCATTTCGTAGATCACCGTGCCCACGGCGAAGAGATCGGAGCGCTGATCGATAGGCTTCCCGCGCACTTGCTCTGGGCTCATGTAGCCGAACTTGCCCTTAAGCACGCCGGCCTGAGTGCGCGTCGTGCGGGACGCCGCACGCGCGATACCGAAGTCGATGAGTTTGACGTGGCCCTCATAAGATATCAGCACGTTTTGCGGGCTGATATCGCGGTGGATGAGGTTGAGGGGCTCGCCTTGGCGGTCGCGCTTGGTGTGGGCGTAATCGAGACCGTCGCAGATCATCGCGCCAAGCCAGGTCACCATGGCCGGCGGCATGCGCTGCTGCATGCGGCGGAAACGATTCACGATGTGGAGGAGGTCCTTGCCCCAGACGAACTCCATCGCGATGTAGTGCGCGTCGCCTATTTTCCCGAGCTCATAGATGGGAACGATATTCGCGTGGCTCAGATGGCCAGCGATCTTCGCCTCATCGATAAACATCTGAATAAACTCTTGATCTTCCGCCATGGTTGGCAGAATCCGCTTGATCGCGATGAGCTTTTCAAAGCCCTGTACGCCAAAAGACTTCGCGAGGAAGACCTCAGCCATCCCCCCGACCGCCAAGCGCTCAAGCAGCAGATACTTGCCAAAAGGCATGACACGCCCGCGCGTTCGCGCCGGCGCCTCCTTTTGGGTAGCCCATTGGGGGCTAACAATCCCCATACGCTAAGGGTGCAAAAGTTTGAGCAAGAAAGCAACAAAGGTTGTCACACGCTGGCCCAAGGGCGCCCCCTGGTGCCCGGGCGTGTGCCGTCATGGCGGTAACCGTTCAGGGGGTCCAGATCTGAGCGATCCCCTCGTTGAGTCGAGACGTAGAAAGTCGCGGGAAAATGGGCCTGGAGCAAGTATGGTGGGGTGGGTGGGTCCGCGCACGGAAGGCCCATTTTCCCGCGACTTTCGTCCCCCAGGCTCACCCTGGGGATCGCTCAGGGTCCAGATAGCGAAAACGCTGCAGGAAAAAGCAAGTGGGCGCCCTGGCCCCGCTTGCCGGCTTTAGGCCACCTCGCAGGCAGAGTGGGGGAGGGCCTGCGTTGGCTAGCAGAGTGGGATTCACTCCCGTAAACCCGGGGGCATGCGCGTAAAATGCCCCCCTGAACAGTTACTCATGGCGCGCATGATTAGGCGTGCCTCCGCCACGTGCAGCGCACGCTACGCGCTCAGCCCATCGCGACGGAGGTGGCGCGCAACCGATCGACGCGGAGCTGTTTGCCGGCCTTGGTTTCGCGACGAACCTCGCGGACGCTTTGGCGCTTACGCAGGTGTCCCAAAGCGGAAAGGGTATCGGCGAGGGCCGTCGGATTGACGGGTTTGCGCAACATGGCGAGTATCCCCTCGCCCGCCGCCTCCCGTTGAAAGGCAACATCAGAACGGCTGGACATCAAGATCAAGCCAACGCCGGACAAGCTGCGCCGAAGGTGACGCACGACATCAAGGCCGGCTCCCCCAGCGACTTCCTCCGCGATCAGCACCAAGTCGACCTTCCATCCCTGGCTCAGGGCTATCGCACCTTCGAGAGACGAGGTGCCGACGACCCGATGACCACGCACCGTCAAACACCTTGCCAGGCGCCACTGCTGGTCGGGGTCATCTTCGATGACCATAACGCGTAGCGAGGCCTCCTTGCCTCGCGACACCTGACTAGGTGCTGGCTCGGCCGTGCGCTCGTCATGACCCGCGCGTAAGCGTTCGCGGTCGGCGCTCACCGCGGGGCGTTCCAAGGCCTGCCCGTTGGTTCTTTCTGAGGTGGAACTTGCCGGGGACTCTGCTGAGAGCCGCGCCTCGACACCCGCTGAAGACACTGCCGCGCGCAGGGATTCGCTGACGCTTGGTATACGTCGAATCTCACTGACATCTTTCGGCCTATCACCCATCGCGCCAGTGAAGCTTAGCACGCCTAGGCCGGAGTTCAGAAGGGCCTAAGGCCGTATTTCGTATTCAGGCGTCGCAAGTGTTGGGGAGGCGTGCTCAAAACTGCCCCCCCAAACGCTTCCACCTGCGCGTGGTTCCTCAGCAACCACTCGCTTTTTTTGATTTTGTTTCCGCCACTTGCCCCCACGACAACGCTTGCTAGGCGGCGGCTGCGGGAGCGGTGATGGCGCTGTCCTTACCGAAGAAGGTGCGCGCGTCCCGTGCCATTGAGCGCAGAAGCGGTGCGGGCTTGAAACGTGCGCCTAAGCGCGCCTCGAGCGCTTCAAGCTCGCTCACTACGGTTGCCGCGCCCAGTAGGTCGACGTAGTGGAACGGCCCCCCCAAGAACGGAGGGAAGCCCAGGCCAAAGACCGCACCCACATCGCCGTCGCGTGCAGAGCGCAAAATGCCCTCCTCGAAGGTACGCACGCATTCGTTCACGAATCCCAGCACGCAGCGCTTCGCGATATCGCTCGCTTCGGGCAAGTCTTTGCTCAATGTCACGCCGAGAAGCGCATAGATCTCCTCATCTACACTGCGTTTTTCGCCGGAATAGTCATAGAAGCCTTTGCCGCCTTTGCGGCCGAGGCGCTTCGCCTCGAGCATGGCCTCGATGAGGGGAGGCGGCTCCATGCGGGCGCCGAATGCGCCGTGCGTGATTTTGCAGACCTTGTAGGCCACATCGACGCCGACCTCGTCGATGAGCTTGATGGGGCCGACGGGAAAGCCGAAGTCCGTTAGGGCGTTGTCGATGACCTCAATGGGCACGCCTTCGCTCAGGATCCTCGCCGCTTCGTTCATGAAGGGCACCAGCACCCGCGTCGTGTAGAAGCCTACGCCGTCATTCACGACAATGACGGTTTTGCCTTGGGCTTTGCCGAGCGCGACGCAGCGCGCGACGACTTCTGGTGAGGTTTCGCGCGTCGCGATGACCTCGAGCAACGGCATTTTGTCCACCGGTGAGAAGTAATGCATGCCGATAACGCGCTCGGGGTGCGCGGACGCCGCAGCGATGTCGCTTATCGGCAACGATGAGGTGTTGGAGGCGAAGATCGCTTCGTTGCGCGTATCCGCCTCCTCGACCTCCTTCACAATGCGGCGCTTGAGCTCGAGGTCTTCGAACACTGCCTCGATCATGACGTCGACCGGACCCATCTCGGCGTAGCTCGCGCAGCCGCCGATGCGCGCGCGAAGCACCTCGGCTTGGTGGGCGGAAAGGCGCTTCTTGCGCGTCGCCTGACCGAGCAACGCGCCCACGCGTCGCAGCCCCGCGAGCACGCTGGCCTCGTCTCGGTCCTTGAGGCGAACCGCACAGCCCGCTTGATGCGCACTCACGTAGGCGATGCCCGCTCCCATGAGGCCGGCGCCGAGCACGCCCACCCGCGCCAGTGGCGGCTGGGGCGGAAGTGCCTCGCTAACGCCACTGTCGCGTTTCAGGGCGTTCTGCGCCTGAAATAGCCAGAGCAGCGCGCGCGATTCGGGCGTCGCCCAGAGTTCGCCGAAGGCCTTGGCCTCCCGGGCGAGACCCTCCTCCATACCGGCCTCAAGTCCGAAGCGGGCGCATGCCACAATGGCTTCGGGCGCCGGGTAGTGACCCTTGGTTTGCCGGCGGGCGGCCTTGAGCGCTTGACGCGTTATCAGAGCGCGTGCCGGCGCGAGCTGCGTTTCCGTCCAAACACGCAGCATGTCGCTCTCCTGAGCCCCGAGGCCCTTGAGCGCGATAGGCGCTTTCGCCCGCTTGAGGGCTCTACCTTCCACCAGCGCCGCCGCGTGGGCCAGCGCACCCTGGACGAGCCCTTCGGGCGCGAGCGCGAGGTCGATGAGATTCGCCTTGAGCGCTTTAGGTGCCGAAAGCTTGCGACCTGTCAGCATCAAGTCGAGCGCTTGCGACAGTCCGATGAGCCGGGGCAGGCGCTGGGTCCCACCCGAGCCCGGCAACAAGCCGAGTTGAACTTCGGGCAGGCCGAGGCGTGTGACATCGGCCTTGGTGGCGACGCGGCTCGTGCAGGCGAGCGCAAACTCGAGGCCGCCACCGAGGCACGGACCATGGATGGCGGCCACGGTCACAGCGCGCAGCCCCTCGAGCCGGCTGAGCGCACGCTGCGCTTGGGCCGCAAGCGCCGTCGCTTCTTCGGCGGAGGTGAGCTGCTCAAGCATGCCCACGTCGGCGCCCACGATGAAGGAATCGACCTTCCTCGAAAGAAAGACGACGGCATGCAGCCCGGAGAGCGCGTCGAGATGCTCGCAGAGTCGCTCAAGGTCGCTTGGGAAAGTCGCGCCCAGGCTGTTGAATTTTTGGCCGGGGACATCCAGCCAGACCAGCATGGTGGCGCCGAGCCGTTCCAGGTGAAAAGGCGACGGATTAGCTTTTGTCATTAGGCTGCCTCCAACACGAGCGCGGCACCCAGGCCGCCAGCGGCACAAGCGGTGCACAGCGCGAACTCACCGCCACGACGATGCAACTCGCGCAGCGTGTGTAGAATCTGCCGCGCACCCGTCGCGCCGAAGGGATGACCCAGCGCGATGGACCCGCCGAGGGGGTTGAACTTATCCCAGTCGATGGCGCCCACCGCTTCATCGCGGCCCAGTCTTTCCTGCGCAAAGCGCTTCGATTCGAGGGCCTGTGTGTTGGAAAGCACCTGTGCCGCAAAGGCCTCGTGCATGTCGATCACGTCCATGTGCCCGAGGGTCAGACCGGCTTCCGCGAGCGCCTTTGGTGTCGCAAGGGCAGGGCCGAGCAAAAGTTGGTCGTTGGGATCCAGCGCCGAGAACGCGTAAGAGCGCAGGAAACCCAAGGGCGCCAAGCCTTCCGCGCGCGCCTTCTCCTCGCTCATCAGCACCAGCGCAGCCGCGCCATCGGTGAGCGGCGAGCTGTTGCCAGCCGTCACAGTACCGTAGCGCTTATCGAACACTGGCCGCAGGGCCGCGTAGCTCTCAGGGTCGGAATCATGCCGGACAAGGTTGTCCGTGCGCAGGTGCTCTCGATAGAGCGGCGGCACGTAGACCGTCATCACATCTTCGGCGAAGAGCCCGTCCTGCCATGCACGGGCGGCGAGCTGGTGCGAGCGATGCGCGTAAGCATCCTGAGCCGCCCGCGAGATATCGTTGAGCTTGGCCATCTTCTCTGCGCTCTCGCCCATCGTAAGGCCTGTTGAGCGTTCACGGATAGCCGGCGGAACGGGCACAAAATCACCGGGTTTGAGGCCGTCGAACGCCGCGAGCTTCGCGCTAACGCTCTTGGCACTGCCGAAGCGCATAAGCGCCTTCCCGAGGGAGCGGCTTACCGCAATGGGTACGTTGCTGAGGCTCTCCGCACCGCCCGCAAGGCCACACTCAATCGTGCCGAGCCGTATCGCTTGCGCCACGTTCACCGTCGCCTGCAAGCTCGTCGCACAGGCGCGCGCGACGCTGTAAGCTTCGACGCTAGGGCCAAGCGCGGTGTTGAGGGCGACCTCTCGGGCGATATTTGCCGACTCCACCGTGGGGATGACCTGTCCGAAGACGACCTGTTCAACCCACTCCGGCCGTACATGGCCCCGCTGAAATAGCTCGCCAACCACGAGCGTCGCGAGATCGAGCGCGCTCAGCTCAGCATAGGCGGTGCCTTGTTTCGCAAAGGGGGTCCGCAAACCAGCGACTACCGCTACCCGGCGTTGTGCATCGTAAAATGTCATCGCGCGTTCCTCATCGTGTGTAACCGTTCAGGGGGCATTGTGGCACGCGTGCCCCGGGTTTTCGGGAGTCAATCCCATGCTGCTGGTCGAAGCAGGCCTTCCCCCACTCTGTCCATGCAGTGTCCATGCGGTGGCCATGCAGTGGCCTAAAGCTGCGCGTGGGGCCAGGGCGCCCGCTTGCTCTTTCCTGCAGAGTTTTCGCATTCTGGACCCCCTGCACGCCTACCATCGTCTCGCTATCTGGGACGGAGCCTACGCCGGCCGCTGTCCCGCGGCGGCCGCGACGCCCTTCCGTCGAATCTTGCTACTTCCTGCTCAGCCTCAGCGGTGATTGGGTGCGCGCTTCATGAGCGGTCTCTCACTGACGTACAGCGCCATCAAGGATGCCCCGGCGGTGCGGCGCCCTCAGCGCCCGCATCCTCTCCGCTTCCGTGCCCCTGGTCGGGGGTTGCGGCTTTGGGTTTCGCATGGAGGTCTGCGGTCCAAACGCGTACTTCCCTCCGGTCACCACACGCTACCGCCGAAGTGATGAATAACCCAAGACAAAAACCGCTGAGACATACCGCAGCTAGGCCATGCCGGGCCGCCGCAGGTGCGCCCGCCTCCCCCTGTCCACCACGGATGAAGCGCGCGGGTCGCACGCCCAAGCGCCGCCCTCGAAGCCATGAACTCATCCTCTGAGATTGACCGAGCGGGGTCCTTCGGCGCAAGCCCGAAAACTCCCCGCTGCATGTGCCGCTGGTTTTGCACCGATTGCGGCGGCATCCCACCCGAAGGCCCACCAGCAAAGGACGACGCTCTACCCGAGGCGCCGGAGTTGACGTAAGCCTGTCCCCTGTGACCATGCACGTAGTCAACCCACCGCTCAATGTACTCGGCCGCCCCCTAGAGACGTGTGGCCGAACGCCGATGACCGGATACTTTCGCGACGGCTGCTGCCGAACGGAAAGCGCGGACCGCGGCCTACACACGGTATGCGCCGTCATGACCGACGCGTTTCTCACGTTCTCGAAGGACCAGGGCAACGACCTGACGACGCCTTGGCCTGCGGCGTCGTTTCCCGGACTCAAAGCAGGCGACCGCTGGTGCGTCTGCGCAGCCCGTTGGCTAGAGGCGTTCACGGCGGGGTGCGCGCCGAAGGTAGACCTCGAAGCCACCGACCAAGCCACCCTGCGCGTCGTGCCCCTCGCGGCACTCGCCGAGTGCGCCCTCTAGACGCATGACCGTTCACGCAACCGGCGCGCCCGAACGCACACCGGCTACCGGGGTCGAATCGCCGGCGAACGCCTCTGTGGCGGGAGATGACGGGCAGGTCATAGGCCCTAGCGGCGCGCCGACCGAGGCCTGCGGCGTTCCGGTGCAGGCGCGCAAGAACCCGCCCCGCGCCTTATGGGTGATCGCCGGTGCAACGGGCACGGGCAAGACGGCGCTGTCGCTCGCCCTCGCTGAGGCCTGTGCGGGTGAGATCATCATCGCCGATAGCGTTCAGGTCTATCCCGGCTTTGATATCGGGTCTGCCAAAGTGCGCCCGCATGAGCAGCGGGGCGTCCCGCATCATCTCATTGACGCCTTCGACCCGCGACAGCCAATTTCCGCTCCCGACTTTGCGCGGGCGGCGGATGCGGCCATTGCCGACGTGTGGCGCCGCGGCGCCCAACCTATCGTTGTGGGGGGTACGGGTCTCTGGCTACGCGCGCTGCTACGCGGCCTAGTGGAGATGCCCGCCATCGCCCCGGGCCTCCGCGATGAACTCGCCGAACGCGCGTCCCGCGAAGGGCCCATCGCCCTGCACCAAGCCCTCGGTGAGGTCGATGCCGCGTCGGCTGCGCGGCTACATCCCAACGACACGCTGCGGGTCATCCGCGCGCTTGAAGTCACGCTGGGCACAGGCAAGGCGCTTTCGCTCTGGCAGGCCGAGCACGCGCTCGGCCTGCCGCGTTACGCGACGAAATGCGCGCTCCTACTTCGGGAGGGCGAGGCGTACGACCGGGATTTAGCCTGCCGCGCGCGCACCATGCTTGACGAGGGCTGGGTCGCTGAGACGGAAGCGCTCCGGGCGCAGCTAGGCGCAGACCATGTTCTGCTGCGCGCCGTGGGGTACCGCCAAATCAATGAGGCCCTCTCCGGTGAGGCCCCCCACGACCGACCCCTTGTGGACCGCATCGTGAGTGCGACGCGGCGCTATGCCCGGCGCCAACGCTTGTGGTTCCGCGGCGAGCCGGGTTTCGAACACGCACTACGGGTCACAGGCCCGCACAGTCACTCCTCGCTTTTAGCTCATTTCTGTTAGCGTCGGAGACGCAGGGCGAGGGTGGCCTTGATCAGGTCGTCGAAGGTCGGCTCGCTCGGTGCCGCCCCGCTCTGGGCGATTAGGCTCGGTGCAGGGAGTGCTGCAAGTGCGGCGTCAAGGGCCAGCGGCGTTCGCTCCATATCTTCTGGAGCGGGCGGCAGACTGGAGACCGCCCGCCCGCGATCGAGCAGGGGAGCGGGCGTGATACGTCCGGGCGGGCGACTCGAGTAGGGGCGCTCGCCCGCCGAGGGAGGCTGAACGCTCGCGATATTGCTCGCTTCCGGCGGTGCGGCATTCGATGCTGCGCTAGGTGATCGCGAAGGCACCCCACTGGGGCTCGATACGCTGGGGTTCAGTACGCTGGGCTGCGGCAAACTGGGCTGGGGTACGGCGGGCTGGGACGCGGCGGGCTTCACCTCCGCGGAAGGCGTAGCCACCGAGGGTTTGTCCATGGAGGGGATGCTGGAGTGTGAGCGTCGCGGGGCGGAATCGGAGGCTCCTGCGCGCGACGATGGCGGTGCTGCAACCGATGCTGCGACGGATGCCGCCGTAGCCGCTGGAGAAGCCGGTGCGGCTACAGAGACGGGCAATGGCAGCTCGCTCAGCGCGCTAGTGGGCTGCGGGGTGAGGACGGCGTCGAGCGCCGTCAGCGCGGTCGGTTCGCCGGCTTCCTGGCTGTCATCGAAGGTAGGTGCCGGGCCGGGTGTGCTGCCGGGTGTGCTGCCGGGTGTGCTGCTGGGCGTGATACGGCTCGACGGCTCGGCGGCGTAAGCATCCATAGTGACCCGCGCCTTGAGCCGGTTAGCCTGAACACGTTCGAGCAGGCTTTCGAGTTTTGCAATCTGAGCTGTCATTCGCGGAATTCCTTAGTAGGGGCATGTCACGAAATGCCCGAGGTTTCGGGAATCAGTCCCGGCGTGTCTCCCAACAAAGGCCCTCTCATAGGTGGACATTACGTTACCTGCGCTGCCAGACTTGCTCCAACTTACGCGGGCATGACCGGTTCGAGTTCGGACAGGATGGAATAGAGGGAACGGCCTGCTTTGGACCAACTCCAGGCCGCCTCTGCCAGGGAGGGGTCGATGCATAGAAAGCGGTGCTCATCCATCGGCACGCAGGCGACGTCGCGAGACGCTAGGGTAGAAAAGAGGCCACCGAGCAGCGCGGCGATGCCGAGCTGCTCCGGGTCGAGCACCGGTGCTTGTCGCAAGAGGACCACTAAAGCGTTGCCCCAGCGTTCGACATCGAGGGTACCCCAACCGGCGTAAGCCAGCGCCTGGCGTGCCTGGGCAAACACAAGCACGGCAGGCGATGCTTGGGCACCCTCTTCGGCGAGCCCTTCCTTAGCTGCCTCAGCGAGCAGTTTTCCTGCAACTCGGAGCACGGTGAGGTCGCCGCCTTGCATCGCCATGGCCACCACCCGGCGCAGCACCTCGACGGGGAGCGTCACAACACGCTCGTCAAGGGGCTGTGATTTCAGCACGCCTCGCTGCAAGTCGAGATGATAGCGCGCATGTGTATCCGGCCGCGCTGCGCGCTCACCCGCGGGAAGCGCGCTGGGTCCAGCTGAAGGTCCTGTCGGTTGCTCCAAGGTTGCACTCTCCGCGTTCATGACGACACTCTCCGCGCGGGGCTCTTGCGGACCCAGCGCTGCTTTCAAGGCAACCGTGGACCAGCCGCCTAAGGCAGGGGCCGCCGCGCCGGAGCACGAACCGCCCCCGCCGCGAACCTTGGCTAGCCCGCCCTGCCCTAGGCGCATACCATCAAACACGGCCAAGCGGCTAGCTGTCAAATCTTTGGTGAAGGCCGCGCGTGTCCAATGACACCCATGAAAAAAGTTATGTCGGCCGCACATCGACGATGCTTCACCCTCTTGGTGGCGCTGCCTCTGGTCCTCTTTTTGGCCCTGTCTCCACGCCACCAAGTCGCTGCCGACAGCCACGTTCCACGCCCGTCAAGATGGGTGTCGCCGCCGGGCACCGAGCTGTCCGCTACGGAGGTGCGTGAGCTCTACCGCTGGTACCGCGCACAAGGGTTTGAGGCGTGGCCCGGCGACGGGCTCTGCGGAGGGAGTCCGGCCTTCGACCTTACGGCGCCAGCGGGGCCCTTCTGCGGCGACTGCTTGCCGGACTTCCTCGCGCCGCGCCCCAAACCCCTCTACGCGACCTGCGGCAGCGCGCCATCCTACCCCGCCCCACCGCGCGACGCCTTCGCGGTACTGCGCGCCTGGCTTCGAACGACATCGCCCTGGCTCCTCGCATCGGAACTCGACGACGTCGCTGCGCTTGTCGGTGAGTTCGCGACGGGGCGTTGCGCCGTGGCCCGCGCAGGCGTGCCCCTCGGTGCAGGCCAGGAGGCCCACCAGGACTATTTGCGCTTCTTGGCCACGCAGGGGCGCGAGGTCCAAGGCGTCGCAGCGCTAGCAGCCTGGCTGGCGCTGAGCGAACAGCTTAAGCGCACGGCACCTACCCCTTGGATTCGCACGCTGCAACGCTTCAGCGCCGCCGAGGGCAAGCCCTGGCCCGAGCCCATCTTGGATTTTGCAGACTTCCGAAGCGAAGTGTTGCGGCGCGCCCACTTCGAGGAAAGCCCACTACCGGGCTTCTGCGAACACCGCCCTGAAAACGCGGGCGTCCCGCATGCCGCCACCGAAAGTTCAGCAGCCGAGGCAAGTCCGGCGGCGGACGCGCTGCGCTTCTGGACTCAACGGGTGATCGTCCGGCCCTTTGCCGCCATTCACCCCTCAGGTATTGGCCCTGGCGACAGCGCGTTCGCGCTCCTGTCGCTCGGCGAGGCGCCACACCCCGATGAACTCCGAGTGTGGGTCGAAGGCGACCGCTACACCTACTGGGCGGTCAGTGCCGCCATCCTCAACGCGCACGGGAAGCTTTTACGCACCCTGCGCTCGCCGGTTCGCGACCAGAAACGTCTCTACCTCCCGCTGCAGGTAGGCGACGCGGCCCACGTGCTCGTCGCCGTGACGCGCGTCGAGCCGAACGCGGCGCACCTCCAAGGCACGGCCGTACCCGCGCGCAGCTTCCGCCTAAGCGCCGCCCTGCGGGAGTGAATTCCGCTAAGCCGCCCCCGCTCCGCCCACAAGGTTGCACAAGGCTGCGCGCCAGGCTTGGTCCGTTCTCTCCGAGCACCCAATTAAACGACAGCGATCTAAGGCGACGACCCCGAGGGCAGCGGTCGGAGTCACTCAAATGGGGTGAGTTTGGTGACTAGGTTGTTGGCGATTAGGGCTAGCCATTGGTTGGCTAGGTGGGCGGCGAAGGAAGGTTGCTGGATTAGGACGCCGGTTTCGATGTTTCGTGTTTGGCCGCGTGCGGTGAAGTTGGCGCTGGAGACGAA
>SLEO01000078.1 GCA_007124745.1 Myxococcales bacterium
CGATTCGCGCGCTGCGCGAAGTCGCGCGGTCCTACGCGCTCACGCCCTACCGCTTAGAGCAGACCTCGGACCAGTCGGGGCAACGACTCGCGGACCGGGCAACGGAGATCGAATACCTCTGTCTCTTGCTCGGTGCGCGCGTGCTCGGCCAAAAAGTGCCCACGCCGGGAAGCGTCTTGATGTTGCCCGAGCGCCTTTCCTGCATCGTAGCGCTGGCGGCGGCGAGTACGCGCTGCGCTGCGGTCGTCGTTGCTAACCATGTGCGCAATAGCGATGCGGGCATCGCCATCCTGAGCGCGCGCAAAATACCGCTGCTCTCCGAGGTCGCCGGCCTTTTTGCCTGGAGCCGTCCGGGCGACCGGATTTTCGTCGATGCGGACCAAGGGCGCATACGCATCAACCCGTCCGTCGGAGAGCTGACGCGGCTTCGCCGCACCCTCGGTAAGCCTGCCAAGGAGTGACGCTCCGGCGCGCCGCCTAGCGCGGTGTTGCGCGTTCGCTCGGCGCTGGTTTCGTGCGGGTATGCTGCCCGTCGATGAGCCACCAAATGGCGCCGGCAACGACGCCGCTCGCGAGCAGGCCCAACGACACATCCGTGATAAGATTATAGCGGTCAAGTGCGCGGAAATCCTGGGGGGCGCAGCTAGCGTCCACACCGCAGCCGTTGCCCAGGGACCGCCGCTCAATGCCCGCAAGCACACCAAAGGTGAGTGCGGCAACGAGCCCCGTGCCGGCGATACCAAACGCCACCAAAGAACCCATGGGCGGACCGGGGAAAGGCTCTGTGAGCGGGCCCAGCTTGACGGCTGGGTCGAGCAGTTCTGGAATCGGCGGGTCACTGGGCGCGGCGACCGAGTCCTTACGGCTGAGGCGTTGTTCGAGGCTCTCAAGGCGCTTTTCGAGTTCGCGCCTCTGGGTGGCCTCCGGTGCCTGATCCAAGTACCGCCGGTAGTATCTGACGGCATCCGGCAGGTACCCGGCGCGCTCGGCGGCGATGCCTGCATTGAGAAGTAGTTCCGGATGGCGGCTCAGTTCGTAGGCGCGCGCGAACTGCTCAAGCGCACTCGCGTACTCATCGCGGTCGAAGTAGGACTTGCCGGCCAGGTACAGCGATCGCGCCTGGTCATCGCGCTCGTTAGGCTTCGTGCTGGCTTTGGCAGGTCGGTTTCGGCGACTCTGCGCCTCCGCGTTTCCCACCGCGCTGAACCAGAAAGCGCCGACCACTACGCAGCAGAGCAGAACGTAGAGCCGGCGAGTAACATCTCGCGCGTCGCGCGTGCGTGCGCCGCTGGTGGCTCGAGCGCGTTTCTCAAGGTTGTCGCTGCAGATCATACGAGTTGGTGGCCTCACCCTGCACTGTCCGCCCGCATTCCGGCGCTCAGCGGGCCCCACTGCGCTGTCGGTTCCGACCATGCCTGGGCGTTTAGCGCCGCGCCTGGAAGTAGAATGGCTTCTGGTGCCTCGTCATCCTCGGCCGTCTCATCGCTAGCTTCGGTGTCCGCGTTCTCAGCGTTGATGAGGCTGTCGCGCAGCGCCGCATCGCGGTCCGGAAGCTCACGCAAGTCCCGGCCGCTGTTGAGCAGCGTACACCCACAGATGCTGCTGATAAACAGCAGCGCGAGACCCAAGTAGGGGCTGCGTTGGTGCCGGCGGGGGGTCCTCATCGTTTTTCGATCGCACCACAGAATGCCGCTCTCACGCAAGATCTCTTTGACCGCAGGGCCGCTTCCCGACGCCGTCGAGTTCGGGAAACATGACAAGGGTTGGGGCCAAAATGAACAGTCGCACCCGCTAGGCTCATGGCTCGCATCGGCTGTGCACAAAATCTCGCAATACTTCGGAGATGACTCCACTTTTTCGCGCGGATGACGCCTGCGCGCTGCGCTGTCACCGGCGATCCCAAACTGCGGTCCCTGCCCCCAACTTGGCTTCCTTCCGACACTTTGCGTGGCTTCCGGTCGAGAGCCCTTACGCAGGTGGGCCCGCTATGGGTGCGCGTGCGCGCTGCGGGTGACGGTCAAGGCGTACGGCCTTGCTGCGCGTTAGCAGGTGATTACTTTGCGTCTTAAGGGAGAGCACGATGCGTATTGACCGCCTTACACACCAGTCACGGGAAGCCTTGAGCGCCGCAGTTCAGGCTGCAAGTGCGAAGCAACATCCGGAGGTGGTACCCGCTCACCTGGGGCTCGCACTCATCGATGCACAAGAGGGCCTTGCGGAGACACTTATCAAGCGGGCGGGGGCACAGCAGAGCGTATTGCGCGACCGTCTAAGTGCGCGCCTCGACCGCCTCCCGAAAGCCAGTGGCGGCAGCGAGCCCGGTTTATCTCAGGGGCTTCGCCAAGCCTTGAGCGAGGCCTGGAAGCTGACGGAAAAGCAAAAAGACGAATACACATCGGTGGAGCATCTGGTACTCGCCTTGGCCACCGGGCCTCTAAAGGACGACTTCGAGAGCGCGGGCATCACTGAGAAGAGCCTCAAGCAAAGTATTGAAGCGGTGCGCGGCTCCCAGCGTGTGACCTCACCTGAGCCCGAAGGCAGCTACGACGCCTTGGGCAAGTACACTCAGGACATCACGGAACTCGCCCAGAGCGGCAAGCTCGACCCGGTCATCGGACGCGATGAGGAGATTCGCCGCGTCATTCAGGTGTTGTCACGGCGCACGAAGAATAACCCGGTGCTCATCGGCGAGCCCGGCGTGGGCAAAACGGCGATCGTCGAGGGCATCGCCCACCGCATCATCGCTGACGACGTGCCCGAGGGCTTGAAGTCAAAGCGCGTGCTCGGGCTTGATTTGGCGGCTTTGCTCGCGGGCGCCAAATATCGCGGTGATTTCGAGGAACGCCTCAAAGCTGTGCTCCAGGAGGTAGAGAAGAGCGCCGGTCGCTTCATCCTTTTCATCGATGAGCTGCATACTTTGATGGGCGCGGGCGCCACGGGTGGCGCGATGGACGCGAGCAACATGCTCAAGCCGGCGCTGGCGCGCGGCCAGTTGCGCTGCATCGGCGCGACGACGCTCAACGAGTACCGCAAACATATCGAAAAGGACGCCGCCTTCGCCCGGCGCTTTCAGCCGGTCTACACAGGAGAGCCCTCCGTCGAGGATGCGGTCTCCATTCTGCGCGGCCTCAAGGAACGCTACGAGGTCCATCACGGTATTCGCATTCAAGACGCTGCGCTAGTCGCAGCGGCAACGCTAAGCGACCGCTACATCAGCGACCGTTTTCTACCGGACAAGGCTATCGACCTCATCGACGAGGCGGCAGCGCATTTGCGCGTCGCTATCGACTCAACCCCTGAAGCCATCGACGCCCTCGACAGGCGCTTGACCCAGTTGCGCATCGAGGCTCAGGCCCTCGGCAAAGAGCCCGACCGGGCAAGCCAAGAGCGCCTCGGCATGATTCAGAGCGAGCTTGCGGACCTCGAGGAGAGCCGGCGCGCCAAAGAAGGGCGCTGGCGCGAGGAGAAAGGGCTCGTCGACGAGATCCGCCGCCTCAAGGAGGCGAGCGAAGCGGCGAGGGGCGAGCTGGAGCGGGCGCAGCGTCGTGCGGACTACGAGGCCGCCGCCCGCATTCAATACGGTTCGCTGCCCGAGCAAGAGAAGGCGCTCGCCGCCGCCCAGGAGAAGTTGGCGGTGCTGCAAAAAGATGGCGCTTTCTTACGGGAAGAGGTCACCGAAGAGGACATCGCTTCGGTGGTGTCGCGCTGGACGGGCATCCCCGTCGACAAGATGCGCGAGAGCGAGCGAGACAAGTTGCTGAAGCTCGAAGGGCTGCTGCACACGCGCGTTGTTGGCCAGGCGCAAGCGGTCACTGCCGTCGCCAACGCGATTCGGCGTTCGCGGAGCGGGCTCAGCGAAGGCGGTCGCCCTATCGGTTCCTTTCTCTTTCTCGGGCCGACGGGCGTGGGCAAGACGGAGCTCGCCAAAGCGCTGACGGATGTGCTCTTCGAGGACCCGAAAGCCCTCATTCGCATCGACATGTCGGAGTACATGGAGAAACACGCCGTCGCGCGCCTCATTGGCGCCCCTCCCGGCTATGTGGGATACGACGAGGGCGGGCAGCTCACCGAGCCCGTCCGGCGGCGCCCCTACTCGGTCATCCTCTTCGACGAGGTAGAAAAAGCGCACCCCGACGTTTGGAACGTGCTGCTTCAGGTGCTGGACGACGGCCGGCTCACCGACAGCCAGGGTCGCACTGTCGATTTCACCAACACGGTGGTCATCCTGACGTCGAACATCGGCTCGCACCATATTCTCGCGCTCGATGACGAGAGCGCGATGCGAGAAGCCGTGTTCCGCGAGCTGCGCCAGGCTTTCCGTCCTGAGTTCTTGAATCGCCTCGATGAAACGGTGATCTTTCATCGGCTCGATGCCAGCCACATCGACAGCATCGTCGGTGTGCAACTCGAACGATTCGCCGCGCGTCTGGCCAAAACAGGTTTGAAGCTCGAGCTGACCCCGGAAGCACGCGCCTTTCTCGCCACCAAGGGTTACGACCCGGCGTTTGGCGCCCGCCCGCTACGCCGCGCCCTCACCACGTATGTGGAGAACCCTCTCGCCGGCGAGCTGCTGGCCGGTCACCTGATCCCGGGCA
>SLEO01000171.1 GCA_007124745.1 Myxococcales bacterium
TCGGGTTCGATGCGGAGCGTGAAGCCTGCAGGGCCGGGCAGGAGATTAGACGTGAGCCAACGTGCCGTGCCCACCTCGATGCCCTGCTGCGTTAATGCCTCTACGAGCGATTCGCGTCTTTCCAGAGGGAAGGGCACCGCCTCCACGGCATCGATGACGGCGAAGAGGTCGTTCTTGAGTTCGTGGCGTTTCCGCGGGCCGGGCGGCGAATCAAGGGTTACGACGGTGCGAAGGTCTGGTGGCGGTTCAGCCAGGAGGTTAAGCGCTACTTTGCCGCCATAGCTGTGGCCCACCACTGCGGTACAAGGTTCAGGAAGGGCAGCTAAGGTGTGGGCCACAGCCTCCGAACAGGTCGCAAGCGTCGGCGTCTCAGTGGTGTCGGGCGATTCTCCGTGGTTCGGGAGGTCGACGAGTAGAACGCCGAAGTCAGGACGCGCCGCAACGATGCCCTGGCCAAGGGTGCGCAGATTTTTTCCCGTTCCCATGATGCCGTGAAGCAAGGCAACCCAGTGTTCGGGCTCCGCACCTTGGGCGGTGAGGGACTGCGTGTGGAGTTCTCGTTGCATCGTCATCGGTCTGTCAAATTGAGCGCGTGACTTCAAGCCTGCGCGGCGTAGGCGACCTGGGGGCCTGGGCTTAGGCGTTGGACTCGTAGCGTCCTAGTCCGTGGCGCAGCGTGGCTTCAAGCGAGGGGGTTCTAAAGCGAAAGCCCGCGTCCAGAAGCCTCTGCGGCTTCACGTTGAGGCTGGCTAGTAGCATTTCGTCGGCAGCTTCGCCGAGCGCCAAGCGCAGCAATGCAGCAGGGAGTGGCATGCACGCCGGGCGGTTCAGGACGCGTCCCAGCGTGGCCATGAATGCCTTCTGCTGCACGGCCTCGGGTGCCACAACATTCACCGCGCCCGCGAGAGACTCCGAGCTTAGGGCAAAGAGGAATGCGTCGATGGCATCATCAAGGCCGACAAATGAGAGCCACTGCTTGCCGTCGCCGAGCGGTCCGGCCACACCTAGGCGCGACGCGGGTAGCATGGTGCGCAGCGCGCCTCCGCTTGGCGAGAGGACGATGCCAAGGCGCAGGTGCGCAACACGCAGCCCCGCTTGTTTGGCCGGCTCGGACGCTTCCTCCCAAGCATGGACGACTTCCGCCAGATAGCCTGTGCCCTGCGGTGAGGTTTCATCGCTGGGGGCGGCATCGCGGGCCAATGTCGCGCCGTAATAGCCAACGCCGGAGGCCGTGAGAAACGTCGTCGGACCACGGCGTCCCGCCAAGTGATGATGCGCCAAGGCCTCCGCAAGCAGCCTCGTGCCTTCGACGCGACTCCCGCGGATACGCTGCTTCTTCGCCGCCGACCAGCGGCCCACAATGGATTCACCGGCGAGGTGGATGACCGCATCGACGTCGCTTAAGCTCGCCGGGTCAAGCTGCCCTCGGGCAGGGTCCCACTGGCGCTCCCAGGGCGCGCGCGGTGCGCGCCGCACTAGGTGGATGACGTCAACACCCGCCGTGCTGAGCGCCGCGCTCAGTTGGGTGCCAACGAGGCCCGATGCCCCCGTAAGCGCCACCTTGCGCGGCAACGCTAGCTGCGTCTGTCGCGCGAGATCCCACGCCAGCGTGTCGTGTCGGTAGCGCAGCATCCGTGCGAGCTTCTGCCGCAGGGCGCCAGCGCTGACGAGGCGACCCAGTGCCCCGAGAGGCGGCTGGAACTCAATACGGTCGGTGTAGCGGCAGCCCTCGGCCGTGTCTTCGAAGAGGTGGTCGTGCGCGAAGTACTTAAACGGACCGCGCTGTTGCACGTCGCGAAAGCATTTTCCTTCGCAGAAGCCTTCGTGCCGGGCGACCCAAGGGACGCGCAGCGCCCCCACTCCCATGGAGAGGTGGACCTCCGTGCCGTTCTCTAGCGGTGCGCCTTCGACGCGCTCTACGGTCACGTCCTCCCAGGGTGGCGTCAAACGCTCGAAGGCGCCACGGCGCTGGTGCCAGCGAAAGACGTCTTGGGCCGGTGCACCCAGTGTCGAGGTCGCGATGCAGTAGGGGCCCGTCGCCTCTACGCTGGGACTTTCTTCCCGACGGAGTGGCTCAAGTGCGAGGCTTTGACTATCGTAGTGAGACATGCGCGTCGCCCTTTTCGCAGAAAACTTTTCTGATTCAGCCTTCGGGCCCGCGCCGGAACGCTACGCTTCCGGTTTGGCAAAGGCACTCGCCGCAGCAGGTCATGAGACACGCATTGTGGCCTTTATTGACGCCGAAGCTAGCGGTGGTGTCGCGGCCGGTCGTCCCAATCTCCCGCTTGCGAAGCGTCTTCGGGGCATAGAGGTCGAAGGCGAAGGGGACAAGGTCCGGCTCAATCTCTTTGAGGGGACAACGTCAGCGGGCGTCGCTTTGTCGCTGCTGCAGCCGCCGGAAAGCACCGACTTGGACGCGGCGACGCGCGTCCGCGCGCTGGCTGGGTGTGTGTCTCATCTCGCTGACACGCCGGAGCTTGTCCTCGCGTTTGAGCCCCTTGGTGCTTACGCTGCGCAGCTGCTCGCGGAAGGCGAAGGTGAGGCACGCCAGGGCCTTTTGCTTGTGGACACGGGCACGCTCGATGCGCTCAAGGGTCGCAAGGCCGCTCCGCTTCGCAAGGCATTGGGTCTTGCGAAAGCCGCCTTGCCCGACCAGCTCAAGCGCTACGATTTGTGCTTAGCGCTCACCCACCTTCCCCTCGGCACCCTTGAGAAAGATGAACGTCCCGAGTGGATTGTGCCGATGCCTGACGCCATTGATGCGGTCTCGTGCAACCCGTCCACATCGGCGGCCTTGGCATTTCGTTTCGATGCCTTCGATCAGCGCGGCAGGGACCTGTCGCAGGGTGAGATGCGTCGCCGTCTCGAACTCGACATCGCCGCGGATGCCACGCCTCTAGTGTTGTTGCCAACGGTCTTGGGTGACGCGCCGGCGCTCAAGGTCGAGGACGTCGAACGTGTAGCGGAGGTGTGCCTGGCGGATTCTTCCCAGCTCATCATCGAGTGGGATGGGGAAGGGGAGGCGCTGGGCCGTCTCATCGAACGCTTGAAGGAGGCTCACCCCGGACGCGTCGCAGGGGCCGTCGTGGCGCCCGGCGCCGAGCGGCTCGCGCTCGTAGCAGGTGCAGATATCCTGTTGCTTGCCGGTGAATCGGAAGCGCGACGCCTGCAGGCACTTCTCGCGTTGCGTTTTGGTACCGTGCCCGTGGTCGCTCGCGCCGGGGGCATCGACGGCCGCCTGCTCGACCTCGATGAGTGCGCGCTGTCGGGGTACGCAGTCCTGGCAGACGCATCTGCACCCGAGGCGCTGCGCGAGGCCCTCAAGCGAGCGCTCTACATGCTTCATCGCGCGGAGCAGCCCAGTGCGTTGCGTCAGCGTCTCATGTTGCTCGAAGTCGGTTTCGAGCCGCTTGCACGCCTTGTCGAAGTGCTCTTCGCAGAAACCAACCGCGATTAAAACCCGCCGTTTGACGCCGTCACGTGACAGCTTTGCCCGAAAGCTTGAGTGGTGCTTAACGTGACGGGCTGGCCCTTGAGGCGCGCCCTCGACGCGCCCCGGCTCCGGCGTACCACGCCTAATTGACGTCAGTAGCTTCGGCGGGCGGTAGCGATGAAGGGTCGTTTTGGCCGGCAGGTCCGGCGGGACCGACGAGCAGCGTGTCTGCTGAAGTCACGCGGTCGAGCTTATCGAAAAAGCGCCGCAGGATATGCTGCTCGATGCGCCCCTTTTCGCGCGCAGGCGTGGGGACGCGCACGGTGAGTTCAACGGATTCAGCATCTGGGAAGTGCGTCATGATGCGGGGCGCCACCATGGGCGCTTGCAGGCTATGGCGACGGGCCATCGCGCCCATATGCATGCGCGCGGCTTCGAGGTAGGGCGCGCACACCTCCGTCGCCGCCTCAACAAACAGGTGCTCCGCACGCCGCCACTCCTCGTCGCGCTTGAGAGAGACCTTGACCAGGTGAAGCACGTAGGCCTTGGTGAAGGTCTCGTTGATGACGGGGGTAATCAGGAAGATGGCATTTGGAATGGAGAGCGAACGTCCGGTGCGCTGATGTCCTGCGCCCACCTCAAGCAGCGTTGTTGTCAGCAGACGGTGGTCCACGACATCGCCCCTCAGGTTGCCGACTTCGATGCGGTCACCGACGGAGAAAGTGTCACCGCTCGTACGTAATACCGAGCCTAGCAAGCAGAGCAGCAGCTCCTTCGTCGCGAGCACGAGTGCGACCGCGATCGCCGCCAGCGAGAGGGCCAGGTCCTTGAGTTCGCGGCCCCAGATCCACAACAGCCCCACCGCTAGCGCGGCAACCAGAAAGTTGCGGTTGAGTATTTGTAGACTTAACGCCTTCTCTTCGGGCAGACGCTGGCTACGCGCGATCAGGCGCCTGAAGCCGCTCCGCACGAGCAGGAGCACGGTGAGGAGTAGGGCGCTCTGCAGCGCGTAGCTCCAGGTAGACTCCTGCGTCAGGCTGTGCTTGAGCGTTTTGCCAAGGTCATCGAGGAAACCTTCCATCCCGCAACCCTGTCGCAGGACGCGACGCGCTTCCAGTCA
>SLEO01000353.1 GCA_007124745.1 Myxococcales bacterium
ATGCGCTACGGGTATTCGGCGCGGAGTAGTTGTAGGCCCACTAGAACGGAGGCGCCGCGTTTGACGGCTGTCTTGCCCTTGATGCGGACGTAGGTGCCGTTGGAGGAACCGAGGTCGGTGACTAGGGCACCGCTTCCATTCGGGTGAATGCGGCAGTGAAGTCCGGAGATGTAGCCGTCATCGGGGAAGAGGACGTCGCCGCGTTCTCGTCCGAGAAAGAGACCCTCTTCAGACAGCAGATAAGCGTTCCCGTACTGATTGGGCGCAATCACCAGGCGGATGCGGCCGACGGCGGCGCCGCGCGGACTACCCATCAATGCAGGCTCCTGCGGGGAAGCTTGGTTGGTGAGGGAATCGTAACGAATGACGTGCTGACCAACGCGGAAGTAGTCCCCGGACTCAAGGGCATAGGGTTGGTCTTTTTCGATGCGAATGTAGACGCCATTGCGTGAGTCGAGGTCCTCGACCTCCAGCGTGCTGCCCACGAAATGGAAACGCGCGTGCTTCGCCGACAGAAAATGGTCGAGGTCGAGGCCGGGGTGGGTCTCCCGCCCGACGATGTTGTCGCCATCAAAGAGGGATAGGCCTTCAGTTTCGCTGCCGTCGGGCCGTACCAGGATCAATTTGCCGCGGCGGGCCGGGCCCGTCGGTTTGTCCGTATGCGCCGCTTTGACGGGTTTTGAGGCGGGCGCACCCAGCGGATACCCACAGGCACCGCAAAACTTAAAGTTGGCGGGATTCAATGTCTCGCAGTTTGGGCAAGGCTTCTGCTCTGCGGCGGGTTTGACGGCAAAGGGTTTCACGGAGCCTTTGCCGCTACCACTACGCGCTGCGGACGCCGGGCGGCTCCCCGCACCCGCGACTCGGGCTGCGTCGTCGTCGGGCAGCTTCACGAAGTTGGTGGCCTGCGCCGCAAGCGGCGGCAAGCTCTCGCCCGGACGCGGGCTGGGGCGGCGTCCGCTCGCTGCGGAGCCAGGCTCGCTACCCGACTTGGCACTGGCGGATTGGGCTCCGGCGGACTTGGCGATAGCCGCTTCGAGGGAGAGCGACTTTTGCCGGACGGCGCGCTCGGGCACGCTCGGCGGCGCGCTAGCGGGCGCAGCCGCCTCGGGAACAGGGCCGGAAGTGCCGCCCGACGGGGTCGCTCCAATCGATTGGGCCGCTTCCCCCGTGAGTTGCGGCAGCACGGCGCCGCAACTCAAGCAAAACTTGAAGTGCGCTTCGTTCTTCGCCTGACAGCGTGGGCAACTCTGCACAGTCCTTACCTTTCGCACCGCGAGCACATGCCTAGGAAGCCGAAGGCTTCTTCACGTTTGGGGCCCGCATCGCGCGAGCAACCACGCAAGCGCGTAGCTTTGCTCTAGGGAAGGCTACCTGGCGCGCCTAAAGGCGGTCAAGGCGTAAGCAATCAACGGTGCCGAGGGCGGGACTCGAACCCGCAGGAGGGGTTACCTCGGGTGATTTTAAGTCACCTGCGTTTGCCATTTCGCCACCCCGGCTTGAAGTGCGCAGTGGTTAAGCACAGTACGGCGCGCGTCGCCACTCCGGCGGACAACAACGCGGTCCGGCTTCAAAGGTCCGGGCTAATGCTTGTATCACTCAAGGCTCTGGTAATGGGGCCTAGCTGGTGCGCGCGAAGGCGCTTGTTGAGGACCGGCAACTTCCGGGCGGGCTTCGACCATGCGGTTGTCTTGGTCGACGAACACCACCTGTGGCGCGTGCGTTCGCGCTTCCGCGTCATCGAGCTCACCAAACCGGGCGAGGATCACCAGGTCTCCCGCACGGTTGTGGTGCGCCGCAGCGCCATTGACACAGACCACGCCCTCCGGGCCGGGCAGGACGTAAGTCACAAGGCGTGAGCCGCGAGTGACGTTCCAGATGTGGACCTCTTCAAAGGGCACAAAGCCCGCGGCTTCCATGAGCGCGGTGTCGATGGTCACGCTGCCCTCGTAGTCGAGGTCGGCCCCGGTTACGGTAGCTCGGTGAATTTTTCCGAGGAACATGCGTCGTCGCATCAGCGTTTTCCCAAAAAAGGCCGGTCCGGGCGCCTGGGCGCCACTGCAGCCCGACAGTTTACGCCATGCCAGCGGATATGCGAGCCGTGCCATCGCGGCCCGGCGCTAGCCACCGGGCTTAAGCAAGCCAAAATTGGCCTTGAGACGCCACCGATCGAGCTGCTTGGCAAGCTCTTTGGCGGGGATGCCGAGTTCACGGCTCGGAAAAGCGAAGGACTCGCCCTCATGCAACGCCACGAAAACGCGGTCGCTTGGCGTCGCGCGGATGGCCTCGATCGCAGACCACTCGATGAGTTTGGGCTGCGCCTCATCAAGGAAGGCGAGATGGGTCGTCGTCGCCACGAGCCACGGCTCCACTTCGAGCAATCCGCGGACGCGACGGACACCCCATGCCGCGGTTAAGGCAAGCGTTATCAGACCCGATGCGGTGAGCGCTAGCCGAGTCTCGAGCGTCAGGCGTTCGAGGGTCACCGAGGCGCTGAAGAGGACAAGGCCCAGCGCAAAGCAGCTTGAAGCTGCGACGAAAAGTTTGATGAGCGCGCGCCCATTATCGAGCCAGAAGCAGCGAAGCACGGGCCCAAGGAGCACCTCGCGGCGCGTTGGACTCGCAGCGTCGCCGCCCGCCGCGGCGGCCTCGGATGTAGACCCTTCCTGCAACCCTTTGAGGATACCGCGAGGCCTTGGCCCCCGCACCTGGCGCGATGGGGATTAACGGTCGACGACCTCGCGCGCGCCTAACTAGAGCGCCGTGCCGGGGGGTGCGGAAGAGAGGACTCGAACCTCCACGAGTGTTACCTCACAAGAACCTGAATCTTGCGCGTCTGCCAGTTCCGCCACTTCCGCGTGGGTTTGGCCGCGGGGTGTACGCCGCTCCCTAGGACGCGTCAAGCGCTACCATCGCCGCGTCCCACCGGCTCGGCTGCGCGTAGCGGAACGACGGGCGCAGCGAGCCTCGCGCTCTGGGCTGCACGCACACGCATCAACCCACCTAGCCCTACCCGCACCTCCGTAAAAAGTTTCCGGTTTGACTTTTTTTCATAGCACTCGCTCGATATCGAAAGGTAAACCACCGAAACTTTAATGCTTGCGGGTGTTGACGACACCGCCGTTTTAGCCCGAACATATGAATACGCCATGCGTGTATTCTTTAAGAGCGGAGGTTCGAGACAGCGGGGCACGCAAGCCGGCTTCACGTTGGTGGAACTGATGGCGGTGATCACGATTATCGCCGTAGCGGCTGGCCTTGCGGCCCCGGGCGTCCGAACCGCCATCGCCGAGCGCAGGCTCTCTCAGGCCACCTACATGATGGCCCGACTTGCGAGGCTTGGCCGGGCGCAGGCTATCGCATCGGGACGGGCGCATCTGCTGCGCTACGTGCCCGCGGGCGGTTCGGTCATCGTCTACCGTGGCAACAACAACCGCTGTAACGGGACCAACTGGGCGGGCATTGTCGGGGGACCGGCGTGTGGCGCAGCGGGCACGGCCTGCGTTGACGGCATGGATGAAAACCAGCCGTGGTTCGCCGACTACGAGATCACCATCACGTCGGACCTCGGGGGCGAGATGAACCTCTGTTGGGAGCAGGACGGCGTGCTCTGGGCGCTGCCCGGCGCGTTGAACTCCGCGCCCTTCTCCGACGCGAACGTCGTCAACGGCGCGTTACGCTTCTCCCTCCAGCGGGCCGTTGGCGGAGACATTCAGGGCGTCGTGCGGCAGGTTGCTGTTCCACTCTCTTCGGAAGCGAGGATCGTCCGATGAGCCTGAGGTGGACCGACGATCGTGAGAAGCGAGCGCACATGGTAGAAGCCGTGGCCACCGCGCGGAGGCACACCCGGGCCGAAGATATCGCGGGCAGGCGGTCCTCATCACAACGCGCGTCGGCAGGGCTTAGCCGCTCGACCGACGGGTTTACCCTTATCGAGGTGATGGTGGCGGTCACCGTCGTCACCTTCGGTGCCCTGGGCATTTTCTCCCTCGGCAACGCGACGATCAAAGGCAACGCCTTTGCCCGCGAGATGACCATCGCAACGGATGTCACCCGCTCCTGGGTTGAACGGGTGCGCGCCGACGCATTGCTCTGGCGCACCGCGGGACCGGGTGGCCTCGCCTTCACCACCTATTTGAACAACGCACCCCCGGTTGCCGCGGTGGGTGCACCCAGCGAATGGCTCGCACCAACACCACCCGAAGGCGTTGTGGAAAGCTTCGCCTACGACTATCACGGCTTTCCCACGGCCATCGCGGACAACATGCGCTACTGCACGCATCTGCGTTACGAGTGGGTATTCCCCGGCGAGGCGCTGAGGGTTAGCGTGCGCACCTATTGGCATCGCACCTCGCGCGGGGTGGACGACGCCATCTCCAATCGTGCGCTCTTCCCGAACTGCGGCCGCGGCGCAGAAGCCGCCGTCACGGACAATCTCGCCCAGACCCTCGCTGGCGGCGTCAGCCAACTGCACGCCGTCCACTCGAGCATCATTGTGCGA
Source organism: Myxococcales bacterium (assembly GCA_007124745.1). Taxonomy (GTDB): domain Bacteria; phylum Myxococcota_A; class Polyangia; order Polyangiales; family SLQV01; genus SLQV01. Next base: position 4,502 of record SLEO01000353.1, read on the forward strand.
CGAGGGCGACCATGATGCGCCCATCCCCGACCACGCCCGTAGGTCATGC
>SLEO01000285.1 GCA_007124745.1 Myxococcales bacterium
CAGAATCTGCGCAAGGCGTTGCGTCGCGAGGAGGGCCGTCAGCTGCCCGCTGAAAGCTTGAAATACCCCGGGTATGCCTGCGCTTTCAGCGAACACCTGACAACCCACCACGCTTAGCCACGCCTTGCGCAGATTCTGGATCACGCTCTAGAGTGAAGGTGCGTCCCAAGCCTCTGGAGGGCACTTTAGCAAAATGGCTCCTTAACAGCAGCCCCTAGCGGGCTGAGCCATCCCCAGGGTGAGCCTGGGGACGAAAGCCGCGGGGAAAAGAGCCTTCCGTGCGCGGACCCACCCACCCCACCATACTTACTCCAGGACCATTTCCCCGCGGCTTTCTAAGTCTCGACTTAACAAGGGGATCGCTCAGCCTAGCGGGTGGTGATGCTTTCGTGGCTTTCGTATTCGATGAGGCCATTGCTGGCATTGAAGCCTGAGGCTGAGACTTGGGTGAAGGTGCCTTGGACGCGGACGCGCTGGCCCTCGGGTAGGGCGCCTAGGCCGCGACGGCGCGCCTCATCGTTGTATTCGGAGTAGCCCACCACCGTGAGGCGTTTGTTGCTGTCGGCCTCGCCAGCAGTGTCCGCCAGCCATAGGTGAGGTTTGGCCGCTTTTTCGCAGTCCTTACCTTTGCATTCCGGTGGCACGTAGTGGCCCGCGATGAACGCCGTCACAGCGACGGGCTTGCCGATGTGTCGGTCCATCTGCCGGTGAAGTCCGTACAGCGAGAAGGAGCCGTCCGGGTAGGTGATCGGGTGCGGTGCCGCCGGTAGCTTGGGTACCTCGGGCAAGTCGGGCTCCGGTACGGGCAGCGCTTCAATGTTGGCGGCGCCCTTGCTCTGGCCGCAGCCGAGAAGTCCCGCCAGCGCGACGCCTGCGAGGGCCCTCGCAGACCAGCGAAGTGCGCCGTCCGCGAAGCTTGTCCCGCCCGCTCCTAAGTGCGTTGCCGGTGGATCGACCGCAACCAGCAGACCGGCGAGGCCCGATTGCGTGTTGCTGGCGTGCGAGGACGGGGGCTTCGGGTGCGACGTAGGCATAGGACCTTGAGCCTTATTTCTGGGGTGGTCTGTTGACAAGGTCGCGCAATTCCTTGCCTACCTTGAAGAAGGGCAGCTTTTTCGGCTTCACCTTGACTTGGTCGCCGGTACGCGGGTTGCGCCCTTCGTAGCCCTCGTAAGTCCGAATGGAGAACGAGCCAAACCCGCGGATCTCTATACCGACCCCACGGTCCAGCGAGGAGGTCATGGCTTCGAAGACGGCGTTGACCACCTGCTCCGCGAGGCTTTTTGTGACCTTGCTCTCTTCCGCAAGGACTTCAACGAGTTCGGACTTGGTCATGCTTCTTCCCCTAGCCCTACGCTAACACCGCAAAAAAGCCGAGGTCAACGGCGTAAAGCAGGGCCAACCTTCCGGCCGCCTGCTTTCTTCCCTAAGTGGCGTGCCCTCCGGGTTTAGAGCAGGGCTTCGCTGAGGTCCGCTATCAGGTCTTGGGTGTTTTCAATACCGACCGCGTAGCGCACCAAGTTGTCGTAGATGCCCAGAGCTTCGCGGTCTGCCGTGGTGAGACCGAAGTAGCTCATGAGTGCTGGCTGTTCGATCAGTGACTCTACGCCGCCGAGGGACGCCGCTATCTTGGGAATCTGGCAGCGGTCGATGAAGTGGCCCGTGCTTTCGAGGTCGCCTTTGACCCGGAACGTCACCACGCCACCGAATCCCGACATGAGGCGCGAGGCGACCGCGTGGTCCTGGTGCGAAGGCAGCCCCGGGTACCACACCTGCTCAATGCGCGGATGCGCCTCAAGGAAGCGGGCAAGCTCCAGTGCACTGCTGTTTTGCGCAGCGACACGCAGCGCCAGCGTCTTGAGGCCACGGTGGATGAGGTAGGCCGCCTGCGGGTCACAGATGCCGCCCATGATGTCGCGCGTTTCACGGATGAGGGAGACGAGCCCGCTAGGTCCAGCGATGCTGCCTCCGAGCACGTCGTTGTGACCCGCCAGGTATTTGGTGGCCGAATGCGTGACGAGGGTCGCGCCGAACTCAAGCGGGCGCATGTTGATCGGTGTTGCGAAGGTGGCGTCGATAAGCGTATGCACGCGCTTTTTGGCGCAGAGCTTGGCCAAGGCCTCAAGGTCCGTGACGTGGAGGTAAGGGTTTGTCGGGGCCTCGCCGATAACCAGGCGTGTCTCGGGGAGGATGGCGCGTTCTACGGCGTCAATATCGCCCGGCGGCACCAGCGTATAGGTCACACCGAAACGGCTGAGCATCTGCGTCACGAACTGCCGCGTACGCCGGTAGCAGTCGCCGAAGAGCACCACGTGAGAGCCCGAACGCGTGAGCGCGATCACCGTCGACGTGATCGCCGCCATGCCGCTCGAGAAGACGGCGCAAGCCTCCGCGCCGTCTAACTGAGCGATCTTGGACTCCACTACCTTGACCGTGGGGTTGCCATAGCGGCCGTACTCCTCGCGTTCGCTACGGCCCTCCATAAAGTGGATGAGCTCCGCCGTGTTTTTGAACGAATACGTGGCGCTCAGCACCAGCGGCGGCGTCATCGAGTCGAAGGAATGCGTTCGAGGTTCGCCCTCATGGATCACGCGGGTATGCCGGTTGGCCGGGGGCAGGGCAGCGGGCGGTGTGGATGAGGTTCCCATGGGTCTAGCGGTTGGGGTTTGCACCAAAAAAGCGGCATTGTCATGGAGAAGCCTTGCGGCAACGGGTGCGACGAAACCGCATGGCACGGGTCAAGAATACGAATGTGCGCGGTTGGTTAGTCTTGACGCCGGCGATATATGGTAATCTCTTAGTAAGGGCCAAGGACTGGCCTAACCGCGCAAGGCTCACGCGTGAGCCTCAAGGCACGGAACACACAACATGTCAGAGACACCTTCGAGAAGCTCGAACCGCGCGCCGGCACCCAAGTCTGGGGCTCGCATGCTTTGTTGGGTTTGGGGGGTGGCGGGCGCACGCGCGGGCCTCTAAGTCTAGAAAGACGGCCGGCTGGTGTGTCGACCCAGCATAAGGAATCGAAGCGCAATCCGAACAGGAGGCAAATAGCTGAGTGAGTGTCAATAGAAGTGGGCTGATGCAGGCAAAACTTCGCCAGCGGCTACCCGTCGCTGCCCGAATCGAATCGCTTGCATTTAACTTGGCCGAGGTGGCCGCTGACCGAAAAGCCGAAGACGTCGAGATTATCGATGTACGCGGCAAGGTCGACTACGCGGATTTCCTCGTCCTCGCCTCGGGTCGCAGCGACCGTCATCTAGCGGCGCTGGCGCGCCATCTGGAAGCGGCCGGTCAGGAGCTTGGTTCCCGCGTCCTCTCCCAGGAGGGACTGCGCTTGGCGAGCTGGATTCTGATGGACTTCGGCGACGTACTCGTGCACCTCTTCCGCGAAGATGTTCGGCACTACTACGACTTCGGGGCCCTATGGGTCGACGCGCCCCGCAAAGCCGTGGGCACCTAGCTCGCGACGCCAAGGCGCGTCGCAGGCGCGCCTTGGCGCGATGAGGACCGCATGAAGGTGCGGGTCATCGCGCACGTGCGCCGCGCGGACAAGCTCTTCGAAGTAGGTGCACAAGCTTACTGCACCCGCCTACGCCGCCTCGTGCCCTTCGAGCGCGTCGAGCTGCGCGGCAAAGAAGAAGTCTCGCTTAAGCAGCTCCAGCTCGTTGGACCGCGGCGCTTTTGCGTCGTGCTCGATGCGGGCGGCTGGCAACCCACGTCCAAAGCCTTTCGCGAGTGGCTCGATTCCATGCGCACGACCGGTCTCACCGACCTTAACTTCGTTATCGGTGGCCCTTTCGGACTGCCCGAGGGGGCGCGCAGCGAGAGCGACCGAGTCCTTTCCTTGTCGCCCTTAACCCTACCTCACCGCCTCGCGCAGGTCCTACTCCTCGAGCAGCTCTATCGCGCCTTCGCCACGTTGAGCGGGCAGGACTATGACCACTGACGGTTCCGCAGGGGGGGGGTCTGCGTCGGGTGTGACGCGCGTACTGCTCGCGCGCCAAGTGCTCCTCGGGCGCGGCACCGCGGGCGACCCGTGGCGCTGCGTGCCTGCGCAACTCGACATCGCAGGCGACCGGTTGCGCACGATAACGCCGCTCACCGATGCCGATTACGCGGCCCGTGCGGGTGATGCCCGGCGCGCTGGTCGCTTCGATCAAGGGAGCGCGGTAGGTCCCGCAGATGTGCGCACCAGCGGCAGCGCTGCGCCAGCGGATGGTGACGGGCTTGCCGATGCGAATGCGCACCCCAAGACTATCCTTCGCCAGGATCCGGGTCGCGAACAAGCGCAGGGCTCGCCGGTCACCGTCGAGATACTTGAGGGCTTGCTAACGCCTGCGCTGGTCAACTACCACGTTCACCTGCCGCTCATCGGTCTACGCGGCGTAAGCCACGCTTGGGCAGGGTCGGGCGCAGCAGGCATGGTGGAGCAAGCGTTTTTCACCTTTGAACACCGCCTCGACGGTCCCGCGGTCAGGGCGCTCGCCCAGCTTGGAGCGTACGACGCCCTGCTAAACGGTACCGGGTGCGTTTGGGAGCATTACTACTTCGCGGAGTCGATAGCAGAAGCGCTCGCGGAAGTCGGCTTGGCAGGCGTCATCGCGCCTACCCTCCAGGACTTGGTGGGACCGGGGGCCCAACGCACCGCGGAGAACCTAGCTGCGACCGCTCACATCGGGACATCATCTGCATGGGCCGCCTCCGGCATCACGACGGCAGTAGGTCCCCACGCTACCGACACGTGCTCCGCCTCCCTGCTTCGCCAGGCGCTAGAGCTTGCGGCGTCCCTGGGCTTGCCCGTGCATATGCATTTAGCGCAAAGCGCAGCGGAGGTGAGCGCGGTGCACGCACGCGAAGGGCTAAGTCCCGCGCGCTTGCTGACTTCGTTGCTCCATGAGGTGTGCGCTGGGTCGCAACGTGGGTATCCACTTCAAGTGCTGGCCGCACATGCCCTCTACGCACCGGTCGCCGAGCTGCAGCGTCTCGCCGAGGTAGGCCAACTAACGTTGGGCGCGTGTCCGTCGTCTCAATCCATCTTCGCTTTTCCGGCTCCTGTGGAAGCGTGGTCGGCGGCGGGCCTAGCTTGGCGGATCGGTACGGACTGCGCCGCGAGCAATGACGGCCACAATCTGCTCGCTGAGGCCCGCCTCCTTCCAGCGCTCGCCCGAGCTCGCCGGATGACGCAGGTGCTAGCCAGCACTGCACGTCACCAGCGTGAGGAGGCTGTTGGTACGAGCGCGAAAGTAGATGGCGTCGCGAGGGAAAGCCAAGGCTCCCGCGGTGACGCACCATGCGCCGATGACGACCTGATCTTTCGCCGCGCGGTTGCAGAAGACGCGGTTGCCTTAAGCCCGGACCGCTTGCTCTCCGCTGTGATGGGTGGCAACGGGAATCTGCACCCACTCTTGCCCTGCGGCGCAATCGAACCCGGGGCCCTCGCCAGCTTGGCCCTTTGGTCCTGGGACCACCCCAGCCTTTTCCCGGAGCAGCCCCATGCCGCCGCCGCGCTGGTGTTCAGCCAACCCTTACTTGCCCTACGGCGCCTCGTCGTGCGCGGCCGCGATATCGGCGACTCAAGCCCCCAATGGCGCGAAGCCCTCCTCGATTCCGCCGCATACCAACGCGCTCTCGCGGCCGCCCGCCACGTCCTTTCTCGCCTTTAGCCTTAATGTCCCCTTCATAAAGCCCTCGCTCGCACTCCGGCTGATACAGCTATCTCACGGCATAACGCTAGCTCAGAGACATTTCCTATCGTCCTGGACTCGAATAATTGGTCGCAGCCGGTACTGTCTCGAGGCCTCGGCACAGAGACTGTCTCGTGTTGACTTCGAGGCGCGAAGAGGAGCGATGAACCTACCAGCACAGCGCATGTCACTTTTGGCCACAGCGATTCTCTTGTCGAGTTTGCCGAGCGAATTCAGTTGTGCGCAGAGCAGCCAAGACGCTGAGGGCGAGCTCGCCTACGAACGACCAGCGAGTCACCATGCCGCAGAGAAGGCCTCCCTGGCCCGGCCTGATCTACTCGTGCTCACAGGGTTTCTCGCTGCGGCTGTTGGTCTCAACTACATCGGCTGGGCCGACGACGATACGGTCGTGTATCAACGCGCCTCGGGCCGGTGGATCGCCGAGGGCTTCAACAGACTTGCCCGTAGTCAGCGAAGTGAACTTCGCCGGTTGGTTGAGGCGGCGCCGATCCAGATGAGATTACCTGGGGCATTCTTTCGCGGTCTTGTGTCACGGGCGGTCATGGAGGAGTTCGAACCCTACGAGCCTGTCCCGGCAGAACTCTACCGCGAGTGGGTCTACCACAACGGAAAGCGTCTCATTTGCTCTTGGGCTGCCCTTGACCCCGAACTCACAGATGACAACCGCGAACACTGGGTGTGCTGGTACGCGAAAAACGATGGGGTCCGCGCAGACGCTTGCACGCTCGGGTCGACGCAAAGCTTCGAGATAGTTGAGCGCACCTACAACTGTCTATGCGTAGCGCGCGCTGGCGGTACACGCTTCGAGTGTTGATCCTCGCACATCGTCCGCAACGGTAACCTCCGGCAGCCATGCTCCGACGGAACCCGCCATGCACGACAAGCGGTGCCATGACGCAAGAAAATGGGTCACCTAGGCGCCGAGGAAGAGGCGGTGGCCGAAGCCGTCGTCTAGGTCGCTTTCAAAGATGCGCCTAGCGGCGGCTTCGATGTCGTAGGGCTTGCGGTGGAACTGGAAGTGACGGCTTTCTACGTCGAAGACGGTGTAGGCGGCCCGGTTGTCGAAGTCGCGGGGCTGACCGACAGAGCCAGCGGAGATGATGTACTTCGATTCTGGCTTCAGCGTCAGCGAATCGGCGGGTAGCTCAATCGCTTGGTCGCGCGTGAGCTCGAAGACCTTGCAGAGGTGCGAGTGACCGATGACCGTAAGCTGGGGCAGCGTGTCCCAGATCTGCAGGCATTCGCGCGCCTGCTCGACCACGAAAATGTAGGAAAACTCCTCTACGCGGAGGGGCGAGCCATGACAGAGCTGCATGTCCCACTCGGGCAGCGCGTGCAGGTAGGGCAGCTTGGCGAGCCACGCTTTATTCTCTGGGCTTATCCAGCTCCCGTGGAGGTCGAGCGCGCGCCGGGCGGCCTCGTAATAGTACTGGTAGTCCATCAGGCCGGCGACGGCGGCATCGTGGTTGCCGACCACGGTCACCTCGGCTACTTCCCGCACGAAATCCGAGCATTCCTGCGGGGAGGCGCCGTAGCCCACCACATCACCGAGGCAGTAGTAGCGCTCACAGTTTTTGTCTGTGTAGCCATCCGCTACGGCCATCATCGCTTCAAAGTTGGCGTGTACGTCACTAAAGAGGCCGAGGCGCATTCAACCTCCAGTTCTAGCAGAAAAGCGCGGCGAAGGATGCGCTAAAGCGTGCTAGGTCTTGCGTACTTATGGAAGCGCCAACCGAACTTCGGGTAGTGGAGGTCATGGGAGAGGCCCCGAAAGAGGTCACAGAGCTCGCAGGGCACCTTGTTAAGGCGGTGCAGCGAGCGCTTGGCTTCGAACTCGACGGGACGCAGGACACGCTCCCGCTTCTAGATCTCTACCTCGAAGGCTTGCGCGATGTCGCCGAGGAGAGTGCGCGCCTCGCCGTTGTATTTGCCGGCGCCTACCTCGGTGAGGTGTTCCGGCGAGAACTTCCAGCGTTCACCTGGCTGACGCCTTCGGATGACCATACGAGCTGGCGCCTCGTTTTGCGGCCCCCTGCGCACTCGAATGGTCACGATCACGCACCGGGTGAGGGTTGTTGCGCGCCCCTTCTTGCGTTCTCGCCGATGGCGCTCGTCGCCGAGTGCGTTGAGCAGGCGCGCGGCGACCTCTGGGAACACCGCCTTGAGCCGGCAGCCGTCTTCAAGGTTGCCGCCGCCGCCTACCTCGAAGCCCAAGGCCCCGTGACCGACGAAGACTACTACCGGCTCTCCTACCGTTTCGATATTATCGACGGGCTCGCTGCGTTGCTCACGCGCGGGTGACGCGGTGGGCGCGGCGGCGCAGGTAAGCGAGCAAGAGCAGCAAGCCGAAGCAGGTGGCGCCTAGGTCGCGGGGGGTCGCGACGCTGCATTCGCAGTTGACGGCGTTGCCGTCGGCGCAGGCGGGGGCGTCGATGGGAATGGTCTGGCAGCGACCGAGGTCCTCGCGGCACTCGTTGAGCGTGCAGGAGTTGCCGTCGTCGCAGACCGGGGCAGTGCCACCGCCGCAGAAGCCGTCGATGCAGCGCTCCTGGCCATTGCAGAAGACGCCGTCGTCGCAGTCCTGGTCCACCAAGCAAGGGGGGCAGGCGCTGCGGTCGAAGGTGCAAGCGTCCACGGTGAAGTCACACTCCGCGACCGTGCAGCTAAAGGCATCGCGGCATTCCGGAGGCGTGCCCGGCTGGCAGCTCCCCGCGAGGCAGAGTTCGAGCCCGTTGCAGAAGACGCCGTCGTCGCAGTCGCTGCTTTGCGCGCAGGTTTGGCAACCCGGGTCCGCAGCGTCAATGAGCCCGTTGCAGTCATTGTCGATGCCGTCCTCGCAGCGGCCAGGCTGGGTCCGGAGCTCGCCTGCGCCGAAGAACACTTCGGGATTGGTGTCGTCGCAGTCCGTCCCACCGCAGAAGGTGGGGCTCTGGCCATCACCGTCCATATCGATGTAGGTGAGGGCGCGCGGCGCAAGGGAGGGTTCGCAGGCGCCGCAGGTGCCTTCTTCAAGCTCGCCTTGCTCGTAGCAGCGTTCGCCCACCAGGCAGGTGTTGCTGCGCTGAGTCCAGTCGCTGACGTTAACGCTCGGCTGGCAGGTGAGGCAGGGCCGGTTCGGGGCGGCTTCGCCCTCGGCGACGCAGCGGCCTTCGATGAAGCAGGTGCGGGGCGTCTGGGAGTAATCCGTGCGGTTGCGCGCTGGGTCACAGACGCGGCAGGGGAGGCCTGGCGCTTGAGCACCCGTGGCGACGCAGGTGCCGCCGATGGTGCACACGCCGGCGCCGACGCCGCTCACCCGCAACGCCCAGGTCCGCTCGTCCCGCAGTTTAATGGTGCTCTGGCGGATGAGGGGCGTGCTGTCGATGACGCTCGCCGTAAGCGTGTGGTTGCCGTCGCCTAGTTGGGCGGCACTGACGGTGTAGCGCGGGGTTTGTGTCGCCAAGGACGCGTTTGACAGGCGCCAGGTGATGCTCGGGTTCTGCGCGAGCGTCGTCTCGATGTCGAAGCGCCGTGAGTCACAGGCGTTGAGGGCGATAGGCGCTGCGGCGGAGGCCGGCGCCGTGCCGCCCCAGCTACGGCCGTTGTAGTTCGCCACGTAGGGTTCGAGGGGCGAGACGATGTCGAGGAATCGCAGCGCGTGGGCCTCGCTGCATATCTGACAGAAGCCCGGGCCCGCGGGGGGCGGTGCCGCCGCGAGGCTGCGCATCAAGCAGTCGACCTTCGGCCGGAAGATGCCCGTCGTTTGATACCGCGCTCCCTCGTAGAAGCCAATCGTAACGAAATCGCGAGGGGTAGGGGAGGTTGGCAGACGGACTCCCGGCGTCAGCCAGCGCGACCACTTGATGTTGGCCGGCGTAAATGACGGCGGCCGTGTCTGGACGTTGGCTTCCGGGCACTGGCTGCCGCAACCAGGCACGTTTACGGCACTTGAGTACTCGTCGGCTAGATCCGCGATGGTATGGCCGAACTCATGAATGGCGATGAGGGCGGCTGCACTTGCCTTCGACGTAACCGACAGCGTACCTCCGCTGCCGCCGTATTCGGTATCGTTCACCAGTACAAGAATGAAGTCGGCTTCGAGTGAGCGGAAACGCGCCTGCACATCTGACAAAACACGGCTGTTGTTGACGCAGATGAGGCGGCGTTCCCCGCTGCAGTTATAGAAAGCGCCGTAAGCGGTGTTCCCTGGCTGCCCGTTCTTGGGGACGCTCGAAGACGCCGACGCCGTTTCCAGCAGGCGCACGTTGAAGGCAGAGCGGTAACTCTTGTACGGCTCGTAGTCCCAAAAGCGCGCGATGAGGTCCGCCGCGTCGCTGCGGAAAACGGGCATCTGCGCTGTAGTGTAGGCTTCCGCGACGATCACGATATCGATGCGCGACTGCGGTGGTCCGCTGTTGATGAGGATGCTCGTCGATTGGGCACTGGCCGTCCCGAGAAAGCCGAGGCCGAGCGCGCCGAGGACGCAAGTAAGCACCAGCGCTCCGGTACCCACCATGTTCAGTGGCGAACGACAAGAAGCTGGTGGGGGCGCCGCCGGTTCGGCATGTGGCAAGGTAGTCACGGCGCTCCTTGGGTCTTGTGCGCACTCACCTCAAGCGAGCCTAAGGCGACGGTCTGGTCACCGACCTGCTGAGCGAAATGCAAGGTTCCGGAAGCGACGGCGGGCGTGCGCAGCAGGAACGAGGCGGGAAGGCGCCGGGTATGGCTCGCATGCTTCACCGTCCCTTTGCTGTCGTCCGCAAACTCGCCGCGCAGCATGGTCGGGTCTTGCAGCGCATCCTCCCAAAGCACCTCGCCCTTCGCATCACGCAACGTGACGCGCCAAGGGCCCTTAGGGGGGGCCGCTTCCGACGCGCCCCGCGCACCGGGCAGGGGCGCGTTTTCAACGCGCGAAGACACTAGGTGAAAGGCCTGCCCATCGTAGTTAATCTGAAGGTACAGATGCTGCGCGCTGTCGCCAGTCGAACCCAACGCGAGGCGGGGCGCGAGTAGGGACACCAGCATCCATGTAAGCGCGACGGTCGATACCAGGCCACCTACGCTGGTGTGGAAGCCGCTACGGTGCAGCCCGAAGGGTAGCTGTCTTGCCGAAGCCGGCGTGATGCTTCCGGCGGGCATCTTCTTGTTCCGGTGACTTGTCTCACAAGTACGCATGTTCTACCCCATGGCGCCGCTGCGCTCCCAGACTCTCAACGCCATGAGCCTAGCCTGCGAAGGGCCGCAGGCGTAGCGGAGAGCGCACGCTTGTTCGCCGAGCCCTCCCTGTTCCAACATGCGGGCGGATGTTCGGCGCGGGCCATGCGCGGTCTGCACGTGCATTGAGACTACAGCCTGGGCGTACGCATTCATTAGCCCTGATTACGTATAAGGAGGCGTTGGGCGGACGTTGAAAATATTCGCTGACAAGGCGCGACGAAGGCAATGCAGCCCATTGTCGAGGAGAAGTAACACCGTCAGCGGAGATGGGCAGCGTTCTCGCGGCGTTTCGTTAAACGTAATCAAGTCTACTGCCAGGCAGCGCACCTCAGCCGCCCATGCCATCCATGCCACCCGACTGCACCTGCTGCGCTTAGGTGTCGGTCGGCCCCGGCTTTCCCGGTTGCAGACGCGCCGCACCTGCCGGCCTCTCGGGACCCTGAGGGATCCCCTCATTAAGTCGAGACGTAGAAAGCTGCGGGGAAATGGGTCTGTAGTAAGTATGGTGGGGTGGGTGGGTCCGCGCACGGAAGGCTCTTTTCCCCCCGGCTTTCGTCCCCCAGGCGCATTGAGGGGATGGCTCAGCTCGGGACCGGCTCTCGGCGTTCGGAGGGTTGGCAAGCATCTGGAACGGCGTTTCCGCGCGATCGCTATCCGGGTGTCGCGCCCTAGGAGGCGCGGCCCTTCATCCGGACGCGGACTTCGGCCGTGGCTTCGCAGACGCGTACACCCGTCGCATTGGACGCGGACGCATAGGTCTCAAGGGTGAGAGGCGTGCTTTCAGTGAGCGCGCTGAGGTCGGTAGGTGCGCTGCCTTCGATGCGCAGCGTGCCCCGGGCTTTCGCCAGGTAGCGCATGTCTAAGCGCGTCACGATGAAACTCTGGCCGCGGGCCATCTGCGGCACCAGCGCGAGGTTCGCTGCGAGTTCCAGGACATTGGCGAGGGCCACGGCGTGGATACTGCCGAGATGATTGCGAATAGCCCGCCGGTCCGGCAGCGTCAGCGTCGCCTGACCCGGGCTTAAGTCCTCGATGCCAAAAGGGACGGAACCGGAGTAGGGCACCAGGCGTCCCAGCGCTTGAGCGAAGAGTAGCCGGCCTGCCCCGGACCCTCCCAGCACGCGCCAGCCACGCTGAATCAGCGCAATCGGGTCGGCTTCGGGCAGCAAGGTCGCTGGCAGTGCGGCTGAAAAGCGTCGGTTAAAAATGCAGCCCTCCGTGAAAACTTAAGGATATCCAGCGCAGCGATACATCCAGGCCCCGCGGTTCAATGGCATGGTAGAGCACTTCCGTGCCGACGGAAAGCCAGCGCAGCAGGCGGTAATCAAGGCCCATCCCGATGTCCCAGGTGAGGCCATGCAGACGCGCAAGCGGTGCGCCACCCACGCCTTCCCGGCCCGCATAGCCCACGTGCAGCAAGAGCTGTGGGGAGAGCCTCCCCTTGTAGCCGAGCCGCAGGCCGGCCCGCCCAGCCATCAGACGTTGAGCGCGGCTGGGGCTGCTGTCACTGCGAAAGTGCACGTATTCTGCGTTGATTTCCGGGGAGAGTAAGAGCTTGTCAAGACCTGGGTCCCAGCCTAGCCGCAGCCGCAGGCCAAGCCCCGTGCTGTCAGGCGAATCGGGCCACCTGGGGGCAGGCCAGGCCAACACAAAGTCGCCGCCGAAAGCCACGTCCGCACGTGCCTCGCGCGCCCAGACCAAGCTCGCGACAGCGAGCAGTGATGCCATCCCAGCGCGACAAGCCATCCCAGTGCGAGAAACCAGCCCTACACGCGCCTGCAGCGCAGCCCTCGACCATCCACCGCGGCGCTTCACGCCTGCGCGCGGCAGCGCGCAGGGGTCCGCCTGCGGGCTGCGCTGATTGCGTACAAGCAAGTGCACCCCCTAAAGGTGCCCTCTTCCGTCGTGCTTCTCAAAAAAAGCCGCTTAAGTCGCTACGCAGCAGCTGGCCGTACCAACGCTTCTACCTTCGTGGCGCAGATAAAGTCATTGAGACTTAAGCCGTCGATGGCATGGGTGGTGAAGCTGACCTGGCAGCGACCCCAGCCAAGCTCAAGGTCCGGGTGATGGCCTTCATTCTCAGCGATGAAGGACACCGCGTTCAAGAAGCGCAGCGCACCCGCGAAGTCGGGGAAAGCGTAGGCCTTGTAGAGCACCTTGCCGTCTTGGCTCAGCGTCCACCCCTCCAGCGACTTGAGCTGCTCCCGGGCTTCGCCAGCGCTGAGGGGCGGCACGCCACCTTCGCAGGGCACGCAACGGGCCTGGCCTAAGTCCTTGGACGGGGCGGTCATGAGACAGATGCCTCCGGTGCAGAGGGCTGTGCCTCGCCCGAAGGCAGGCTGCCCGGTGCCACTGCGGCGCTGCCTGCCACCTCTTCCCTCGTGGCTTCGTGGTCGGTGTTCGCACTCGAGGTTGCCGACTCCCTGCTTGAGGGCACCGCGCCCACGGGCTGGGTCACGGCCGGCTGAGTGGCCTCCCACGCCGCCTTCACGTGCCGGAAGGTTTCGACTGCCGTGGCGGCAAGGTTGAGCACGCCAGCGTCGATAAGCGTTTTGTGGATCTCTTTCGGTTCGCGCGACCAGCTCTGCGGCAGCTCTAGGCGAAACTGGAGCGCTTCCGCGCCAAAGGCACCTTGCTCGTCCAGCGCCCAGATAGCTTCTGCGGCTAGGAACTTGCCTGCCACCCGCCGGTGCTCCTCGCTCACCTCCGGCGAGACGGGGAAGATGTCGTAAAGACCAACTGTCGTTGCCGGTAGCCCGACGGCTTTGCGCAAAACGTTAAACGTTTTGGCCGGAAGGGTCACTTCCGTGATCTCGATGCCGCCGATGTCGTGCCCGTAGGCAGCCCCGCGGGCGCGCTCAAGTGCGTCGGCATGGCTGCGGGTCACCGCTGCGGGCCGAGCCGCAGAGTTCACCAGAACGGTCATCACGATAAAGGGCCGTGTCGCCTCTTCCATAGCGCCGCAGCGTAAAGGTAAGGGCCTGGTCTGTCGATCTGAATCCGCGACCGGATGCGGGCCCGGCGCTTGGGCTCGCTTTCGCCGTTGGGGAGGACTACACCACCCGTGTATGGATATTGAAGTCTTCTGCGGCGATGTCTTCGACCTTCCTTCAACGCATCGCGTCAACGCTATCTTCCACGATGGCGCGCGTGACCTGAAGGCGTGGTCCGGGCCCGGCTGCGATAAGCGATTGGCGCGGCATCACGACCGCGATCTCGACGCGTTGCTGGAATCCGAGCGCCACACGCTAGCGGCGGAGCAGCTTGCGCTGGGCGAGGTTCACCGGCTGCACCCTGGGAAGCTGCGCTGCGACTACTTGCTCTGGCTTGCCACCCGTGAGCCAGAGTCCGGCGTGACGCGCGCTCCTGCGCCCGATCTCTCCACGCTCGCTGTAGCGCTCACCCATGCGCTCGAATATGTGGCAACCCGCGGGGGGCAGCGCGTCGCCTTTGCGGAGCTGGGAGAGGGGCCGGAGGCGCCGAAGTCCGAGATTCGCCTCGAAGCGCTTGCACGCGCGGCCGCCGCTTTCGCCGAGCGTCGCGCCAGCGCAGGTCAGCCTGCCGTGATCGAAACCGTGTTGATATGTGTCGCCGAGCGGCCGCTTGCGCTGACGCTGGGCTCGCGCCTCAAGGCGATGCTTCGCGACTCGCCGGTGGTGGGCTTCCGTACGGGCTTGGCGTTGCCGTCATCTTCGCTCGGCAGCACCCCGAAGGCTAAATCCGGCGCCAAGTCGTCGAAACTTAGCGGCACAGGCAGCCGTAGCGGCTCCGCCTCTACGGGAAGAAGCGGCGTACGCCGCGGCGCGGCCTTTGCTGAAGACGAACTCGCCCGAGGCCGGGCGAGCGCCGTGAGCTATCAGCGCGACCATCGCTTCTCGATGGGCGATTGGGTGGCCCATCCGAAGTTCGGACTCGGCCGCGTGCAGCACGTCGAGCCCGAGGGGCGCATGCGCGTTCTTTTCGAAGACAAAGAAGAGCGGCGCTTACTCCACAGTGGCGCGTAGGCGCGCTCGCATCGCCGGCAGGTAGTGGCCCCCAAGCCCGCCCGCCTGCGCGCTGCACGCGGTGAGCTTGGCGCGGGCCGCGCTATTGGACGCGCTACTTGCTGCGGTAGACGATCATGCCGTGCGTGAGGTCGTACGGGGAGAGGGCCACCGTGACACGGTCGCCCAGAATGACGCGGATACGATGCTTGCGCATGCGGCCGCAGAGCTGCGCGCGAATATCACTGCCCGAGTCGGTGACGACGCGAAACTGGCCGCCCGCGAACACGTCACTCACTACACCCTCTAACTTAATATGATCGTCTCGACCCATGCGTTCCTTTTCGTTGCCTTTGACCGTCAGCGGCGTGGGGATGGCGGCGTTCACCTGCCCCGTTTGCGGCACTCGCCGCCAAGGGCCAGCGCCCCATCACAGAGCCTCTGGCCACGAAGCGTCGCCACCGAGCGCGGCCCGCGCGCACGTTGACGCTGAACTCGCCAAACGCTGCGCCGCTGAGAAGCGGTCACCCGCCGCCCGGCATCAGCCAAGCCGCGAGGCTGTTCCCCACTTCGCGCCCGAGTTTAGCGCGACTTGGGCGAGTGCGCGACCCCCAAGACCGCAGCACCCAGATTCAAGCGCCGTCGTGTCCGGTTAAGGGCCTGGCCGGGGGGCAAGGTCTCGTCAAAGTCCCGTCCGTTCCCCGACGTCGCCGCCGCTGCGCGACTGCGCGACTGCGC
>SLEO01000040.1 GCA_007124745.1 Myxococcales bacterium
CGTCACCGAAACGGCGCGGCGTATCGACGCCCATTGGTGGACGCTACCGGAACGCGCCGCCGTGCCCCCCGCAGTGCTAGCCCGCATCGACACCCACGCCCGCACCGCGCTGCCCATCCTCACCAGCCAAACCGACTAGCAGCACCTCCCTCGGCGCCTTTCCGCTCTAAGGCGCAAGCAAGCTACGCAGCCCGCATCCCCACGGCCCGAGCGCGACCTCGCGAAGCCGTGCCAAGCGCGGGCCCTACGGGAAGCTACCTAGTAACCGTTCAAGGGGGGGGCGTCGCCTGGTCTGATTCAGGAGGGCAGCAAGTGAGCAGCTTCAGTGCCATTGGCTTGCATGCGTAATGAATCGACGAGGAAAGCCAGGATGTCGCGCTGCTGCCCGAAAACCTCCGTGGGAGCGTTCCGGGACCGCCGCAGTGCGCCAGGACCTAATAGCTGCGTTCAAGCATTGCGTCCGAGTAGACGGCCAGAAAGTCCTCAGCGAAAAGAGGCTCACGAATGAGGAGGATTGAGCGGCCACCGTGCAGTGAACTGCCGGGTTCGCCGCTAGCCGGGGGTCGGAAGCGGTCAGTGTAGCTGCGTGGATGTACAACGCTTGCATTCGAATTGTCGAGTCTGCACCCCTTCGCGCGAAGACTGTGTCCAATGAGCGCGCTCATTCTCCGTACATCAACCGATTCGATATCGGGACCAAGCACAATTCGAATGCTTTCCAGTCTCTCAGGTGATCCGTTCCTTGCGGAGTTGTTGCCGATCGAGTCTAAAAGATCAATGCAGGCGCGACTGTCGGACGGGGGAAAGCGGTACCCCACAAAGATTATGTCGCTTGCTTGTTCGAGTCTTGCGCGAGCGTTCTCCCAAGCCTGACGCAGGCTCCCCGAACGCTTCGTTGTGCCTGGACTGTGAAGCAGTAACTGTGATGGCGTTCTGAGGTATTTTTTCCATTTGCGCACGTCCACGTCTTTAGTTGAGACCCAGCTGCGCACATCATTTTCAAGAGCAAAGGTAACGCTTCCATGGGTCTTGATGAGTTCAGTTTTGTGGTGGTCGTTCGCAGTAAGCGATAAACCACCTGCAAAGTCCGACATGCGGCAGCCTTGTTTCACTTCATCCGATTGATGCGCAAAGAAGGCCTCTTCGACGACCGTATCGTAATTGAAGGTTACGATGCTGTGTTCGATTGAGCGTCGGTCCGTGTTTGCTAGCGACTTTGCCCATTTGCGGTAGGGCTGCCAGCGCTCCGAGCTTTTGATTGTCGCGGGATCCGGAATGTATCCGTTTACCGCCGCTGCGACGTAGACGCGTGCTGCCTTCGCGTAGGCATCGCATCCGTTCGGGTCGCCCCTGCGCTTCACAGATCCGACCGCGCCCCCGGAAACACGCAACCATAGGCTGCTATGCGCGACCTTCTGCGCCTCAGTCGCATCCGGTTCGCCATCGCCAAGATAGTGGTTCTCGAAGGCCGCGAGCTGCTCCAGCCGTTCGAGAAACTCTTCCGCGTCAGTAACTGCCTCAACTAGGTCTCGCCGCGGCGAGTTGGAGTCGTCAAATCTTTGGTAGCCGAAAAACTCGGAGCGCGTCCAGCAGGCACTGAACCAGTCGTGGAGTTCGTCAATTTTCTTTTGAACGTCTTCATCGACGCCAGCGTCTGCGAGGACGCTGCCGATCCGTGACCAGAGGCGCCGGTCGAAGAGGTCGGGCAGCAACGGGCCACCGAGGGCTCGCGAGAAGCCGGCGCCAAGCACCCAAACCACCAAAGAGTTACCCATCCTTGCACGCTATCGTGTCGACAGCGCTCCCGGCAATCCCCGAGCGTGTGGGGCGGCGCCGCTCTGTTGTTGCTTCTGTTTGCGCATCTTTCCTATGCGGGCCGTGTCGCGGCCTGCGTGAACGTGTTGCCCCGCTAGACAGTATGACCTGACGCACGGGTCACAAGAGTGCCCCGTCGGCGCAATGCGACTAGCGCGAGGCGTGTGCGAAGCGTTAGGCGCGTGTGCTGTGAAGCGGCACGCAACTTGCTAAGACAGCACTTGATGAAAACTGCTCGCGCTAAAGCGTCACTCAAGTGCCGACGAAAATACACGCCTTGGCATGCGCTACTAACAGCATGCCTACTTGGAATCCTTTCCCCTAGATGTATATCGGATACGGCATCCGACACTATTGAGATCGCCGACAAGAGGGGACCGCAGCCTGCGACCGAGTTAAACGCAATACCGACACAGCCGGAGTATAGTCCGAGCCTGGTCGTGGTGGCATGCTACGCACGCAATCAAGGAGGGCGTTATCCGGATGTCGACCACTATGTAACCTTGTGGCGTGGGCGGGACATCAATGGTTTCGTGTTCACGCTTTGGAGCAGGAATCCCTCGACTCACCTGACCCAACCACTTGTGTCTACAGCAGTAGAGCGAAGAACTTATTCCGCCTCCACGAACGAACACACGTTTCTCGATGCGCGGCGTGCACGACCGGATCTAGGTGCAAATAACCTTGTAAATATCAAGGTTCGTGGTCGGCTATTGAGGTACGTTGACCAGAAAGGTAGCGTGCTATACAGTTTCAACTGCGAGGACGCTGGCAGCAGTCCGCAATGGCGGAATGTTATGGAGAATATTCCTGGTGTGGTCGAGTGACTTGCCATCCAATCAGTGCTTGCCGTCCCGGGGAACCTCGCTGAGAAGTTAGCCCCTCGGCGAGGTTATGAGTGCGTTCTAGAGTTTGGCCGCCGCTCGGTCCCCGTTTGGCCCTCCTAGTGGGTCGCCTAGCGGTCGATCGGGCCAACCGTAGGTCGAGTAGTCTACATAGTTCCCTGTCCATCCAAGCATCTGGAGGATCACCCGCCCAACCAATGTTCTGTACGCCGCGATGGTGTCGACAAGTGGCTGGCATTGGGCCGGTGAGTAGCCACCGCCGTGAGCCGGGCGATTACGTGCTTTCATAGCGGCGCGCTCCACGTTGTCGATCTTGAGCTCGACCTCGGAAAAGAACTGTTCAAATTTTTCGTTAGCTCCGAAGTTGTTGACGCTTCGAGCTCGCCTCAGGATCCTTTCCGCAATCTCTCCTTTGCCTAACGCATCCGCGAGTTGTTTCATCGGTTCTTCGGACAGGCCTTTCCACTCCGTGTCTTGCATGTGCTTGCCACCAGACTTTGACTTGCTTGACTTGAACCAGGCATTAACGACGCATTCGAGTGCTGCGCCGTAGACGGGAAGAGCGGCTTCCCTCGGCATGGACTCCGCGAGCCAAACGAGACGCATCGCGGCCTTTAGGTCGAAATCCTCAAGCCCCATCAGAAAAGGCGGCACTAGTTCTGAGAATGCGGGCTCTCCAGGCGCGACGGGTGGCAACGCGCTTAGGCCGCAGTCAGAAACTCTCCATCCCGAGCGAAGCTCATGGACGAGTGGTCGCTCTGCAGCGTCAAAGAGGGTGTATCCCAAGGGAATTAAGCGGGCGCCCAGGACAAAGCTCAAGCCGCAAAGGTACTCGTCTACCTCATCCCAACTCGGAGATATTGGTGGATCTGGCAACATGAACTCAATCACACAGGCGTGCAGCGAGTCCTGAATACCAACGTCTTTCGGAACGCGCGCAAGCACTGTCGGACCGACGACGCCAAAGCGTGGCGCCGGAACCGCAAAGGCGTCTCGTGTCATTCCTTTTGATAGCAAATCCTGCGGCCACGAGATTACTTCGTTCCGCTTTCGCTCGTTGCGACCAGTCCCGTCGCGCTGCGTCCACGTGGTGAACTGGAAGTCTTGCCGCGGTCCGTTGAGGCACCAAATCCGACACGTGCTCGCCGCGGCAATCACGCTCCCCGGATGTACCGGCGTGATCTGCCCTTTTTGTGCGCATAACTTGCGATGAAGAGAACCGAATATCGCGTCGCCTTCTTCGCCCACTACGTCCACGTCACGCAGTACCAGCTTTGCACCCGCACTCGTCGATGCCTCAAGTTGCGGGATTGACGGGATTACTTTGCCTGAAGGAAGTGATTTCCTAGCTGGGTTGTTGAAGTACGAGTCAGGGTGCCCGTCCTCGTTAGCTCTGAGCCTCCAATCCGTGTCGCGGAAGACCGTCATTTGCAGTGATCTATTTGGCCGGTTCAGCGAAGATTCTGCAGGCCGTTCGAACTGCCAATCGAGTCCCGGACCCAGTGGCTCCCACTCTAGTTCCGCTCTGATCGACTTTCTGCCCACCAGACTACGCTATCCTAGGGTTTCCGAGGGGGTAAAGCTGATATGTGTCTCGTTAAGGGCCTGATCCGCTTTAGTGCTGTCCCGAAAAGCCTAGCCGAACGGCAGTTATCAAAAAGTGCCTGGGCGCGGCATGCATGGGGAGCGTTAACTTAAACCCAATCCGCGCGCCTCTGCGCGGGCTCGATTCCACGGCCGCAGATAGGTGGGGTGGGCGGTATCGAGGTTGACGTGTGGGTGGCAATCGAGTCCACTAGGGAGATGCGAGGCGACGCGGCGTGTGTGCCGGTGCGCGAGGCGGTAGCGTCTCAAGTGCTTTGGCCAGGAGCCCCTTA
>SLEO01000087.1 GCA_007124745.1 Myxococcales bacterium
GTGCCAAAAATCACTGTGATAGGAGCTCCCATGCCACGTGTTGCACTCTCGTTGTTCCGTTATCTGAAAGGCCACTCGCCCACGTTCACTCTCGTGCTCGGCCTTGCTCTTGTGGGCGGTGCAAGTGCAGCGCTTGCGGGCTGTGGTGGCGCCAAGCCGGTGGTCAAGGCGGAAGACCCGGCGTCTTGGAGACACCGGGGACTCTGGCTCGAATCCGAAGGGGACAAGACGCTGGTCATGGTCGTCGGGCGGGCGGAAAACGCGGCGATGGGCGAGACCTTCGTGATGGCAAGCGCCGAGCAAGACGCGCGAGCGCGGTTGACGCTCTACCTGCAGGCCACAGTCAGCGCGTACCGCGAGCGACTCGGTAGAGCGATGGCCATACGCGGCCAGGGTGGGGACAGCGACCAGGCTGAAACGGGGTTCACCTCGTCAGAAGAGCTGCGCCAGGGCGACCGCTCCATCGCTGATAATGTCATCGGCGGCATGGAGACCATCAACTCCTTTACCGACAAGGAAAGCGACCGCTTCTACGTACTGGGCCGTGTCGATATGCAGGCCCTCAAGGGCGTCCTGGACCAGTCGGCGTCGCTGACGGAAGCTCAGAAAGCCTTCGTCGAAGAAAACTCTGAGGTCGTATCCGAGGCCTGGGCAGAGGCCGTCGAGGCAGGGCGTGTCCGCGCGCGTAGCCAGGACAGCAGCCTGTAGGCGAGAGCAGACGGACGCAAGGTTGACGCAAGGTTGACGCAAGTTGCGGCCTGCCAACATTGCGGGCCACGAGGATCGCGCGACTCACGTCGCGCGCACGAAGTCACGCGACCAGGACCGTAAGGATGTTGCCCATCTCGGCTGAGGATGTTGCTTCTTCTCAACAGTGCGCGGCTCTTCAGCGCGGGGCCGGTCAGCGCGGGGCCGGTCAGCGCGGGGGCCTGGCCTGGCTGGTGACCCTCCAAGGGCAGACGCGTGGCGTGCTAGCACCACGTTTTGTGCGCCGGCCCACCTCGGGTGCTTCGGTGAGTGTGTCGACGGGCAACGCGATGAAGATGGTAGGGCACGGGTTTCCGCGAAGCCGTCCGAAGCAGTCTGCGGTGCTGGGCGCTTTGCTACTCACCGTGGGCTGCGGTGGCGGCGCGAACACTTCGCCTGCCGCAACGGGGGTGCCCGAGTGGTATGTGCCGGGGACTTCGCCCTTTGATGCGGGCAACTACCTGGTAGGCCGGGGAGCCTGCGGGCCCAGCGAGGCTGCCCGCGGCGGCGACGCGGATGCGCGGTCCTGCGCCACCGCACGCGCGGTCGCAGCACTTGTGCTCGCGGTGCGCGCGCGCGTTACCGCAGAGCAGTCGCAGGTATGCAGCGCACAGACCCAGAGCGAAGGCGGTTCCGGCGGCAGTAGCGCGGCGCGCGCCCCGAGCCGGGAGTATCAAACGGCCTGCGCACAGCGGCTTGCGTCGCGCGCCGCTGGCGCGCTCGAAGTGAGCAACATCGTGCCGCGCGCCGCGGCGTGTGATGAGAGCGGAACAACCTGCCATGTTCTCGTCGCTATCGATAGGGCGCAGCTCGCCGCGGAGCTGCGGCATGCGCTGGACCCGGAACTCGCGGCCCTCGAAGACGCACTGGCCAAAGCCAAGGCCGCAAGCCCGCTCAGTGCTCAGCGGCATCTGAGTGACGCTATCCGGCTGGCACCCCGTGTGGATGAAGCGCTCCAGCTCATCTACTACGTGGAGCAGGGGATACCGAAGCGTAGCTGGTATCGCGAGGTATTAGCGACGCAACGGGAAGCACGGCGAGCGCTCCGCGTCTGCTTCGAAAGTGGTGAGGCGCCGGACCTCTTTGCGCAGGTCATGAAGCGACTGCGGCGAGAGGGCGTCGGTGAGGTGCGCGTTGCTAGCGCGTGTCCTGACGCCCCGGACGTGGCTAAGGTAGCCCTCGCGACAACCCCTGCCACGTCGAGCGCGGGCAAGGGCACCGGTGACCACTGGGTGGCGCTGCAACAAGGTACGCTCACACTGCGGCGTCCGGAACAGGCCGCCGCTGAGCATATTCCGCTGCAGGCCCGCAGCCTAGCGTCGGGTCGCGACCGCGCCCTACGTGACGTCCGGCGCCAGCTCGCCGAAGAGATAGAGTCCGCTGTCGCGGCGCAAGTGCTAGGAACGCAACCATGAAGCAGTTAGACAGAGTCGCTAGTGAGGACGCAGCCGTTAGCCTTGCGGAGCGGACGACGGCGCCAAGGCGCTTCTCCCGGCGGCGCGCAACTACGCTTCTGCCAGCCGCGTTCATCGCAGTGGCGATGTGGAGCGCGGCCTGCGGCGGCGCGCCGCCGCCTGAAAGTGCAAGTGCGGAAGGACGGCGCGGACTGCCTAAGGCGCTCGCCGCAGATTGGCGTGCCGAAGAGGTGGCGGACAAAGAGTCTGCCGATGAAGCGCAACCCCAGAGCTGGCGCAGCGCCATGAAGATGCTCGTCGCGCGCCTCGCGGAGAATCTGAACACGCCCGCCGACTCAACCCTCCGTGTCGCCGTGCTCGACGTGACCACCCCTGCGGGTGACATCTGCCCCTTAAGTGCGCCGGTAGCGGAAGACCTGACGACGCACCTCTTCGGCACGCCGCGTCTGAGCATCATCGAGCGGCGCATGCTTGGCCGTATTCTTCAAGAAAACGCCGCCGCCCAGTCGGATTTCTTTGACCCGGGCCAAGTCGCGCGTCTAGGCCGCCTCGTCGGCGCCGATGCGGTGGTGACCGGCACCCTTGCGGCGGCCGCGCACATCTACACGCTCAATGCGCGGATCATTCTGGTAGAGAGTGCGGAAGTGGCCTCCGTTGCCCAGGTAGATATTCCCCGGGCCATCGCCGAAGAACGCGGCCGCTGTCGCCCCTTGCCCAAGGCGCCGCCCCCGCGCCCCACACGCTAGCGGTGCCGCCGGGTGTCACTGTCACATGTCACTGTCCCATGTCACAGTCGCATGTCACTGCCGCATGCTCGTTCGCCGAAGGGGCTTATCACGTGTTCGATATCGCCGTAGTGATTGGACGGTTTCAGCCGCTTCACCAGGGCCATGAAGCGCTCGTTAAGCGCGCGCTTGCCCTCGGGCGACAAGTCGCGGTGTTGGTGGGGTCCGCGCACCAAGCGCCGACGCCGCGCAATCCGTTTTCCTTCAGCGAGCGCGCCGCGATGCTCAAGGCTTCGGCGCCCGCATCCGACCGGCAGCGCCTGCATCCGCTTCCCCTGCGGGACTACTACAACGTCGAGCGCTGGGCCCAAGCCGCTGTCCGCGCGGTGGGCACTTTGGGCGCTCCTGCCCGGGATGCCGGTGCACCGGCTGTGCTGCCGGCGCCTGAGCCTGCGCCTGCGCTACTGGCGTCTGTGGCGACTGCCAACGGGCCGGGCGAGGCGCCTTCGGTCGTGCTCGTAGGCCACGTGAAAGACGCGAGTGCGGACTACCGCGACATCTTTCCCGCATGGGCGCACGACCATGTCGATGCGCTCACGCTCGCCTCCGAAGCCACCGAATCGGAGCCATCGAAAGCTAAGCATGACCCGCCATTAGCTGCTTCCACCGCGCTGCACCCTTCGGAGGCAGGCAGCATCGCGCGCCGCATCGACGCAACCTGGATCCGTCAGCATCTCATCGGCGCGGCGCCATCATTGGCCCAAGGCGCAGTGACACCCGAACAGGTATTGGCCCCCCTGACTGGCGTTTGCTCTGATAAGGTCCTGAACCTAGTGGCGCCGTGGCTCGTTACCGATGCTTTCCACAACGTGGCCGCAGAAGCGCAGGCGCTGCGCGCCTACAAAGACGCTTGGGCGCAAGCGCCCTACGCGCCGGTCTTCGTCACCACCGATGTGCTGGTGACGTCCGCCAGTCACGTCCTGCTTGTCTCTCGAGACCACGCCCCCGGTCGCGGCCTGCTTGCGTTGCCCGGTGGCTTTCTTGAGCAGGGTGAAAGGCTATTCGCGAGCGCCCTGCGCGAACTCGCCGAGGAAACCGGCCTACACCTTTCGACCGCGATCGCCCGGCGCTGCCTCGTCGCTTCCCACGTCTTCGACCACCCGCACCGCAGCCAGCGCGGCCGCACCGTCACCCACGTCTTTCACCTCGCCCTCGACGAAACCGCTCACCAGGAGCTCGGAGCGCCCCCCTCAGGCCTGCCCACCGTGGCGGCGGGCGACGATGCCGCCGAAGCATGGTGGTGCCCCAAGCGCGACCTTCTCGGCCTGGAACCCCGCTTCTTCGAAGACCATTTCATGGTCCTCGACCACTTCCTCTCCCTGCTAGATGGCGATAAGGCAACGCCGATTTAGGTTCTCGAACTCGCCGCCCAAGACACGCGGCCCAAGACACGCGGCCTAAGACTCGCGTTGAAGCGGCGCGAGTGACTCCGTGCTCGATGCTCTATTTCGGCGACGCGCGGTGGACTCCACGGTAACGGACACGCATAGTGCTGGCCCCGCCATGGCGGGGCTGCGGATCTTGGTGCGCAGAAGTGGGACTTTTATGTTAGCCTGCGGCTCTGCTCTATGCTGCGACGCTTGATGCA
>SLEO01000270.1 GCA_007124745.1 Myxococcales bacterium
CCCCCTCGAATGCCCTACATGCAAGCACCAGGTATGCCAACCTCCAACCCTGCACGCGGAACCGCGGGTTCACGTCACAGGCGGGGCCTCAGGGTGCGTCCAGCCGGAGCATGGACACGTGCAGACTTGCGAGCGTTGTTGCGTGCTTCTGTGCGCAACGCAGCTGCACCCCTTCGAGGGCTAGCTTCGGTCCAGCGTCGCCGGGCACCTCAGATTAGCCCACCCGAAGGCCGGACGGTGCGGCACGTCAGGCTGCACGTTGCCGAGGCGGCGTTGTTGCCATCATCGCATTCCTCGTTGGCCTGGACGATGCCGTCGCCGCAGAAGGGTCCGCGGGTGCAATCGGCGTTGCAACCGTTATAGGACCCGACATTATTGTCGCGACCGAGATCGCACTCCTCACCGTCCTGAACCAAGCCGTCGCCACAGAAGGGCCCCAGGCCAAGGCAGCTCGGCAAGCAGCCGCCGTAACTGCCGTCGTTAACGCCATCGTCGCAGACCTCCGGCCCGTTGACTTCGCCATCCCCGCAGAAGGGCGCCAGCGTACAGTCCGCGTTGCAGCCCCCATAGGCGCCGTTGTTGAGCGGCGTCGTCAGGTCACACATCTCACCCGCGGGCGCATGCACCACGCCATCACCGCAGAAGGGTGCGAAGCCAAGGCAGCTCGGCATACAGCCACCGTAGGCACCGTCATTGACGCCGTCATCGCAGATCTCCGGCGGGTCATCGACGCTTCCATCGCCACAACTTCCCGCAAGCGTGCAATCGGGGTTGCAGCCCCCGTAACTCCCGGTGTTGTGCGCCGCACCAAGGTCGCAAGCCTCCCCCGATTGCTGCACGCCATCCCCACACGTCGCACCAAAGCCCATACATCCCGGCGCGCAACTGCCGTTCAGGCCGTTGTTGACGCCATCGTCACAAACCTCCGGCGCTGTCACTACGCCGTCGCCGCAATCCGGCGCACACACACTCTTCGGGGCATTGAAGTTCGCCAGCGTCAGCTCGTAGACAGAGCCCGACGTTTGGCGCTCCGCTTGAAAGACAGTCACCTCGTAGATCCCGCCCCGAGTAAAGCAGACTTCTTGCGGATCAAGGTGCGCATGCACCGGGGGAACGAAACACGCAACGCTCTCGTCGCCCGCTGGGCTCGGTAAGGTCACTGAACCCGGAATCGGACCATGCACACCCCCGATGTCCACCATCAGATGACCGTCGATAAATACCCAGACATCATCATCACCCTCGAAATCAAGCGTTTCTCCGCCTTGGTATTCGAACCAGTAGCGCACTTCACTGGTGAAATGAAAGTTGTGTCCGCCGGGTCGATTGGGGTCCTCCGCTGGGGGACTACTCGTCTCCGCCGTCCAGCCCCGGCCATTGAGAGGAAAAAAGGCGTTGCTAGAAAACGCGTAGGTATTGCCCTCTGTTCGCGTAAGCAGCAGGTTTTCCGTGATCGTTCTATTGACCTCTGGCACGTCACGGTACCACTCGGCAAATGTCGCGGCACTTTCCACTAAGCAGTTCGTGAGCCGTGGACCTGGCGTAGGCTTGCCATCCTCGCCCAACTCGAATGCCACCATGCGCGTGCAATGTCCGGTTGAACCTCTCTGAAAATCGCGATGGGCGGCCGAAGAGCTGCAGGCGGATTTGTTGCCAGGCCGGCAGTCCCAACCGACAAAATCGCGATACGTAATAGGCACGAGAATGCTCTCCGGCGCCTCAGGGCGCTCTTCAGTGCAGGTGAAACCGCTTTCAACCTCGCAGGTCGAAGAGCAGCCGTCACCGTTGGTGGTATTGCCATCGTCACAGCCCTCGGTAGGCGCCTTGATGCCGTCACCACAGATCGCTTCGCACACGCCGCCGCTGCAGCGCGGCTGCGCGATGCATTCAAGGTTGCAACCGCCGCGGTCCACCAAAATCCCGTCGTCGCAGGGGGGCGGTGGCGCGTTTTGGTCGCAGATATCCGGCTCGCTTTCATCCGGGACACAGGGTTGGCCCGGGGTTGGGCAGGTAAACCCTGCTTCGATCGTGAGGCAGTCGTGGCTGCAACCGTCGCCGGATTGAGCGTTGCCGTCGTCGCAGACCTTTGGCGGTACAACAACACCATCACCGCAGGCGACGATGCGCGTGCAGGGCTCGCCGGGTGTTGGGCAGACGTAGCCCGGCTCTAGCGTGCAGGTGGGCGAACAGCCGTCGTCGGGCTCTGTGTTGCCGTCGTCACAGGCTTCGCCGATTTGAAGAACGCCATTGCCGCAGGCAAGTTTTCCGTCGTCTGCAACACACGGCTCGCCCGCTTGCCCGCAGGTAAAGCCCGCCTCGATGGTGCGGCAATCGAACGAGCAGCCATCACCGGACTCCGCATTGCCGTCGTCACAAACCTCACCTTCTTCTAGGATGCCGTTGCCGCAGATCGCGATGCGCCTACAAGGCTTGCCGGGTTGTGGACATGTGAAGCCAGCTTCGAGTTCGCAGGTGGAGGAACAACCGTCGTTTGAAACCACGTTGCCGTCGTCGCACGCCTCTTCCTCCGCCAGGCGTCCATCGCCGCACACGGGCTCGGTGAGCTCGCAGCCCGCTTCATTGCAGGAAAAACCCGGCTCAATGCGCTGGCAGTCGTGGGAGCAGCCGTCTCCCGATACGGTGTTGCCATCGTCGCAGATTTCGCCGGCTTCAAGGATGCCGTTGCCGCAGACGGTGAAGCGCCTGCAGGGCTCGCCCGGCACGATGCAAACGAACCCGTCTTCGATGACACAGGTCGCGGAGCAGCCATCGTTCGAGACGGTATTGCCGTCATCGCAGGCCTCGCCGGCAGCGAGCAAGCCATCGCCGCACACCGGATCCGTCAGCGTGCAACCCGACGCGTCGCAGCTGTATCCCGGTTCGATGGTGCGACAATCCGCGCTGCACCCGTCCCCGTCCTCCGTGTTGCCGTCGTCGCAGCGCTCGCCCATCTCAAGGATGCCGTTGCCGCACACTGCCTCGGTTTCGGGCATGACCGGGGGAATGGGAGGAGGCGTGGCGTCGTCTTCACCCGAATCACCCGTTGGCGCCGCGATATCGGCGCTTGGGCACGCCCATAACCCAAACGAACACCCCAGAACGACTAGCCAAGTCCGCATCCCATGCATCATGCATTGATACTCTCACATCATATTTTTACGATCAAGACGCAACAGCTGCGACGAGGTGCGTCAGGTGCGCGCGCAGCCGGGTCCGGCGCCCCTCTGCCGCGGATAAGCGACCTAGTTGAGGCAATAGTGACTGTTGTGGAAGGAGGAGAAGCCGCAGGTGCCGGCGCCGGGCTCCGAGCCACAGCGTGCGCAATCACGCCTGCGCAGCGGACCACTGGCGGCGTCGAAGTCGGGCTCGCACCAGATCGCCACCTGGCCTGTCTCCCCCGCACAGGCGCCCCAGGGCCGGTAGCCTTCGCAGAGGTCTTCGCTGGCTTCGACGCAATCCCAGGTGTTTTGGGCCTTTAGGCCACAGACGCGTCCGCTCAAGGCGCAGTCGACAGGCCCCGCCGCGTTGGGCACGCCATCGCGGCAGTGCAGCATTTCCGTGTCGCTCACGCAGGCGCCCTGGCCCTGGGGCCCGCAGCGGGCGCCGGGGCCATAGCCTGCGGATCCGGAAGGTCCCGCAAGGGTGGTGATGGCGTCGTGGAGCACGTCTACACGGCTCCAGCGGTCCCGATCCACGCAGCGGTCATCGGCGCTCACCCCGCCCCAGAGCGTGCCCACAAGACGAACGCGCGGTTCCCCAGACGCGAGACGCTTCTCCTGACTGACGACATCCGGCGCGTAGCCCGCAGCGGCCGGCTCAAGGCGCAACATCGGCCCGCCCGAATCACCCTGGCAGGGTCCGCTGCGCGCCTGACCATCGGTCACGACCAGCGCGCCGGCGACGCGGTCGATGACGAGCCGCGTCCAGCGCCGTTGCACCGAGCCGGGCCCGAACGGCGTATCCGAACCGTACCCAGCGATCGCGACGGAGTGCCCAACATCGTGGGTGTCGAGGCGCCGCCGAGTCAGCTCAAGCGGCTCGAGCGCCGGCAGTCGCTCCCGAACACTGGCTCCGAGCCTCAGCAGCGCCACATCCGTTCCGAAAGCGCCGCCCCTGCCCGGGCCGCTCAGCCCTAAGGCTCGGGCCTGGGCTTCAAGTTGCACGCTGTCGAAGACTGCCAGAATAGGTAGAGTGACCGCCGACGGCGCGCACATGTTGCCGTCTGCTTCCGGGGAAAGGCTCAGAAAGTACGGGGCTGCTGCCACTGCCTTCTCTTCGCCGAAGGCCAATGCGCCGCCGTGCTCAGAGAAGCAGTGACTCGCCGAAAGTGCCCAAGTGTCGTTGATGACGGTGGCCGTGCACGTCCCTAGACTCGTGCCGGCGCTCGTACAGGGCTGCGCGCTGCGGTGCACCTGGCCAATGGCCATCGCCTGGCCCGGGCTGAGGGCGATCGTGGGCGACAGCGTCCCGTTGCGAATCAGCAGCCGCGGCGGCCCCTTGATGCTGCCGCAATGCGTATCCTGCTCGAACGCG
>SLEO01000140.1 GCA_007124745.1 Myxococcales bacterium
AAAACCGCGGGGAAATGGGCCTTCCGTGCGCGGACCCACCCACCCCACCATACTTACTCCAGGCCCATTTCCCCGCGGTTTTCTGCGTCTCGAGTTAGTGAGGGGATCGCTCAGGGTCCAGATAGCGAAAACGCTGCGGAAAAGAGCAAGTGGGTGGTGGGGCCCCACTTGCCGGCTTTAGGCCACCTTGAAGGCAGAGCGGGGGAGAGGCGTGCGGGATTCATAGCGAAAACCTTGGGTGATGTTGTAGCATCGCTTCGGAGCGGGTACGGGCGCAGAGCAGGATATGGCCGAGGCATTCACCGCAACGGATACTGGTTTCTCGGATGCGGGTGGCAGCGGCACCACGCCTAAACTGCTCATGCGCGGAGGCGCGCGCGGCGGACCCGGGCGAAGCGCCCGCTGGCACTTGGCCGGTTCCCTGAGAAGGCAGCTTGCGGAGCGCATTGCACTGACTGCGGCCACGATGGGGTGCCTCGACCTTCTGTCGGTTACCATCTCTTTGATTTCCTTCGCTGTCGGCACGATTGACCGGGCTGAGTTGGTGCTGAACGCGCGTCTCGGTCTCGTCATTATCCCGTCCTCTTTTGCGTTAGCGCTCGTGGCGCGGCGGAGATGGATGTCGCGGACCTGGTTGGTGGTATGCTGGGGGGTGTATCTCTTTCTCCTGTCCGGGGTGTTAACCTGGCTAGAGTTCACGCTCTATCCCCACAACGGCAGCTTGAGGGGTATCTCCTGGGTCTGTATTCTGCTGTTTTCGACGCAGATTACCGTTCCGATGACATTGCTGCTGCACACGCTCGTGGCGACAAGTGCGGCTCTTAGCGGCCCGATAGTGGCTTTGCTTTTTCTCAATGCGGGCCTGCCTTTGCCCAAGGCCACCGAGTTGTTGCGCTATTTCGCGCCCATCATTGCAGCGGGCATCATTGGCGTGTCTCTCGGAGCACTGCTGAACGACTTGCGTCAGGCGGCGGAAAAAGCAGTGCGTCATGGCGCCTACCGGCTCTCCGACAAGCTTGGGCAGGGCGGCATGGGCGAGGTGTGGCTAGCAACCCACGAGCTTTTGGCGCGTCCTGTCGCGCTCAAGCTTATCCGTGCGGACCGCCTGGTATTGCCGAAAGGACGACGGGAGCGTGTCACCGCGCGTTTTGAACGCGAAGCCAAGCTTACTGCGCAGCTGACTGCGGCTCAGACCGTGAAGCTCTACGACTTCGGTATCAGCGATGACGGCACGTTCTTCTACGTCATGGAGCTACTCGACGGCCTTAGTCTCGACGTGCTCATCAACCGCCACGGCCCGCAGAGTCCAAGTCGCACCGCATTTATTCTCGAGCAAGCCTGTTTGTCCCTAGCGGAGGCGCATGCTTTCGGATTGGTGCATCGAGACATCAAACCGGCCAACTTGATGGTCTGTCCGGGTCCGAGTCAGGCAGACCGCGTGAAGGTGCTGGATTTTGGCTTGGTCAAAGGTGTGGGCGACGAAGTTGGCAGAACCTCCGCCGTTCCAAGCAAGGCTGGAAAAGCTGCCCTACGCCGCGGTATCGCCGGGACGCCTAGCTTCATTCCACCCGAGCAGGTCAGCGGGAGTCGCGACATCGATGGACGTGCGGACCTCTACGGCTTGGCCTGCGTGGCTTACTGGCTCTTGAGCGGTCGCCGGGTATTCGAGTGCGCAAGTGCGGCGGAATACTTCGAGCGGCACCTCTTTGAGCGCCCCCTGCCCCTCGCTTTTCGCGCTGAACAAGATGTGCCCGCACCCCTTGAAGCCATCGTCATGCGCTGCTTGGAAAAGGACCCCGCCGCGCGGCCGGCCTCGGCGCTTGAACTCTTTCGCGCCCTGCGGGCCACCGGGCTGTCGGAAGCGTGGACGCCCTACGCCGCTAACGCTTGGTGGCGTGACGCGCTCGGGTCGCGGCGCCGCGATACGCCCGCCACCGCTGAGCCGCCCGGCTTGCGTACGCTGACGCTTGGATGAGGCTAGGGAGGCGTCTCGCGGTAGGCATGCGCCCGAGGCGGGGTCCCGAGCCACGCAGTGAGGGCATCTGGGTGCATGAGACGGGCGGTGGCGCGGCAGCCTTGCTAGGCTGGGAGGGTGTATCTTCGCAAAGCCGCACTGCGGCCCGTTCCAGGGCACGCTGTCGTCGATGAACATGCTGTGCGGTCTGTCGACGACACGCTCGATCAGGAAGAACAAGACCTTCAGGACTGGCTCGACCGCGGCCTGCGGGCGCTTGAGCATGAGCAACCGGTACTGTCCGAGTGGCTAGAGACTCAGATCGATACGGCAGAGCATGCGCTGGCTCAGTCTCTGGGGTTCTTTTTAGCGGTATCGATCTACGCCATCTTTAAGGAGGCCTTCCCTACCCGCCTTTTCCCCGTCGACGATGCGGCATTGGCGCTGGCCTTAGCCACGCTAGATATGGATGCCGCGCTAAGGGCGGACGACCCACGGGAGGCGCTTGCTACGGACGATGTCGTTACCCTAGGTCAGCCAGCGGTCATGGCCTACCTGCAGCACCATATCGAACAGGCTCTCGACCAGCTTGATGACGCGGATGAGGCGCATCACTTGGAAGAGGTGTACCGCGCTGTGCTGGCTGAGATCGTCGCGCTCAGTCACGCTGTCGCGTCGCCCGATGGCAGTCGAGGCCCCTTGAGCGAGTCACTCGCCTAAGCGCGAGCTACCCAATCCGGAAGCGCTTACGGGTCTTCGCCGAGGAGAGACGCCATCGAGGCCTCGTCGGCGGGCGTGAACGGAATGGCGTCGAACTCTTCGGAGGTGACCCAGCGGTAGGCCTGAACGGCATCGCAGCGCAACCTTTCGCTCAGTAGCTCGCACTCGTAGAGGTACAGGTCTACGATGTAATCATCATACGCGTGACTCACGAAGGATATAAGCTGCTTAACGCCGACCTCTGCCGCTAGACGCTCCTGAATTTCCCGGACGAGCGCTTCCTGGTTGCTTTCACCGCTTTCGCAGCGACCTCCAGGAAACTCCCACAGATGCGGCAAGACGGCGTTGGCCCGGCGCTGGGTAATGAGGTAGCGCCCTTCTTTCTCCACCACCGCAGCGACGACGCGAACGCGCCGTTTATCGCCGGGTGCCCCGCTTGGAGGCCGGTTAGAGGCCGGCTTTCCCTTCCCTCCGCTAGCGGGCTGGCTTGCGCCGAGGCCACTTGGGTCCGAGCGACCCGCGCTGTAGGGCACCGAAGTGCCGCGGGAGCGCTGGCTGGGCCCATGCTCATACGGCCCTTGGTTCCGTGTGCCTTGGGTCTCGCGGTCTCTCAGCTCTTGCATGGCGCGTGCACCTTGTCGTGAGTCACTGTCTTGATCATCTGCTTGGATCATCGCTTCGCTGCAGCGTTGGCGCTAGAGCGGGCTGGTGGCCTTACCGAGAGGCCATCAGCGTACACTGTCGGTAGTATAGTATACCTCGCGGACAGCCCTCAAAATGACCTTCGCTTGTCGTGAGTCAATCACGAAAAGGGTACGGCTAGGATTTCTCATCGGGGGCTCCCTGAAGCGGCTTCGGGCGGGGCGCGGGTGGCTGCCGCAGTGGCGGAAAACGCGTGTTCGCGTAAGCCCTCTGCGTGACGAACGTCCATCCTTATTTGTATGTCGGCGTGCCACTTGGCGCCTGCCACCTCATCCAACAGGGTTGGGCTCCGGCGTATGCGTGCGTCTGGGAGGGGGACGTCGTCGGTGGGCGCAAGCTCCGGCGCAGAGTGGACGCACTCGGGCTCGGTTCGCGTTTCCACTTCACACGTGACCTTAAGGAGGTGCTCGCAGGTGCTCGGATGGCGCCTCACACAGAGCATGGAGGCGCTCCTGGCTTGTTGTCGAGGCAAGCCCTGGCTTCCTGCCGGGGGGGACTTCTTTGGTACTGGCCGCAGCGTCTACCCGCGGAGTTGCTGGCGGCGCTCGGTGGGCCGATGTTGGGCCTGCACCCCTCACTTTTGCCGAGTCTCCGCGGCCCCGACCCATTTTTTTGGAGTATTGCTTCCGGGAGCCCAGAGACAGGGGTTAGCCTGTATAGGGTTGAAGAGGACTACGACACGGGGCCCGTTATCCTGCAAAGCAAAATCACCATACCCGAAGCGCAGACCGCCCTAGGCCTCTCGCGCAGCCTCGACCGGCTAAGTTTAGGGCTGCTTCCGCTCGTCGCGGCTCAGCTGGCGGAGGGCCGCTCCTGGGCGGGCGTTGCGCAAAGCCCTGGTTCGGGTTTCTGGGCGCGGCGCCCACGACCTGCTGATCTTCGCGTGCGCTGGTCCTCCACCGTAGCGGAGCTGGAGAGGCTCTCGCGCGCGGCCCGACCCAGTCATACCCTCGTTGCGGACCTCGGCGGTCGGGAAGTGCACTTGCGGTCGCTCCGGTGCCACACCGGACGCGCGCCGGTGGGTATGCCTGTGGGCACCGCCTTCGAAGATGCGGGCACCGCCTGCGTGTGCTGCGCAGATGGTGTTGTCGCGCTCGACTTTGCCAGCACAGACGCAGGGTGAGGACCATTGCGGGTGATGCGTC
>SLEO01000133.1 GCA_007124745.1 Myxococcales bacterium
AAGTCCTGGGCAGACACCGCCTCTGCACACGCCGCAAGCAGCCCCTCGGGGCTCAGTGCACTCGGCGCGGGCGTGGCTTGCGCTGACTCCGCATCTGCCTCCTTGGCCGGGGTCTCAGTCGTTGCGAGCGCAGCCTGCCCGGTGCTTGAGTCCGAGTCGCCGATCAGCGCGTAGACACCCGCTACGCCCAGAAGCACTGCCGCCGCGGCAAGGGCCAAAACCCAACCTCGGTTGCGCCCTTTGTCTTTGAGCGCGAGCAGGTCGACGGTGTCGTCAGCATCAAAGACGTAGTGCTCAAAGGGTGCGACGAAGCGAAACGACACCTGACCGAGCTGAAGTAAGTCTCGGGAGGATAGCTGGCGCTCCCACACCTCTTCGCCGTCGATGCGCGTCCCATTCGCGCTACCGCGATCGATAACGGTGACCCTTCCCGAGTCATCGACGACAAGGTCAGCGTGTTCCCGCGAAATCGACCGGTGGTTGACCCACACATCGAGATCTTCTGCCCGCCCTACCCGCAGCTTGTTGCCCTTCAGCACAAACTCTGTCCCCGGCGCCGGCGGGCTCACCATGACAATGCGTGGGAAGTGCTCGCGCTCGGAACGCTCCTCTCCAGCTTTGGCCGTGCGCTTACGTTGTCTTTCGGGCGACGTGGTAGGCGGGCTTGACGACAGAGCGCCGCGTCGCATCTTACCCGTGGAGGTGCCGTCAGAAGCGGGAGCGTGCCCACTGTGTTCCGACGTGCCGAGGTTTCCGGCGGGCGTATCGCTCAGCTCAAGCGCCTTGAGCGCGAAGTCTCCGATTTCAATGAGGTCGCCGTTCTCAAGCGCTCTGGGGGCGGAGATCACTTCGCCGTTGATACGCGTGCCGAGGTAGGAGCCGAGGTCTTCTAGGAAGAAGAGCTTCCCCTCCGCCCGGATGCGCGCATGTTTGCGCGAGACATTGCGCTCATCCAGACGGACCGTGCTGTCTTCAGAACGCCCAAGAGTGATCTCTGGCGCATCTAAGGATATCTCTCGGGTACTTCCCTGGTCATCCGCAATGACGAGTTTGGCCATGCTCTTCCGTATGCCCTCAGTGCTCGCCACGTTCACGTTGCCGAGCCTGAGCCCGCCGTGTGTCGACCCGTGAAGCCAGGTCTTACCAGCGATCGCGCTCCCATGCGGTGTCCTGCCCTTTTCATGGTACCCAGCCCCCAAGCCCTGTCAATCCTGAGTTGCACGTAGGCCCAGCCCCGAGGGGCGCAAGCACCTTCACCAGGGGGCGATTGCGCCAATGGTCCGCCTCGCTGTGCGCCACGCAAACGCAGCACGCGACCCACCGCGAGCCCCTGCACGCGCAATTCACGGCGGACGGTTGCGTGCAGAGCATCACAGTAGCAAGCCTTGCCCACCATGACCAAGAACCTAGCGATTATCGGCGGCAGCGGCCTCTACGATCTTCCGGACCTTACGCAGGTCGAGGCGCACGCGCTCAATACGCCCTTCGGCAGTCCATCCGACCAAGTGGTCACAGGTCTCCTCGGTGATGTTCGTCTGTTTTTTCTCCCTCGGCACGGCCGCGGGCATCGTCTGTCCCCTTCAGAGGTCAACTACCGCGCCAACATCTGGGCGCTGAAGCAGCTCGGTGCGACGCAGGTCTTGAGCATCTCGGCGGTCGGTTCGCTTAAGGAAGCCCTCCCACCGGGTCACCTCGTGATCTGTGACCAGTTTATTGACCGGACCTTTTCCCGAGCGACTTCATTCTTCGAAGGCTCGGGGGTCGTCGCCCATGTTAGCTTGGCCGACCCAACAGACCTCGCGCTACGCCAGGCGCTGGGGCAGGCGGCATCGCATTTGGAGCTGCCACACCAAACGGGCGGAACCTACCTCAATATGGAAGGGCCTCACTTTTCGACCCGTGCTGAATCTGCGCTCTACAGGAGCTGGGGCCTCGATGTGATCGGCATGACCAATGCCACCGAGGCGAAGCTCGCACGGGAGGCGGAGCTACCCTACGCGACGGCCGCCTTCGTCACCGACTATGACTGCTGGCGCGAAAGCGAGGAAGCAGTCAGCGCCGAAGAGGTCATGGGGCAACTCAAGCGCAACACGCAGAGTGCGCAAGCCCTGCTCCGCGCCTTGTTGCCCCGCTTGCCTGATCCCGCCCTCTCGCCCGCGAGCACGGCATTACGCAGCGG
This sequence comes from Myxococcales bacterium, assembly GCA_007124745.1. Lineage (GTDB taxonomy): Bacteria > Myxococcota_A > Polyangia > Polyangiales > SLQV01 > SLQV01. The sequence goes on from SLEO01000133.1 coordinate 2,180, forward strand.
ACTGATTACCCAACCTAACGCCATCGACGACGCAGCTAAGGCGCGACTGGGCCTGCTGCTTGCGCCGTACTTAGCGGGGAGTCGCTAGCGGTCTCCCTGGCTGAGAACGCAGATCCGACGTTTGGGAGACGGGGCGCGGGGCGGCCCGGCCTTTCTCGATATTGACGCTCTGCGCTTTAGATGAGCTGCGGCAGGCGGGTGCATTGAGGGTCACCCAACCGAACCTGAAGACGACTGAGATCACCCGTGCGGCTCAACTCCTCGCATAGGCTTGGTGAGAGCGTCACGCCATGCTTCCCATCAGGTGCCTGCACGCTAGTCCACTGGTCTTCTGGCAGATTGCGTCCGTCGAGCTGTAGACGCACGACCTGCCAGGTCGGCAGCTCGGCGTTCACCTCGAAATCACACTGCGCGGCCGTACTCGTGATGCTTGAGAGCGCTTGCGTCAGCTCGCCGGGCGAGTCCGCCCGGTGGTAACCGAAACGGTTGGCGGGCGCGAGCCCGCCAGAGGCCGCAAGCCGCGCCAGGTTCACGCTTTCTGGCACTTCCAGGCCCAAGACAGCGGTGACAACGCCCGCGTTGCGCAGTGCGAGGATCTCGTTGTTGACCGAATCCTCCGTATCGCCGCAGTTGGGCTCGCCATCGGTGACTAGCACCACAACGGGCCGGCGGCCGTCGAGGGGTGTCTGCTCGATGTAGTCCCGAGCGCGTGCCAGGGCGGCGCCCATCGGGGTCGCGCCGTTGGGCGACGTAGCTCTCAGCACCCCGAGCATCGAATCCGGCGTTGACGTAAAGGGCACTTGAGGGCTCTCAGGTACGCCGCATCCCAGACTGAAGCCTGAACCGAAGGTGATACCAACAGGTGGAAGGCCGGGTAGGCTAATGATGAAGCCGCCTCCACCCTGCCCCGAGCCCTCCGCTGGAAAGGCCAGCATACCGAAATGAACGTCCCGGCCACGCAGCCCCGAGACCGCTTGGGTCATCGAAGCGGAAAGCGCTTCCCAACGGTTGAAGTCGCGGCCGCCTCCGGAAAAGGGCCAGGTCATCGAATCCGATTGGTCAACCACGAAGAGCAAGGCAGCGCCGCGAACCGTCGTGCCTTGGGGCGCGAGCGCTTTGGAGCACTCGCAGGGGTCGTTGCAGGTCGACAACGTATCCGCCGCCGAGACGCCGGGTTGGACCCCGGTACCCTGGGGACAATCGACGCCTGTGGTACAGCGACTGGCTCGAACGCCTTCCGCACTACACCCGAAGGCGGCCGGCCCAAGCACGAGCACCGCGGCCAGCCCAAAGCGGGTGTGTATCGAACGTTGCGGCCACCTGGAGCCCCGCGCGGCGCCTCCTGCTTGCCAGAGAAAACGCGTTTTCCGCTGATAACCCACGGACACGGCGACCACCGCGTATCGGCCCCACAACGCCATCAGCCGTGCTAGCTGAAGAAGGCGAAGCGCGCGTAGTAGGCGACCTGCGCGGGCCGTGTGAGAGACAGGTGGACGCAAGGGGTAAAGCACGCTCCTCGTGGTAGCAAGTAGTGAACCAGCCGACGTCAGACCGGTACGCCCCACAAGTGACGCCGGGTACCACAGCGTAAGCGTTCAGGGTGTCCAGATAGCGAAAACGCTGCGGGAAAGAGCAAGTGGGTGATGGGACGCCACTTGCCGGCTTTAGGCCAACTTTTAGGCAGAGTGGGGGAGAGACGTGCGGGATTCACTCCGGTAAACCCGGGGGCGTGCGTGTGAAATGCCCCCCCTGAACGGTTACGGTCACACTGCATCGTTGTTCAACGTTGTGTTGGGGCGTCCAGGGCGCGGGAGTCCCTGCAAAGCTTCCTAGGGGCCTGCCGTCCAGGCAAACGAGGCTTTGGGCCTCGGACCGGCACTTGACTCAGGGCCTTTAGGCCCCAAACCTCGCTCACAGGGCGTGGGTCGCTGGCGTCTTTGCAACCCGGCTGTACGGAACTGTGACGCACACACTGTGATGCACACCAGGATGGGGGTGTACCCAGGTTGGGTCCGGGCCCGTGCCGCGGGCTCAGCAGATGCGTGGCCCAGGGCACACGGTGGGCTCAGGTGCGGACGGCAGCGTTGAGTATGCGCAGCCCTTCGCCCAACGGCGGGCGTGACTGAGCGCCGAGTTCGTCATGCGCCATAGGGAGGCTCGCGGCGCGTCACCGTTTTGCTGGAGCAGCCTCGGCCCCGTAGCGTCTGCTCAGAAGGGCGGGTGGCGGGGCTGCTAGCACCCGCAGAGGCTCACCGACCGTGTATGCTCTGCTAGCGCTGACCACCCAACCGCCAACGCGTTAGGTTGGCCTCGAGCCGACTCGAC
>SLEO01000344.1 GCA_007124745.1 Myxococcales bacterium
GCGCGGACAACGCCTCGAGCAGCTCCCCGTTCTGCCGCTCAAGTTCCCCTATCCGCTCGTCCTGCCCGTCGTCCGTCACACGAACCTTAGATCACAGATCCTCGCCCCTGTCGATCCCCTATCGTCACGACGCACCAGGGACTTTTTGAGAAGTCTCGTCGCGCACGTGGCCACTCCACGAAACATTCATGTTACAAATTTAGATGGGAACTATATCGACCGCAGCCACGCTGGATGCGCCCGAGCTTGATGAAGAGCTGTACAGGCTGTGGGTCAACCGCTGACCAAGAGGCCAGAGGAAGTAAATGCTAGCGGAGGGCAGATGCGCCCCGGAAAAGCCATAGGCTGCTCAAATGAGCGGAAGGGGAGAGTTCGTTGACGCGATAAAAAGCAATGCGGTGGCGATTCTAGGTCATGAGCAGCTTGCACCGGAGCTCTTGAGACGCTGTCTGACAGCGTCTCGCAGGCAACCCCCACCATTCCACTTGGGAAGCGACGTTGCACCGGACCGCTTCAGTGCGCTCTCGGCTTCATAGTTAGCCCCAGGCGCGATTCTTAGTTGAGGGTGAGGGCTACGCGGGAGGGGTGGCGGCGGTTGTCTAGGCGGACGGTGCGGAGGGCGCCCATGTCTTTGTTGGCGGCCGTTTGGACGCGTTTGAAGCGGCGTAGCTTGTCTAGGTAGGGTGGTTCGCCTAGTTCCACTTGGACTGGGGGGTTGCCTACTAGGAGCCTCACGCTTTGGTCGTGGATGTGTATTTCTTGGAGGGGGGCTGAGCGGCGCAGCCCCACGCGTGCGTAGTCGGTTAGCAGGAGTGCTAGGCGGTCGGCGAAGGCCTGGCGCGCTTCGATGGCTGCGGCCTCGGAGGCCGACAAATCAGCGATTAAGTTATGGGACTCAGCGTCTGGCACTGTGCCAGGGGCAGCTTCAGCGTCGGCTGCGGCGAGTTCGGGTGGGGGAACAGGCTCTAGCGCTGGGTGGGGCTCGAAGAGGCCGTCGGGCGCGCCGGTGACGAAGGGGATGTCGAAGCGCTCGTCGAGGTTAAAGCCGGCAAGCAAGGCACCATCGTCCGCCATAAGCTGGGGTAGCCCCTGGACCAGGACGTAGGCGAGGGGTTTGCGTTCTTCGATGATGAGGTCGAGGCCGTTTGGTAGGCGGCGCCGAGCTTGTACGCTGCGGATCCAGGGGTGCTGGAGCACCGCCGCCTCCACCGCTGCCCCGTCTATCGCAAAGAGATTCTGACCCAGTGCGACGCCGCCCGCCTGCACCACTGTCGCTTCGCTTAAGCGCTCACAGCCCTCGACCTGAATGTCTGCAAGCGCGAAGACGGGTGCACGGCGCATGAAGCTTTCGAGCCATTCGCCCGCTTGCCACAGACCCACGCCCACAGCGACAACTGCCGCGGCGCACCCACCCATCACGGAAAGCCGCCCGCTTAGCCCAAGCGGCCACCGGCGCCCCTTGCGCGCCGTCGGGTTCGGCGTGGTCGGCGGCTTGGGGGGCTTTGAGGCGCGGCGGGCATTCGCCCCCGCTGGCGTAGCTGCCCGCGACCCCACGCCGAGTTTCGGTACCCCTGCCGAAGACGCGACGGGCTGACCTGCCGCTGGCGACACCGTAGACGGTGAGTGGACCACGATGCGCGGAGCCCGAGCCTTGTCGGCGCGCGTACCCGCCGGCTGCTTCTGGTTTTGTCTAGGCTTTGCTCTGCTTAACACTGTTGGCCTGACTTCTTCCCTTTTGGCGTGACTGAACCGCGACTCAGCCTCGATTCGAGATGATCATCCAGGCGAGCCTGAGGACGCTCTCGCTTGCAGGGCTGCGGCGAGCTCCCGCGCTACCCTGGAGATCGACCCTGCCCCCAAGCATACCAATACCTCACCAGGGGCCACCTTGGCCAGCACATGCTCGGGTAGATCTTCAAGAGGGCCGACGTATTGCACGTGGCGGTGGCCGCTTCGGCTAACCCGCGCAGCGAGCGCGCCGCCGTCGATACCCGGGATGGGGGCTTCGCCTGCGGGGTAGATGTCCGTCAGCAGGAGGCTGTCGGCGGCATCGAATGCCACGGCGAAAGCGTCGAAGAGGGCCGCGGTTCGCGTGTAGCGATGGGGCTGGAACGCAGCGACGATGCGCTTGCCGGGGAATGCCTCCCGAGCAGCGCGCAGCGTGTGCTCGATTTCCGTGGGGTGGTGGCCGTAGTCGTCGACGACGGCGATAGCGGCGTCCGGCGGCGTGAGCAGCGTGAAGCGGCGGGCGACACCACCGAAACTCGCAAGCGCTGCTAGCGCCACATCGCGGTCGATATTCAGCTCTCTTGCAACCGCTAGCGCCGCGAGCGCATTGAGCACTTGATGGCGCCCAGGCATGGCCACCTGACCTGACGCGCGCTCGCCATCGATCTCAAACTCGAAGTGGGAGCTAAGGCCGCGCGCTTCGACGCGGCAGAGGCGAATATCCGCCTGCGGGCTTTCGCCGTAGGTGACGAGGCGTCGTTGAATCTGCGGCATGATTTCGCGCAGCGGCGGGTTGTCGCTGCAGGCGATGATGGCGCCGAAAAATGGGACGCGGTTGCAGAAGGTGACGAAGGACTCCTTGAGCGCGGCGTAGGAGCCGTAGTGCTCTAGGTGCTCCTCATCGATGTTAGTCACCACGGCGATACAGGGCGTCAAACGCAGGAAGGAGCCGTCAGACTCATCGGCTTCCGCAACTAGCCAGCCGCTTTCGCCCCGCACGCCGCCGCTGCCGAGGGCGTTGAGGCGGCCACCAATGACCACTGTCGGGTCGAGCTTGGCTTCGCGCAGGATGGTCGCGACCAGCGACGTAGTGCTGGTCTTGCCGTGGGCACCGGCGATGGCGATGCCGTCCTTGAGGCGCATCAATTGCGCCAGCATCTCTGCCCGGGGAATCACCGGTACGCCCGCCTGCCGCGCGGTTTCTAGCTCAATGTTGTCGGGTGTTATGGCCGACGAGTAGACCACCACATCCGCGCCCGCCACCTGCGCCGCCGCGTGCCCCGCGAAGCAGCGCACACCGCGGCTTTCCAAGTTGGCGGTGACATCGCTGAGCGCCTTGTCCGAGCCGCTCACGCTAAAGCCGTCTGCCGCCAGCACCTCGGCGATGCCGCTCATGCCCGAACCGCCTACGCCCACAAAATGAATGTGCTTAATCTTCGAACGAAACACTCCGCGGAGCCTAGCCGCAATCCTGCACATGCGCCCAGATTACGGCAGCGAACCGGCTCGCCTCGCACACAGCAACCACCCCACAAAGCGCTGGCGGGACGAAAGCTCTGGGGAAATGGGCCTTCCGTGCGCGAACCCACCCGCCCCGCCATACTTACTCCAGGCCCATTCCCCCGCGTCTTTCTTAGTCTCGAGAAATAGGGGGATTGTTCAGCTCGCACACATCATCTTGCAACTACCAAGGCCGTGTCCCGAGCGACCCGGGGGTGCGGCCTCGGAGGGCGCTTTCTGGTGGGTACCCATCATTGGGTACGGAGCGCAGCGCAGTGCGCAATGATGGGCGGCGCCAAAGGGCACGCCCGCGTGCCCGGTCCCCCGCAGAGGCCGCGGCCCCGGGCCGCTCGGGACGCGCTCCGCCACCGCCCCCTCTCGCCCAGACCCGGCCACAGGTGAATGGCGCGGCCGTTCACGGGGGCACTTCAGCAAAATTCCCCGGGACTTCGGGAATGAGTGCGGACTCCTCAAGTCCCAGCCCCCTGAACCTCTACGCTTGTTCAGCGAGAACGTAGGTTTTATGGAGGATGTTGGCGATGATCGAGGCGGCGTGGGGGCGGGCGAGCATACGCATCTGGTGGGCGCGCTTGGCGAGCGTGTGCGCATTGGGGGTGCTGCCGCTGCCGGCGCCTAGTAGCTCGGCGAAGGTGCGGGCGGCGTTGGGCGTGGCGAGGTCCGAGTCTGGAAGGATGAGGACGGCGCCGTCGCGGGTATAGTGCTCCGCATTGGCACGTTGATGGTCCGACGCGGCGTAGGGATAAGGCACGACGAGGGCCGGAATACCCAGCGCCGAGAGTTCCGCCAACGTGAGGGCGCCTCCGCGGCACAAGGCCACGTCTACCTCGCCATAGAGGGCGCCCGGCTCACCGAGGAAGCTAAACACCTCTGCCTGCACCCCCGCTGCCGCGTAGGCGCGCGTCACCGCGTCGACTTCGCCCCGGCCCACTTGGTGGCGCACCTCGACGTCAAAGTGGCGCAGCACTTCGGGCGCATATCGGTTAAGCGAGCCCGCGCCCTGTGAGCCTCCCAGCACAAGGACGCGCATGCGGCGTGCGCCGGTGCCATGAGAACGCTCGCTCGCGCTTGGGGCGGCCTGGCTCGCGCCACCTATCGGCGTCTTGTTTCCGGCGGCACGGGCGAAAGCGTCGGAAAAGTAACCACGTAAGGGGCTTCCGAGGATGCGCGACCGGCGTCTCAGGCGCAGCGGAAGCCCCAGAGGCAACCCTGCGAA
>SLEO01000119.1 GCA_007124745.1 Myxococcales bacterium
CTTGGCAACATCTCGGCGCTAAGCGGCAAGTGCTCAAGCGCCCATAGAAGGCGCGCCGGGAAGCGACAGAGGGCATGGGTATCGTCGTCGGCTCCGAGGCCCTCGAGAAAGCCGTTGAGCGTCGCGCGCAGCTCGGCGCGTGGGTCGCGGCGCCCGCGCTCCGCCAGAAAGAAGCTCGGGCCATCGACCTCGCTCTTGTAGCGGCTCAACACACCACGCTGGTAGTGACCAAGACGGAGCCAGGCCTGCCATGCCTCAGGCGTGAGGTTTTGCGACGCGTCCAGCAAACGTGCCGCAGCAGCAGCTCGCAGCACCTCACCGTCGTCCGTTTCCGCAGGGGGACTAGCCTGCCCCGACACGGAAGAGGCGTGTGTCAGCGCGCCCCAAGCAAGCGCCGCCGCGAGCAGCCAAGGCCTATGTACATCGATGCTCAGCAACTATCTGGTCCCGCAACACGGAAAAACCCCAGCCTACGTTGCTGAAGCGTGGCCGGAGGTTGCTGAAGCGTGGCCGGAGCGCGCCGCGCTCACGTCTCGGATCCACTATCGCGATGGCGGCAGCACGCCGCTGGTCTACGCGCTCAGTCCTCGAGCAGATTAGGCCTTCTCTGCGGCCTCGCGCGCGAGCCCTTTGCACTCCAGCGCCTCGCTCTGCTCGAGCGTACGCAGGACCGCCGCGCCGACGGACTTGTCCGATGTGCCCGCGCTCGGGAAAATCTCCGCGTAGCTTGCCTGAAGGGCCGCGCCCACGCTGGCTGCGTCTTTGCACTCGGCGAGTTTGCTGAGCGCCGTGACAGTTTCACCCTCGCCGCGGGCAGCTTCGCGCGCGAGCGTCTCGCGATTGGCTTCGGAGTAGGAAGCAACGCTGCGTTTCACGGTCTTGGCGTCGCAGTTGCTGGTGCCCGAGGAGATGGCGAAGGTCTGGTTGTAAGAGGTGCCGTTGGTGGTTGCCGCAAAGATCTGTACGAAGCCGTCTTGGGTGATGATCATGGACCCAAGACCGCAGCCCGCCGCAGCGTAACCGTCCGCTCGGGCGTTGCCCGAGGACGCAAGCACAAGGGCGCTAGCCGAGAGATACATCGCTACGTTCTTCACTGAAATGGACATCTAGCTTCCTCCGCGCCGGGATATGCTGCGCTGGCAGAGTTATTGACGTCATATTTTCCGCGTCAAGGCGCGGGCGCGGCGTCCGCGAACGCACCGTCCGAAAGAAAGTTGTGGGCTGCGCGCAACGGATTGCGCGTAACCTAAGCGCATGTACCCTCGAAGGATGCATGTGCGCCACCACGCGGCCGTCCGCTTTGCGCTGATATCAGGGGCGTTGGCTCTGCTGACACGGGTGACCTCGGGTTGCGCGGAAGAGGACGCCAGCGCGTCGCAAGTCACCATCGCCGAGTTTATTTGCCGCAGCGAAACCGAGCGCGCGGTGACAACGGCGCCCTGGCCGGACCGTGCACGCCTCACCGAAGGCTGTCCGTGGCTGAGCTTCCCCGAGCAGCGCACGCTGCGCATCTTCCACGAGATGAACGCGGCACCGGTGGCGGTCTTGCCCTACATCGCCTTCACCCCCGACGGCATCGGCGGCACCCTTGCCGTGGGCGATTTGTTGACGATAGAGCGTGTTGATGACCAAGAGTTGGTCGTTAGAAACAACACCAACCAGCTTTTCTACCTGCGGCTGGTGCTGCTCAAGGAATGATGTTCAGCGTCGCCTCAACACTCGGCCTTCTTCCTGGGGGCTATGTCGGCGTACGCTGACGGCGCCACGTCAGCGGCGGCGCCTGTTGACGCGGCGCAAGCCCCGCAGCTTGCGCCGCGCGAGCTCATCGTACCCGCGAAGGCGGACCGTGACCTGCGTGGCCTAAGGCTGGGGGCGGCGGGGGTATGCTTGGTGGCTGCGGTGCTGGCGAGTTGGGTTGTGGGCTCTTGGTGGCTCACGGCCTTTTGCCTGCTGGGCATGGTCCCCTTCCTGAAGCTCGCGCGTGCGCCTAGACGTCAGCCACCGGGGTCCACGCTGCGGCTCGATGCCGCAGGAATGACGCTCCACGTTTACAAGCAGGACCCTGCGACTTACATTCCTTGGGAAGCGTGTGAAGCCGTCGTGCCCGACGATGAAGCCATGGTGCTGCGGGTGGTCACGCGCGACGGAACGGAGCTGACGGTTGAAGGGGGCTATGACGGACTCGGTAGAGACGCCCTTGGGGCACTTATTTCCCAGTATCACGGCTACGCTAGGGCAGCCTCTGCCCGCTAGCGAGAAGCGGCCCGCGCGGGCGAGTGGCGGCGCCGCTGAAGACGGTGCGGTCATCACCGAAGAAGTCACGGATGTCGAAACGCGGCTTAAACGCCCCCGGCCCTACCACGTCATTCTGCACAACGATGACTACACCACCCGCGAGTTTGTGGTGGAAGTGCTGTGTCACATCTTCCACCGGAGCGAGGCGGAGTCGGTGAACATCATGCTGGAGGTCCATACGAAGGGCCAGGGCATCGCCGGTACCTACGCTTTTGAAGTGGCTGAAACTAAAGTGAAAGAGGTGGAGGCTCTAGCGCACGCCCAAGAGTTTCCCTTAAAGTTAAGTTTGGAGCCGGCGCCGGAGGATTGAGACAAGAGCGCCAGGCGGTGACCGCGGGCAAAGCTGTACGGGAGCAGACATCGCTACCCACAAAGCCCGAGCGTGACTGGGCCTCCCAAGGCTGGGACCACAGGGCGTGTAGACAAACGATAGGAGTGCCATGGCAGGACCGACAATCGAGCAGGGGTTAAAGCAAGCGCTGCGGGATGCCTTTGAAGCGGCAGCGACGCTCCGCCACGAATACGTCACCCTAGAACACCTGCTCTTGGCCCTACTCGAAGACGCCGGCGTGCGCCGCGTGCTCAAGGGCCTGAATATTGTCATCGATAGCTTGCGTATCGAACTTGATACATTCCTGCGGCGTCAGGACGCGCTGCCCGCGCATGTGGGTGTGGACCCGAAGCAAACCGTCGCCATGGAGCGGGTTTTACACCGCGCGGCTATTCACGCGATTTCGTCGGAGATGCCCGCCATCGACGGCCCTTGTGTGCTCGTGCAGCTTGCGCGGGAGGATGAATCGATGGCGGTGTTTCTGCTGAGGCAGCGCGGCGTCACGACCTTCTCTCTCAAGCAGGAGACCGCCCACGGGCAGGAGCTGACCCGCAGCGCCTCGGCGCGGACCCGCCGGCGCACCGCTGAGGATGCAGAGGCGCAGGGCGAGGAAAGCGGCGCCGCTCAGCCGGATGCCTTTGCGGCGTACACCACCGAACTCGTCGCACGGGCCCGGGAGGGCAAACTCGACCCGGTCATTGGCCGGGAGGCGGAAGTGGACCGCTGCATTCATATTCTGAGCCGGCGCCGTAAGAACAACCCGGTGTTCGTCGGCGAACCCGGCGTGGGCAAGACGGCGATTGTCGAGGGCCTCGCGGCGCGCATCGCTGACGGCCAAGTGCCTGGGCACCTTACAGAGGCGAAGATTTACTCCCTCGACCTCGGCTCGCTCCTGGCGGGCACCAAGTACCGCGGTCAGTTCGAGGAGCGTCTCAAGGCGGTACTCGCCGGGCTCAAGGAACAGCCATCCGCGATTTTGTTTGTCGACGAGATTCACATGATGGTGGGCGCTGGCGCGACTGGCGGCGGTTCGATGGACGCCTCCAACTTGCTGAAGCCAGCTCTTGCCTCGGGCGATGTGCGCTGCATCGGCGCCAGCACCCATCAGGAGTTTCGCCAGAGCTTCGAGAAGGATCGAGCGCTCTTGCGGCGCTTTCAGCGTGTCGACGTGACCGCACCCTCGGTGAAGGACGCCATCAAGATACTGGAGGGCATTGCGCCGAAGTACGCCGCCTTCCACGGCGTGCACTACACCCAAGGCGCCCTCCGCGCCGCAGCTGAGCTTTCGGACCAGTACATCCGGGAACGTTTCCTGCCGGACAAGGCCATCGACGTCATCGACGAGGTGGGCGCTCAATGCCGCATCGCCAATGCGGCGGGCAAGGGCCGCAAGGAAGTGCGTCGTTCGGACATCCGCTCAGCGGTAGCGCGCATCGCGCGGCTGCCTCTGGAAGAAGTCGACCGCCGGCAGCGCGGTGTCTACCTTCAACTCGAGAGCTTGCTCGGCAACACGATTTTCGGCCAGTCAGAGGCACTGCAGACGGTCTCCGACACGCTGCTTGTGGCGGGAGCGGGACTCAGAGCGAGCGAGAAGCCCCTAGCCTCTTTTCTGTTCAGCGGGCCTACGGGTGTGGGCAAAACCGAGCTGGCCAAGCAGCTCGCCAAAGCCTTGGGCATTCACTTCATCCGCTTCGACAGGAGCGAGTATGGCGAGCGCCACACGGTCTCGCGCCTGATTGGCGCGCCGCCCGGGTATGTCGGTTACGAAGAAGGTGGGCTGCTGACCAGCGCCGTGCGCAAAAACCC
>SLEO01000301.1 GCA_007124745.1 Myxococcales bacterium
GGGTATGTGGGTGCCGAGCTTTTGCGGATGCTTCGTCGGCACCCCGCCGTGAAGGTCGTCGCGGTTGCCAGCAGCGGTAGCGGGGGCACAGCGCTCCGGGCGCGCCTGCCTGCGCACACCCCTGGGGGTGACGTCCCGTCGCAGTTCTGCACGCTCGAAGTCGACAACTTTAGTGCCTGCGATGCCGTCTTTTGTGCGCTGCCGCATGGAGTCGGTGCGGGGTTTATCGCGCAGCTGGTCCGGGCGGGGCGCACGGTGTTCGACTTGTCGGCAGACTTTCGCCTGAAGGATCCAGCCGTCTACGCTCAGTGGTACGGAACGCACCCGGCGCCCGAGCTGCTTGCGCAGGCGCACTACGCGCTGCCCGAATGGTTCACCACGCCCACGCGTTCCGAGCCGGCGCCCGAGTCAGCCGGCGGGCCCAGCGGCGGGCCCACTGCGCCTCAGCTTTTTGCGCTTCCAGGCTGCTACCCCACCGCATCTGTGTTGGCACTGGCACCGCTCTTTAAGCAGGGGTGGATCGCCCCGGGGCCTCTCGTTGTCCAAGGTTTTTCCGGCACGTCCGGCGCGGGCCGCCAGGCCAAGGACTCTCTGCATTTTTGCGCTGTCGCGGAAGGCTTCCGGGCGTATGGGCCCGCGGGAACGCATCGCCACACGCCGGAGATCGAGGCCACGCTCGCCGCGCTGAGTGGACGGGAGGTGTCGCTCTCCTTTCAACCGCATTTGCTTCCCATGACACGTGGGCTTGCCGTGACGGCAACGGCCCCAGCGAGTGAAGCGTTTCAGGCGCTCCCGGACCCTGCTTCGGCCGTAGCAGCGGCATATGAGGCGGCTTACGCCGCGCATCCGCTCGTCCGCGTCCTCGAGCGTGGCATCCTGCCGGACACGCTTTGGGTGCGCGGCAGTGCGGGCGCAGTGGTGGCCGCGCATTTCGACGCCCGAACCGGCCAGCTCTTCGCGTACGCTGCCCTCGACAACTTGCTGAAGGGTGCCGCCGCACAGGCGCTCCAGGTGATGAATCTGCACTTCGGGTGGCCGGAGGTACTAGGTCTCGACGTCGAAGCGGCCTGGCCGTAGACCTCCAGGCCTATGCTGCGTGTCATTCACTTCAGCGACCCGCATGTGTCGGTGTCGCCGCGTTCGTTGCCGCTACGTTCCCTTCGGGGCAAGCGGCTCGTGGGCGCCATCAATCAAATGGTGGGCCGCGGGGTCAAGCACCGCGCCGCGGAGATGCGTCTTGCGGCATTGCAGGAGTTTCAGCGCACTTGGCAGGCGGATGCTTTGGTGTGTTCCGGCGACTGGACCGTGCTCGGAACGGCGCAGGAGCTCGAGCATGCGGCGAAGGTCCTGCAGCCCCTGCGCGCATCGGCACCGAGCTTTTATTCGGTATACGGCAATCATGACGACTACATCGTGGACCCCGAGGAAAGCGCGCGCGTGCTCGCGCGCTTCGACGCCTGGTTGCCTACCGCTTGGAGCGCAGACCACGCGTGGCCCCGGGGCTGTGCCCTTGGACCCGATGCGTACCTGGTTGCCCTTAACAGCGTGTTGCCGCGGCATTCACCCCTAGATTCTTCCGGTTATCTCGACAGTGAGGCGCTTGGGCGGTTTGCCGAACGGCTTGCGGCGCTTGCTGAGACCTATGCCTGGGTGCTGGTCATGACGCACTACGCGCCGCTGCGTTCCGACGGCAAGCCCGACTCCCCGCGTCACGGCTTGCACCAAGGCGCAGCCCTCGACGAGGTGTTGCAGACAGTGCCAGGCGCCGTTGTGCTCCACGGCCACCTGCACCATCGCTTCGCCTGGCTGGGCTCAGCGCAGACCGTGCCGCATTTCTGTGCCGGCTCCCTGTCGCACGCGGGTAGAGAGGGCTTTTGGTCCTACGAGATCGCGCCAGATCGCCTGCGCGCTCAAGGGATGCGCTGGTCCGGCGACAAGTTCGTCAACGATCCTCAGCAGAGCATCGAGCTGCGACGCTAACAGTCTTGAGAGAAAGTTGTAGTTCAACACCGAGCAACCGTACGCTCGAAGCCATACGAGCCGCCTGAGACGGCTTGTGTTGACGGCCGGAGGCCTTGGCGCGGGGAGTCAACTCATACGACCCGCACCTTGGCTACCGCCGAGGAGGAAACGACTCATCATGCGTGTTGGACGGCGCTCAGCACCCCGGAAGGCCTTGACCTTTCCCTGTCATGTTTACCTGCAGCGCAGCTCGATGGCTTCGATCTGCATGGCCACCAACCTCTCCTCCAGAGGCATCTGGCTCGGCTCGGTGGTGCCCTTGGATATTGGCGACTGCGTTCAGCTTTCCTTTGCACCCCCCGGGTGGAGTGACGCGCAACCGCTCGTCTGCTTAGCGGCCGTCAGACGTGCCATCGGTGGCCTCGACGGCGGCGTCGCTGGCATGGGCCTCGAGTTTTACGGGATAGCGCCGTCGCAACAGCGTGCGCTCATCGGCTATCTCTACGGCGCCATTTCCGACCAGGCGCAAGACAGCGACTGGGTAGCCAGCGCTTAATACCCCCTTCACTTTCGCTGTCCCGGCGTCTGGCGCCCGGTGTAAGCGTTCAGGGGGTCCAGAAAGCGAAAACGCTGCGGAAGAAGCAAGTGGGCGCCCTGGCCCCGCTTGCCGGCTTTAGGTCACCTCGAAGGCAGAGTGGGGGAGGGTGTGCGGGATTCACTCCCGTAAGCCCGGGGGCATGCGTGTAAAATGCCCCCCTGAACACTTGCCGCCTGGCGGGGCCCGTGCGTCGTGGGTGGCGAGGTGGGCAGGCGCCGATGCATTGATTTCGTGCGCCTCATGGTGAGGGGGTGTTGAGCGCTTTCGTTTGACTTTTCGCGAGGTCAGCGGATATTCGCTCCCACTGTTGGGGTATGCGTTTTCGCACATTCCCTGACGGGGTTGGGGGCGCATATCAGCGCCTAACGGCGGGTAAACGAGGGATAGATGCTCAGCACTGGAAATGAAAGACGCGCAGGCCGGAGGGCGTCCACGTATGCTCCCCTGGCACCTCATAGTGGCCAGCGCGCTCAAGTCGGACGGCCGCGTGCGACTCAAGTGAGCCCCTCGGAGACCGGGTGTCATTCAGCGGTTCTGCTCAGCCTTTTCCTGGTGACCCTTGCCCTTGCGACGTTCGGGCCCTCCGCCGTTGAGGCGCAGCAGCGTTTTAACTCGAACCGCTTTCAGCCCGCGCCCACCATCGAAGATGGTTTCGCGACGCAGCTCCCCGATACGCTCGGGCACTTAAGGTTCTCGGTGCAGCTTCTGCTCGATTACGCCAACGATCCGGTGGTGGTCGCGAGCCGGGCGACGGGCGAACGCGTCGGTGAAGTCGTGGGCGATAGCCTCTTCTTTCACATGTACGCCGCGCTTGGCCTCTGGGACTTTCTTGAAGTCTGGGCGGGCCTGCCCGTCGCTGGCTACATGAATGGCGACGGAACCGCTGGCGGCGGACTCGCCGACGCCGGTCCGAATAGCGTGGGACTCGGCCAGCCCCAGCTCGGCGTCAGTGCGCGTGTGCTCGGTCGCAAACAGGAAGGCTTCCAGCTCGGTGTCAACGCGGCGCTAGGCTTGCCCGTGGGTACCACCGACGCTTACGCCGCCGACGACGGCGTTACCGCCCGCGGTTGGGTCAATGCGGCCTACTACACCTCTGTTATTCCGGTGGCATCCGTAGGTGTGGCCTACAGGCCGTCGGCGGATTTCGAGAACGTAGAAGTGGGCTCGGAGCTCTTCTACAATCTCGGCTTGCACATCCCGCTGCTGCAGCGCTCGCTCCGCCTCATCGGTGAACTCTACGGCACCACCAACCTGCGGGGAGGCAATCTCTTTTCGCGAACGGAAACGCCGCTAGAGCTGCTCGGCGGTGCGAAATACACGCTTCCTTTCGGTCTTCAGGTCGGTGGAGCCGCAGCCATGGGTCTTACGCGCGCCGTTGGCTCGCCGGGCTATCGCATCTTGCTGACGGTGGGCTACGCGCCACCGCGCCCGGCAGAGGAAAAGCCCTCGGAAGCCGCCGATGCACCCCCAGCGCCTCCTCCGCCCTCGGACCGTGATGGCGATGGCATTCCGGACGATGTGGATGCGTGCCCGGATGAGCCCGAAGACTTCGACGGCTTCGAAGACGAAGACGGCTGCCCGGATCCGGATAACGACCAGGACGGTATCCTCGATGCGGACGATCAGTGCCCGAACGAGCCTGAGACCTACAACAACTTCGAGGACGACGACGGCTGTCCTGACGAAGCCCCGGAAATCATCATTGAGTCCGGCGAAGTCGTGATGCCCGAGCCGATCATGTTCGCCTTTGATAGCGACGTGATCCTGCCTCAGAGCTACGCCGCCTTGAGGCGCGTCATACAGGTTATGGTGGAGCATCCCGAAATCAGTGTGCTTTCTATCGAGGGTCACACCTCGGATGAAGGTTCACC
>SLEO01000276.1 GCA_007124745.1 Myxococcales bacterium
CCTTTCGCTGCCGCGACGTGTTCTGGGAAGTCTTCGAGCAAATGAGCCAGGAGCTCGAATGCTCCGTGGACTACTTGGTCAACGACGCCATGCGCCAGTACGCCCGCAACCGCGGCTACTTGGACCGCACCGGCGCTAGCGTACACGCCTCTGCCCTCCCCTCTTCACTTGCCGCAGGTGCCAGCGGCCAAGGCTCGCTGCCCGCAGGCCGCAACGTCGACGGCCGGCACGGCACCCAGCCACGGTCCGTCGCCGCAGCGATGGCACCGGGCCAAAGCGCCGCGCGCTCGTTTCCAGCGCCTCCCGGCAGGCGACGCGCGCCCTCCGCCGGTCGCCCCAGTGCCGGACCCAGAGCTGGCTCCCTCGCGAGCCCAAGTATCGGCTCCGGTGCGGGCTACGCACCCCATGGAGGCTTCAGCGCCGCGCCCGCACGCAGGCCGCAACTTGCGCTTACTTTCCAAGGGCAACACTACCCCGTCAACAGCGACGAGTTCGTGATCGGACGCGCTGCAAAGACTAGCGATCTAGCCATACGCGACGGCAACATCTCACGGCGCCACGCTGCGATCGTCTTCGAGAACGGCGCCTACTACATCAAAGACCTTGGCTCGACGAACGGGATTGAGGTCGGCGGTCACCGGGTAGAGACCCATCGCATCTCCGACGGCGACATCGTCTACGTCTGCGAGTACGAGCTCCGCTTCGCCCTCCGCGCTTGACCCATCTAACGGACGTGGCTACCACTACCGCCAGAGCGGCGGGCATAACTCAGTGGTAGAGTGACAGCTTCCCAAGCTGTAGGTCGTGGGTTCGAGTCCCATTGCCCGCTCCATACCCTAAACCGGACGCTTATTTTTGCGGGCTCCGACGAAGCGCAACACCCACATCCCACTGCTACCTTTGACCCTTTCGGTCTGTACTTTGCGAACACGTTTGCTTGTTCAAAACGCGGCCCTTATTAGCAACGTGGTGGTCTGGAACTTGCTAAGGGACATCGTTTCTATGCCGAATCAACTCAGCGTAACGCTAGCAGTCTTCGTACTTTTTTTCTTTGGCGCTAAGTGCTTGCACGCTGGGAGAGGAGTCTACAGACGAGAACGAAAAACTTGTTCGGCCTACTCCAGGCTCGCTCAGACCGACTCGAGATGAGCGACTTGAGATTACCGACCATGTTCCGCCGGAGGGCCGAGAGTGGCGGTGCATTACCCGCCAGGACGCAAGCCGAACCGATACTACGTTCTGTTTCGATATTCGCAGCACCTTCGCGCAAGGCGCTGAAGCTCGCATTGTCGTTAGAAAAGCCTACGGCGTTAACTCAAGCGATACAGTTGATTGCAGCGCCGGCACGATTACGCGGAAGACTTCCTCGCGAGCAACAGGGGCCAAGATAACGACCGAGGCACTCATACAACACACAAATGTTGTCACGTCCACGCTCTACTACAGAGACGTTGAGGAGGTAGATCGGGCTCGATCTCTGAACCTTGAAGATCCGTCGATAACTACCATGCCGGTCTGGCTTGCGGGTTCAGCAGGCTGGCTAGGACCACCCGCGGCAATGGTTGAGTTCTATCCGCAGCACGTAAGCAGTGCACCCAACAACAGGTTGATATCAACACCGCGCGTTCGCGCACGTGTGGCCGGCGGCCGCCAGGGCGCGCACTCCTGGGGCCTGAACGTAGGTATTTTCGAGAGCATTGTCTCCTCTGAATGGACTGACCTTCGTTCATCGTGGTGTGGCCTCGCCGTGCGGTCGAGCGAACTGGACCCGGGAAGGTGATGCTCGCTTAACGATGCATCGCTGCCGGGCCTGAAACCTAGAGGTGGGCGCGGACCAGGGTGTGGGTGTGGTGCGTGGTTTCGGGGATGAGGTCGACGAGGGTGTGGGGATGGAGCCAGCGCTGGAGGCGGTCTAGGCGTTTGCGTTCTAGGATGAAGTAGACGACTTGGCCGGGATGGGTTTTGACCCAGGTACGCATAGGTTCGGGTTCGAGGGTTTTGGGGGCGTGGAGGTGGTTGCCGGTGTAGAAGTTTTCGCCCATCCAGTAGTGCTGGTAGGCGAAAAGCGGCACGTCGGGGCTCTCCCGGTCTGCCATGTAGCGGGCCACCAGCGCCGCTTGGGAGCGGTGCGCTAGCGCTGGCGGCAAGTAGCCGCGGGAGAGCCAGAGGCAGAACACTAGGGCGCCCGCGAAGGCCCAGGGGGCGCGGGCCGGCGCTGCCTGGGCGACTAGCACGCCCGCGAGCGCCAGCGCGCCGGTGAGCGCGAGTCCAAGGCGCAGTTCTAGGCCGGGCGGCCATACGGCCTGGTAGGTATATGTGAAGAGCGCCAAGAAGGCGCCTTGGCCTTCGACACCCGCGGCGTTGCGCGTCAGCACGCCTAGCAAGACTAGGCCGCCGATGAGCGCAGCGAGGGGTAGCGCCCATGGCGCGGTGTTCGCGTGGCTTTCAACGCGTCGCAGTAAGGGTTGCGACGTGAGCGACGCGTTTTGCGATAGCTCTGTGACTTGGGCTTTGGTAGCGGCGGCGGACGACGCGCGTTGCGCGGTGAGCTGCCAGCCGACAAGCCACGCGAGCGGCGGAATGACAGGCAGAATGTAGTGGTGGAACTTGGTGGCGGTTAGCGTGAAGAGGGCGAAGGCCGTGAGCGACCAGATGACCAGGAACTCGCGGGCGAGTCGCTGCTCGGGCGTGAGTCGCGCGCCCGAACGCACCAGGTAGACGCAGGTCCAGGGGACGATGGCGCACCAGGGGAAGAAGCCGAGGGCCAACTGCTCGATGTAGTAGGTCAGGTCACCGCTTTCGCCGTGAACGCCACCGGCGAGACGCTTGAGATGGTCGTGGACGAAGAAGCGGTTGATGAAGGGCAGGCCGTGCCGCGTCATCATGGTGAGGTACCAGGGCAATGCCAGCACACACACTGTGAGGCTGCCGCGTAGCACGGCGAAATCACCCCGGCGCAGCGCCTGCCAGCGGTGTCCAACAGCGATGAACACCGCCATCACGAGCCCCGGCAGTGCCACCCCCGGCAACCCCTTGGCGAGCAGCCCAAGACCGCAGCAGGCGTAAAACGCAAAAAGCAGGGCGTCGCGCTGGGTGGCGACGGATCTGCACTGCTCGCGCGGGTTGTGCGTCTTGCTGGGGCCGTGACCCACCCCTCGACCGTATTGCGGGCGGAGCCACATGCGCACCAACCAGAACGCCGCGACCAAGGTGACCAAACCTACGAGCGCAGGCTCGGCTAGTAACCTTGCCCAGCTGCCCAGCGTCTCGCCGAGCCACTCGCCAAGTGCCGAAGGCACTACTTCCCTGGGCGCATTGCCGAGCATGTCGCTGTTGCCCGGCGAGCCGCTATAGAACGTGTCTCGGACGAGATACGGCCACGGCCCATCCGAGCGCGTCAGGCCCCCACTGTCACCAGCGTCGAGCGCACCTCGGATTGACGGACCACCCAGACGCAGATTGCGCCCGATAAGATAGGCACTCTGCGCGGCCACCAACGCGAAAAAGGCTCCCCCGACACCAAGGCCTAAGGCCGCCGCTGGACGATGGGCGCGGCTCGGATGCAGGGCAGCTAGCATGGCGCCCAGGGCCAACGTGACGCTGGCTACAAAGTAGGTGTCGGTGACGGCATGTTGGCTGATAAGCCACAACAGCGGCGCGGTCAGCGTCACTAGGCCCGCGCCCAGGCCCGCGCGTGTTCCTGCATAGAGGCGCATGGTCGCGAACGCGGCGAGCGCGAGGCTCAAGGCAAGCAGCGCCGGCCCTAAGCGCAGAACGGCCTCGATGCCTTCCGGCCATACATTGGGCTCGAAGGGCACGCCGAATGCCCCACGCAGCCAGGCTTGCACCCAGAAAATCAGGATGGGCTTCGACCAAAACCAGCCGTCTTGCGCCCACCAAAGCGAAATCCAATCGGAGCGCGCTAAGACTTCACGCGCCACTTCGCCGTAGTGCGTCTCCCAAGGGTCAAAGAGCCCAGTGGACCCGAGCCAGGGCACCACGCCGCCCCACGAAACACCGAGAAACACAAACGCAGGACGAAAGCACGCGACAAGACCGCAATAAACAGCGCACACACCACCGAGCAGCGGCAGCGTATCCCGCCCCCCCAAGTGGTAGAGCAGCGCCCCGCCCACCAACTGACCCAGAAGCACGGGTCCGAGCCGCAGCGCTAGCGGCCACCTTGCGGATGAGCGCGCCGACCGGGCGCGTGGCAAGCGGCCCTGGTGCAGCGCACGGCCTGCAACGCTGAGCCCTAAGAGCACGAAGCTGGCGGTCCCAAACCAAAGCGACCACCGGCCGCTTGCCCAAGAAGCGCGGCTCAGACCGTCTGTCCCAGGTTGCCCCCCAGCCGCATCAAGCCACATCCAACCGAACGCCAGAACCGCGAAAAGCGCGGGATGCCAGCACC
>SLEO01000083.1 GCA_007124745.1 Myxococcales bacterium
ATGGTGCTCCTAAGGCTGCTGGTAGCGTTGGGGACGGACCCGTTCTGGCAGACAGGCGTCAAGGCGCTGCCTTGGGCTTTGGGCCTATTCGCGATTCTCGCCCTCGTCATTGGCAACTTCGGCGCGTTCTCCCAGCAGAACGTGAAGCGCATGTTGGCCTTCTCGTCGATTGCCCACGGCGGCTACCTGCTCGCCGCGCTGGCGGTAGCGGCGCTTGTGGCGATGCCGGAAGTGCTTACCATCCTCGGTTGGTACGTTGTGGCGTATGCACTCGGCTTGAGCCTGACACTCGGCGGCCTGATGGCGCTCGGCCGCACGGGCGCCGAACCGGTGCACGTTGGTGACGTGCGCGGCGCCTTCCACCTGGCCCCGCTTCCCGCACTGGCGATGGCGCTAGGCCTCCTAACGCTGCTCGGGATGCCGCTCACGCCGGGCTTCATCGGCAAGCTTGGTCTCATCATCGCAACCTTCGGACTCGGTAGCGAGGGCGTCTGGCTGGCAATAGCTATCGTCGCGGGTTCTGTAGTCAGCGCAGGCTACTACCTGCCCCTCACCATCTCTCTCTTCCGCCGGGCCCCGGAAACAACAGGCACGCCGAGCGCCAACCCTACGGGCCCCGCAGGCGTTCCCACGCTCGCCTTCCCACGCTTCAGTGTGTCCCTCGTGGCAGCGGTGGCACTCACTGCCGTCGCTGGCATCCTACCGTTCCTCTTCGCCAAGCTCCTCTAGGCGGCGCGAAAGAGGGCACGCGCGCGTGCCTTCGCGTCCTGAAGCGTGCTCCAGGGGCCACTTCGGAGGGCGTTACGGTTCCTTGCATCTGGGCTCACCTCGGTGTCGTAGACGTGGTCCATCGCCAAGGGGTGGAACTTTATTGCAGTGAAACAAAAATAATCCAGTGCTGGGGTTTACGCCAGGTCTGGGTGTCGGCTAGAGTTTTAAGGCGGCCCGTGCGGCCGGCGAGCGTTGCCTCGGGGTGTGATGTGAGAAGGCGCTCGCCGCGGTTGGTTTTGACTTTTGGGGGGACTTTCTATGAGCTTAGTAGCGCGGTACGGTCTTGTGGGGGCGCTTTGCGTCGCCTGGTTGGGGGTGTCCAGTTGCTCGAAGGACGACCCGGCCGGTCTTGAAACGGAAGGCGTGGACGCTCTGGTCGATCCGGAGAATAGCAACAACGAGAACACAGCTCCCATCGACCCTGACACAGCGAACGGCGCTTTGTGCAGCGCAGTAGGCGCGAGCTGCAGCGAAGATAGCGAGTGCTGCGAGCGCTCCTGCATTGCAGACGATGAGGGCGCAGGCCGCTGTGTCACTGCGCGCTTCTGCAAGCCGGAAAATGCGACGTGTACCCAAGCGGCGGAGTGCTGTAGCTTCGCTTGCGGAAGCGATGGTACCTGCGGTGCCTACGGCGACCTCTGCGCGCCTAGCGGTGCGGGCGAAGAGAGTGCCTGCGAGGCTGGTAACGATTGCTGCAGCGGGCGCTGCATCGCCACGGTCGAGGACGGTCCGACGTCTTGCACCGCGCTCGAAGGCGCAGCCTGCCAGAGCCTCGGTGAGCGCTGCTCGGCTGCGGGCTCCGTTCCAACCTCCGAATGTTGTTCAGGTTGGTGTGTGGCGATGGGGACGCTTTCTGATGGCGCCAGCGACCTACGCTGCGGCATTGTGAGCGAATGCCGTTCCACAAATGACATCTGTGACGAAGGCCGGGACTGCTGCTCCGGCGTCTGCAACGCAGACACCCAGCGCTGCGTTGCTGCTAACACGGCGAACACGGGGGGCGGCCCTGGCGCCTTGCGCATCGGCGAGCCCTGCGCTGAAAACAACGACTGCTTCTCCGAAACGTGCGCCAGCAACTACCCGAGCGGGCCGAAAGTCTGCCAACGCCTCGGCGGGTGCACAACGCGCAACGAACTTTGTGAGGACGACACTGATTGTTGCCTCTCGGAGCCCTTAGGCCTCTGCAACACGGAAAACCCCGGTGGTTGCGTTGCCGTTGATGGAACAAGCATCAAGGTATGCCGGCGGGATGCCCTGCCTCAAGGTAGGCTCGCCCCGGGTGAAGTGTGCGGTACCAACTCCGAAGGCGGCTCAGGTACAGGGACCTGCTGCGGTGCGGAAGGTGCGGCGTCGGGCAACTGCCGGATGACCATCTTCGGGACCAACCGTTGCTTTGGATTCAGAGACACCGACCCGCTCTACGGGGATGGCGATGCCTGCGTCTTTCATGACCAGTGCGAGAGCAACCTCTGCCTGCCCGACGAAGACGAAGAAGCGGGCGAGTCGGGCTTTCGCTGCGAGGCGGAGCCGCGTGACGCTGGAGAGGCGTGTACTGTAGATATCGACTGCGTCTCGCTCACTTGCGATGACTTCGAGTGTCAGCCCGTGCCCGCGCCCGGTACGGCACCACTCGAATGCCGACCGCTAGGCGCAAGCTGCGATGCTGACGACGCCTGTTGCTCCAGCTTCTGCAACACCAACACAAACACCTGCGCCGCGAGGACGACGCTCATCTAGCCATACGGTGAATGCGGCGCAGCGCCCTAGCCAGCCGTTACTATGCAAATACCCGCGCCGCTCCTAGGGGATGGCGCGGGTATTTTGCTTGTTTGGGCTTCCGCCTCCAATGAAGCTGCGGACAGGACACGCAACCGCGGTCGCGTCGCTAACCCGGACTCTCACCTGGTCTAACCGGTACTCGCCCATCCCTGGCAGAGGTGAGGACCTGAGCCGTCCTGCGGTCTCGCAGTAGTTGGTAAGCCCCCAAAGGCGCTTACTTGCCGCGGCGGACGTGGGCTAGGAAAGTTTCGGAGAAGTGGCCGGTGGCTTGGAAGTGTTGCATTTCCACCATGCTTTGGATGCCCGGGCCGAGGTCCAGGGTGCCGGTGGGGTAGCGGGCTTCGTAGCCTTCGAAGGGGCTTAGGGACTCGCGGGTGAGCGTCCCGGAGATGGCGCATTCGGCCAGGCCGAGCAGCGTTTCGAGGCGGTTCATTTTCATGCACGCCCCCCAACGAGAGCGCATCAGCCTTGGGCTTCCCACGCCTGAGCCTCTCTCCGCTAGCAGCCCTCGCACCCCTACTACTCAGTAACCTGCTCTAGCGTTCTATCGGGGCCGCTTCAGGGAAGCGCAGATCGCGCCTTGGGCGGCGCGCCCCGCGGCGCCAGGAGCAGTCGACTGGTTCGACCCGCGATCTAGAGAAAAAGGTTGAACCCCTCCTCTAGGACAGGGGTCGTGGTGGAGCCACGCCAGAACCACGTTGCTCGGAACTGCTGGATGCGGTAGCCGCGCAACCGTTCAGGGGGTCCAGAATGCGAAAACGCTGCGGGAAGAAGCAAGTGGGCGCCCTGGCCCCGCTTGCCGGCTTTAGGTTTTTGGGGGAGGGTTTGCGGGATTCACTCCCGAAAAACCGGGGGCATTTTGCAAAATGCCCCCCTGAATAGTTACGTAGCCGCCAGCAAAGTGTGCGGAGCCTTTGCGCCAACGTGTTTTTCCGCGCGGACGCTATTCTCGAAACCGCGCCATCGGGTCTGTTGTTGAGATGCTTCCCATTATTGTATTCCAATTGTCGTTGTTCACGGAGCAAGTGAACGGGCCAAGTGATTCCCCGTTGTATTTTGTCCATCCCAACGTTACTTCGTTTCTCCGTACATCGTTTCTCCATAATACACGGTTTCCCGTTTGGGAAGTAATAGTAACCTTTTCTCCGTCGAGAAACCCGTGAATGGTGTGCTTATTGGTGGTAAATGTCGCCTTGTACTCTCGCCAAACGGCATTCATCGAATCGAGGATACTCTTTGTTTGTGTGCCCGCATCCCACGCAACCATGTTCAATTCGTAATGGTTGCGGTCAAGGTGGCGTGCACGCATTGCATGGTGAAGTGCTCCCGATTGTTCCGGTGGACAAGCCAGAACTAGCAATCCGTCATCGTTCCCCGCATTCTTTTCAGAGAAACTCGCGTCATCAGGTGCGATCTCTGAAGCACAGCCGTGCGCTAGGAAGCTGAGAAGCGTTGCGGTTATGGCGCCGGTCATCAACGTAAGTGTTGGTCGGCGAAGCGGTAGTCGTGACGGGTTGAGTCTATTCATTGTCGTGCCTTTTCGTGATGGGTGCATTGAGTTCACGTGCGGACCCTAGAGCAATGTTCATGCCGAGCAACGCGCTGGTTGCTGTTTTCGTGTATGGCTCGGGCGTGGCCACGAATGTTAGGTTTCGTTACGGGCGCAGCGAGAGTGGGGGAGGTCGCGGCCGCGCGGAGGCCAATAAGCCGAGGCGAACTCGGACTTGCGGCTACTTAGCGCGGCGGACGTGGGCTAGGAAGGTTTCGGAGAAGTGGCCGGTGGCTTGGAAGTGTTGCATTTCCACCATGCTTTGGATGCCCGGGCCGAGGTCTAAAGTGCCGCTGGGGTAGCGGGCTTC
>SLEO01000208.1 GCA_007124745.1 Myxococcales bacterium
CGGCTTACGTCCTCGCAAAAAATCCCGCGCGTTCCTTAAGTTCGCTGCGGTTTTTGGCTGTGGGCGCGCTCGCCTCAGACCCTCAACCGAACACGCAGCTCGCTTAACCGATCACGCATGGACGTTAGGAGTATCAACAAACAACTCTATAGCGCTTCAAGGAGCGTCAAAAGTGACGTGGATGGTGCTTTCTGGCACTGCCGAATGGAAACCACTACCAGCGAGGTGGGCGGTGATGCGGTGGGTGCCGGGGGTGGGGACGAAGGTGGCGGCGGGGGTGCCGTTGATGCGCCACTCGATGGGAGCGGCGCTGGGTACGGCGTGGAGGGGTGGCACTTGGCTGGCTGCGGGCCGGTGCGGGTCTAGACGGAAGCGGGCGCCATCTGCCGGGTATACGATGCGCAGCTTGGCGAAAGCAGCGGCCGGAGGCGCGTCTGTCTGTGGGTCTCCGCCGCAGGGGTCGCGGGTATCGAGACCCATGGAACGCGCCCAGAGCTCAAGCTCCGGCGGGAAGTCGATATGGATCTCCCCGCAGCGCAGGGTGTGCAGCGTGCAGGGTTCGTCGGCATTGGGTGCCGTCCCTCGGATAAACCACTCCCATTTGCGGCCTGGGCAGTAGGGTCCCGCGTGTTTGCCTGAGAGTGCGCAGACAGGCGCGCGCAGGAGATTGGCGGGACGAGGGGGGGCGTTGGGCTCGCCGTAGAGGGCCTCGATGGCAACGAAGGTGGCGCGTACAAGCGGTGCCGCGCCTTGCATCGACATGACGCTTTGGGTCGGCGTGCCGTCGAAGTTGCCGCCCCAGACGCCCACGGTGTACTCGGCGGTGGTGCCGAAGGCGAGGTTGTCGGTGTAGGCGCGGGTGGTGCCGGTCTTGAGCGCGACGGGAAAGGGCAGCGCCATGGGTGCCTGGCCGCCGAACATCGGCCGGCGCGCGTCGCTATCGCTCAGCATGTCGAAGATGAGGTACGCGATGTCTTCGGTGAACACGCGGGGGCGAGCGCCTGCGTTAGGCGTTGTGCCGGGCGGCTGCCGCCCACTTGGGGCATCGATGTGATCGATGGCGTGGGGCGTCACAGCGAAACCTCCCGTCCCGAAGGCCGCAAACGCGCCCGCGTATTCGAGCACCGTAAAGTGCGCTTCGCCGATGGCTAGCCCGAGACCGTAGGCTTCGTCGCGTTCGCGTAGACTGTGCACGCCAGCGGCACGGAGACGCTGCAGGAGCGCGGGCACGCCCACCTCCTTGAGCGTGTGTACCGCCGCCAGGTTGTAGGACCCCGCCAGTGCTTCGCGGTAGCGGGCGAGGCCGTGTTGTTTGACGTCGGCGGTGTAGGCTTCCCGGACCTCCTCCGGCAGCACCACATCGTAGGCGAGGGTCGCGGGATGCGCGCCGCGCTCCATCGAAAGCGCATACACGAAGGGTTTGAGGGTTGAACCCGGGCGTCTTGGAGCGGTGATAATGTTGACCGCGCCGGCGTCCTTGTCGAAGTAGTCCGCGGAGCCGACGAGCGCGAGAATGGCGCCATCGTCGTTGCGCATCACGACGACGCCGGCTTGGGTGAGGTGGCGACCGCCCACCGTCGCCAAATGACGCCGCACCGCGACCTCGAGGCGCTCCTGAAGCGGTAGCGCGAGGGTGGTGGTCACGCGCGCGCCCGGAGGCACATCCGTCGGGAGTTGCTGACGCACCCAATCGACGAAGTGCGGCGCCAAGTACTCGGGACGCTTGCGCGCCAGCGGCAGCGGCAGGGCTAACGCCAAGGCATACGCATCCTCATCGAGCCAGCCGAGCGCACGCATCCGTTCGAGGATGAAGGCTTGCCGGGCGCGCAGCCCCTCGGGGTTGCGGTCCGGGTCGTAGAGGCGCGGACCGCGGGGAAGCACCGCCAGCAGCGCGGCCGCGGCTGGCGCTAGATGCTCGGGCGTGGTGTCGAAATAGTATCTTGCCGCAGCGGCCGCGCCCCAAACGCCGCGGCCGTAGTAGACGCGGTTGAGATAGTGCTCGAGAATCTCCTGCTTGGTGAGGCGGCGCTCGAGACGCGCGGCGTCGAAGGCTTGGCGCGCCTTAGCGACAAGCGAACGGCCAGCGAGCTCCGGGCGCAGCAGCCGGGCGAGTTGCATCGTGAGCGTCGAGGCGCCAAACGCCCGCCGACCGCGCTGCAGATTCAGCCACATCGCGCGCACAACGCCCCAGGGGTCGATGCCGCTGTGTTCGAAGAAGCGGTGGTCCTCCGCGGCGAGCGTCGCCTGCCGCAGGTGCGGCGAGATGCGGGCGAGCGGCGTCCAGGTCTCCCGCCCGCCTTGGCTGCCGGCGCCCTGCCACAACACCGAACCGTGGCGGTCGGTCAGGGTCAGCGAAGCGCTGCTACCTCGGACGAGTAGCGCCTCCGGGTAAGCGATCAAGCGAACCGCCAGCAGCCACACGGCGACGAGCAGCACGCCGCTAACGCCCAAGCCCAGCACGATGCGTCTCACCGAAGGTGCGGCTTTACGATGCCCTGCATGACCTGAGGCTTCGGTGTGGGCGTGTCTCCACACGTGCAGCCGGACCCACTGCCGCTTGGCGCTGCGCAGACCAGCCTGCACCCAAGTGCGGCTGCGAGTCTTCAACTTTTGCAGGCGCTCCGAGCCTTGCGTCCCGCGAACGCGTCGGCGCTTCCGACGCTGTGTGTCGGCGCTAGGCGGTGTTCGGCGTGGCGAGTCGCTGGGCATTAGCGACTGGAGGACGCGGGCAGCACGCGTAAGCTGCTCGGCTCGACGCTACCGCGCAGGGCGGGTTCATACATGGCCTCGACCGTCGCTGCGGGCGCCACGAAGGTTCCGCTGGTTGTCGCGCGTGCCAGATACTCAAGTGTGTAGGTCTGGGGCCTGCCCATCCAGTTTGAGAAGGACGATACGCGCTCGTCTTGGATTTCTCGGTAGGTGGACCAGAGTCTGTTGCGGCTCGATGACCTGTCGGGCTGCGTCTCGGTAGTCACAAAGCGTGTGTTGAGCGCCTCAAGACCCGCTGGCAGCAAGTCGGTGAGGGCGACGTAGTGACGGGGCGCGTCATTGGTGACGCGGAGGCTGACGCGGACAAGCTCGCCCGAGCGGACCTCGGAGAGCGGGGCGCCCGTGCGCGGGTCGAAGTAGTCGCGTTCAAGCTTAAAGCCTGCCTGTACCGCGGTCTGCGCTTCAAGCGAACGGCGGTAGCGCACGCGCGCGCTATAGAAGACGCGTCCCTGGGAGGGCGCAATCACTAGGGGTTCTGTGCTTGCGCCGGTTAGGGGTACCGACACGGTATGCAATCGCCCTGCTTTCGCATTAAGCGCGGTCTTGAGGAGTACTTGGCTCCCGCGGCGCACCTCGACGGCCGCCTGTCCTAGCTGCTGCTGGCTGGCGTAAGTGCTTACGGCGAGCAGCGAGTAGACTTGCTCCTGCGTCGAGCGATACCCCGGCTCCTTGAGCGCCTTGAAGAGGGAGAGCGTCAGCGCCTCACCCAGCGGCGAGCGCGGTTCGAGAGCGAGTAGCGCGGCCGCCACCACCGCTGTCGTGCGGCCATCACTGCTCATGTACCATGGGAGCGCGCCGCGTTCTTGAATCCACGGCGTCCGCGTACCCTTAGGCACCAGGGCTTCAAGTTCGCTGAGCACGGTACGGACCTGCGCGTCCTTGGGTCCAAGCGCGCCCGCAAGCGCACGCGCAAGAAACGCGAGGCCGTAGTGGGGCAAGTCGCGGCGCTTGTCGTAGAGCGCGGCGAGATGAGAGCTCGGTGCCGCGTTGTGCAACGTGAGCACGAAGAGCGTGAAGGCGCGATTGCCCAGCTCGCCCTGGGCATGCTGGCGTTCAGACGATGTCTGCGGTGCGCGGTCCAGCGAGCGCTTGAGATAGGTCAGACCCTCTTCAACTCGGCTGACATCGACCTTGTAGCCCGCATCTGCGGCGAGCTTAAGGCCGAAGAGCGCGAAGGCGGTGTAGTAGGCTTCCGATGCCTCATTGACCCAAAGGCCAAAACCACCATCGCTGTTCTGAAAGCGACCGATACGGTGCACCGCAGCTTGGATGAAGGACTCAAGCTTAGGACCTTTGATTTCGGGCAACTTAAGGCTCTCCGCGAGGGTGCGGACCGCGACGAGCGGTATCAAGCGTGAGACCGTCTGTTCGAGGCAACCGTAGGGATACTGAACGAGCTCTCGAAGCGTATCCTCCAGACCCGCGAGCCCATCGGGGTCAACCGTGACCTCTAAGGTGGCTGAACCCGGTAGAACGCCGGTTGGCAGCGTGATGGCCACTTCCGTCGCCTGGGCTGCGACGCCATCGGAGAGCGCTCGGGTCTCTAGCGGCGCCGGGTAGTGCAGCGGAAAGCGTTGCTCTAGGCCATCCTGCGCCTCGCCTAGAGTGGCCGCGAAACGCAACGTGGCCTGGCCGGCGCGTTCGACCTTCACGGGAAATGCGGCGCGCGCGCGGCCGCCTTTCGCAAGTTTCAGCGTCTGGGTTTTGGCGCCTTCAAGACGCAGCCCTTTCGCCTCGAGCGTCACTGTGACGCTGCCGGCCTCACCCGTCTCATTCTGCACGAGCACCGCAGCTTCGAAAGCATCGCCCACCGATGCGAAACGCGGCAAAGCCGACAGAAGCTGCAGCGGTTTATTGACGGCAAAGCGCTTGTCCGCGTGACCGAAGCGCGCGCCCTCATCCGCTGCCACCGCCATCACGCGAAAGGCCGTGAGGTTGTCAGGCGCCGGAAAGGTGACCTCTGCGTGGCCTTTGTCGTCGGTTTCGACGCCGGGATTCCAATACGCAGTGGCGCGAAAGCGCGCGCGGAAGGTACCGGGCGCGCCAGCAGAGTCGCCGCCGGTGACGTAGCGGTCTTCGCCAGGCTCGGGCACCTGGGCCAAGCGGGCGAGCTGGCTTGCCGTCATGACGCCAAGCCCCCAGGGCGCATAGAAGCGCGAGAGCGGGTCGGGCGTCTGGTAGTTGATGAGGGAGAGCACGCCTTCGTCCGCTGCAGCGAGGGCCACCTCTGAGCGCACGCCGCGCCCTTGGGCATCACGCACCTTCAGCGTTGCGGTCACAGCTTCACCCGGACGGTACTCCGCTTTGTCGGTGTGAACGCTCACACTAAGGCGCTGCGCCTCGTAGTCGACGGGCAGGTTGACGAGACCCATCGTCATGTTGGGTAGTCCGCGGGAACCCTGCTCGGTGCGTCCCCGAGACACGAGCAACGAAACGTAGACGTTGGGTGCGAAATTAGCACCAATAGGCACTTCAATGGCTTGGCCATCGCGCACCTCCGGGAGCAGCCTTGTCTCTAGAACGCCTTCACGTTCGATGGCGAGCAGCGCCGTCGCGCCGGCTCCCAGGGAGGTCTTGGGCAGCAGGCGTGCGACATCGCCGGGCGCGTAGCTGGTTTTGTCCGCCAGAAGCTCGAAGCGACCGGACTCGTCGACCTCCCAATCGCTCTCGCCTCTGCCAGATACCCAGAGACGCGTCGCCGCACGCACTTCATTCTTGGAGCCGTCCCAGCCCTCAAGAGCGACAGAGTACTGCCCGGGCTTCGCGGGCGTGAAGGAGACCGTCTGCGGTCCTTCCTTGCTAAGGGCGACCTTCTGCTTAAGCACCGGCTCCTTGGTTTCCTGACAGCGGTAGGAGCCCCGGTAGCCCCAGGCTTCGAAAGCGCACTTCCAGCTATGCCGGGTCACGGTGAGCGTCGCTTGTGCGGCGATGGGCGCGCCCTTGGTGCTCAATGCCACCAGGCGCAGCGCCTTAGCTTCGCCTGCCTGGGCGAACCAATCTCCCGTGTCGATACCTAGATAGAAGCGGGCGGGATGAACCGGAACCGTGGCGAAAGCACTGACAGATTGAGATGTCTCGTCCTGCACCGTGGCGGAAACCATCAGTGTCATGGGCTCCCGGAAATAGTACTTGGGCAGGTCGAGCTGAACCGAGCCCCTACCCTCTTGGTCGAGGCGCGTTTCCTCTTCACTCCAGAAGGACTCCTGACCGTAGGGGCGTCCCCCCCGCTCGTAACGCAGGTCGTCGGCAAAGTCGAAGTCGGGGTAGGCCTTAAACGAGACGTAGCGATGCCGTCCATGGATGGAAAAGCTGACATCTCCGCCGCGCACCGGCGCGCCATAAAAATAAAGGCCTTCTGCGGAGAGTTCGAGCTTGGAACCGCCAAAAGCCTCTTGTTTTGCGGGTTTTACCTTCACCTCGAAGGTGTTCGCGCGGTAAGCCTCTACCTGAAAGCTTTCGTAAAAGCTTCCGTCAGGCAAGTCTGCGACGACTCGGTAGTCTCCGAGAGGCGCGTCTGCCTCTGTGGAAAAGGTTGTATGCCAGGAGCCGTAGCGCGACAGCGTCAGCTTCGCCGTCTTGACCACGCGTCCCCTTGGGTCGCTGATGCTGACTTGAATCGTCTTGCCCGCGACGGGCACAAGCCCGCGGCCAAGGGCAAGCTTACGTACAAGCCCACGTAGCTGGACGACATCGCCCGGGCGGTAAAGCCCGCGGTCGGTGTGCATGAAGCCGCGCAGGCTTTCGGCGTGTTGGCTATTGTCTGTCGAGACGTTGAAATACCAGCCCGAGAACGCGCCCGCGCGCTGCGGGTCAACGAAGGTGATATCGTCGCCAACCTGGGCGAAAACCAACAAATCAGCTTCCGAATCGAAGTCCCCTTCTTCATGCTCCCAGCCGCTATCGACGTGACTCACCGGTAGTTTTCCCTCGCCAAGCGCGGCGATTCCCGGCGTTTGGACAAGACCACTAGCGTCGGTGACACCCTTCCAGCGTACCCGTCCCTTGCGGTCGCGAACGCTGACCTCAGCGCCGCTCTGAGGACGGCCATCCGCGAGTCGTGTGACCCATACCTGACCGGTTCCTCCTGAGAACTTTGTCGTCAATCCGAGACCCGTGACGTTCATCAGAATCTGCCGGTAAGGCGCGGGATGCTTATCGTCCTTAAGTTCCGGTGCAGCGGCCGCAATGTAATAGAAACGGCTACCTTTCGCGGCCGGCCCCAGTAGCTCAGCAGGATTAAAGGTTACCTGATTCCAGCGATTCTCCGGGCCTTCAACCTTCAGTAGCCGCTCGACAGACTTTATCTTGAGCGCTGCAAGGTCTACGGGTTGGTCATCCCACCAGCTGATCTTGGGCAGGAGTTCGAAGAGCTTTGCCGGCGAGACGGCCGCCGCCAGGACGTGTACTTCGCTGACGTTGCGCGCCCAACCTCGATAAACGCCGACTGCCGATTCAACGGTCCAAGAACCTGTCTCGAGGGCGAAGCCCGGGGTGACGTCGCCTGCGGTGAATGTCGTCTCAAAGGGCGTATCTAACGTTTGACCGAAGACGTCCTTGATATCGCTTCCCACCTTAACGGTGTAGGTGACATGGGGTTCGAGACCGCCTATCGGCAGATAAAGCCAGGCACCCGACGGGTAGGCATCCCCTTGGTCGCGAGGTGCGGGCGTTATGTCTATTTGCCCTCCGCTTGGTGCTAGAGGGTTCGTAAAGAAGACCGTAACGTAGGGCGCATCTGGGTCGGCTTGCGCGCCGTTGGGCTTCACAAGTTCAACCGCCATCGGTCCGAAGGTGTGAAAGGACAGGAGGCCGCGCGGGCCGCGACCATCTCGCTCAAGCGTCGAGGGATCCGTCGCGTCGGTGACGGGCAAAAGCCCGAGCGGTCCTTCCTTAGAGCGCAACTTCGAGGCGCATTCGAAGGACCAGCGTGTGTCTAGGGCAAGCGGCTCCGATGGCTTCAATACCCAATCGGTCGCATCGTAGCCTTGCTCATTTAGCCCACTCACCCGAGTTTGTTTGCCCTCGGACTTAAAGCTGCAGTGCTGCGCCACCGCCTTGGGCGAAACCGGAAGGTTGAATGTGAGGCGCACCTCTTGTTCGGGCACCGCCCAGCGGCGCGCGTCGGGTAGGGAGGGTGCCGTTACGAGACTAGCTTGGAGGGATAGACGCTCGGTCTCAAAGGTGTGCTCAACCGCATCCGCCAGGCCAAGACCGTCGAGCGCACGGGTTCCCTTCGCGACGGTAACGCGAAAGGGCGTCGCCCGCGGGAGCGGCAGGTCTGGTTCAAAGACGAGAACGCGGTTCTCGCGCCAGCGGTACACGCCTGGAACCTGTGGCTTCAGGTTAACGGGAGACTTCTTCGTGACCTGACCGAGCTCGGGTCCTTCCACCATCGCGCGGTCGAAGGTGATAACGATGCGGCGCGCGCGCTCGCCAGGCTTGTCATTGCCTTCAACGTTGATGCTGGCTTGCAGGCCCGGCTTGATGCGCGGCCCACAACCCATCGCAGCGGTGAGTAGACACGCCATTACTAACGTGTTTGGGCCTACCGCGCCAAGAACACCGCATCGTTTCCGCATACTTTCCTCGAAGGGCGAATCGTGAACTTCTGGCGCAAGCCGCTGCCGATATATTTGGCACCCAAGGCTAGCCCGCGCCCGGCTTCACGGCAATCGCGGCCGGCCAGCTACCCACGCGGCCATTCAAGGGTAGGGATCTCTACATTGCCCGTGTCTGTTCAGGGGGGGCATTTTACACGCATGCCCCCGGGTTTACGGGAGTGAATCCCGCACGCCCCTCCCCCACTCTGCCTATGAGGTGGCCTAAAGCTGCGCGCGGGTGCCCATCACCCACGCGGCTCTTTCCCGCAGGGTTTTCGCTATCTGGACCCCCTAAACGCTTGCCGTTGCCCTGTTGGCTTGGTGGGCTTAAGTCGTCTGCACACGTGGGACAGACATGACGGATTTCGGGCGGTCTTTGGTATGGTTTAGGCGGGATTTGCGTGCCTCGGACCATAGCGCGCTCAGCGCTGCGCTGGAGCACTCTACGCGCGGCGTCGTTGGGCTATTCGTCGTAGATGCTGCGTTCTGGCAGCAGCACCATGAAGCCAGCATCAAGGTGGATTTCTGGCTGCGCAATCTCGCCGCCCTCAAAGCCCGGCTGGAAGCGCTCGGCATTCCCCTTAAAGTCATCGACACCGCCCACGCACCGACGCTGCCGGAAGCGGTGGTCGCGCTCGCGCGCAGGCTCGAGTGCGACACCCTACATTTCCATCGCGAATACGAAGTCAATGAGGTGGCCCGCGACCGCGCCGTACGCGCCTTCTGCCTGGAAGCGGGACTGAAGGTTTGCGCCTATCACGACCGCGTCATCCTTCCGCCAGGCGCGTTGCGGACGGGTTCGGGCACGCCCTACGGGGTCTTCACTCCCTACCGTCGCGCCTGGGAAAAGGTAGTGGCGCACAACCTCGAACGCGTCCTTCCCGAACCCGCAGCGCAGACGCCTTTGCATATCGAAAGCGATACCCTTCCCGACGCGGTTGCAGGCTTTACAAGTCACGTCCCACTCGGAGAGGCCGCCACGCGCTACCCCGCCGGTGAGGAAGCAGCGCACGCCAAACTCAAGCGCTTCATGCGCACCGCAGCACCTGCCTACGTGGAGGGTCGAAACGTGCCGAGTCGCGAGGGCACCTCCGGT
The DNA here is from genome assembly GCA_007124745.1 of Myxococcales bacterium. Lineage (GTDB taxonomy): Bacteria > Myxococcota_A > Polyangia > Polyangiales > SLQV01 > SLQV01. The sequence goes on from SLEO01000208.1 coordinate 9,466, forward strand.
CTTTCACCCTACCTTGCGGCGGGCATCCTCTCGCCGCGGCAGTGTCTGGAAGCGGCCTGCAAGGCCAGCAATGGTCACCCCTTCGCCACTGAAGGCATTTCCACCTGGGTCTCGGAGCTCATCTGGCGCGAGTTCTACACGCACCTGCTGTGTGACTACCCGCGGCTATCGCGTGGCCGGCCGTTTAAGCTCGCGACAGATGCCATTGATTGGCGCGATAGCGAGGTCGACTTCAGGGCCTGGTGTGATGGAAAGACCGGCTTTCCTATTGTCGATGCGGCCATGCGCGCACTTAAAGGAACCGGCTTCATGCACAACCGTTTGCGCATGATTGTGGCCATGTTTCTAACGAAAGACCTGCTTATCGATTGGCGACGGGGCGAGCACTTCTTCATGACCCACCTCGTCGATGGCGACCTTTCCGCCAACAACGGTGGTTGGCAGTGGAGCGCGAGCACTGGCACCGACGCCCAGCCCTACTTCCGCGTCTTCAACCCCACCACCCAAGGTGAAACCTATGACCCTGACGGGTCGTTTATCCGAAAGTGGCTTCCCGAACTCGCCCACCTAGACAATAAAACCCTCCACGACCCTCATGCACGTGGCGCCAAGCTCAGCGCCACGGTCTACCCCCGACCCATCGTCAACCACGCCGAAGCCCGCCTCCGCGCCATCGCGACGTTCAAAGCCATTAAGTGAGAGGCCCAAATCCCGGGCGGGCCCCCGCAGAGGCCGTACGCCCGAGCCCCTAGGGTCGCTACTGCCCCCGCCTGCTGTCGCCCGGACCGGGCCCCGTTGAACCTGCGGGCTCACCTATCGCTTCTCAGCATTAGGCGACTTTGGTGTGCGTACGCGCGGAGCTGGCAGGCGGGCTTTGGGACGCTTGCGTTGATGTTGCGGATGTCGGGTCGGGGACGACGGTGTCTAGCACGCGGGCGGAGGAAAGAACGCCGGGAAGGCCTGCGCCCGGGTGCGTGCCAGCACCGACGAAATACAGTCCCTCAATGTCTTCGCTCTTGTTGTGAGGACGGAGGTAGGCACTTTGTTGCAACACCGGCTCGAAGCTAAACGCTGAGCCCTTGAAGCTTAGATAGTCACGCTCGAAACCTAGAGGCGTTAGCGTGTGCGATACCGTTAGGTGTTCTGAAAGACCCGGCATCAAGTGCGCTTCGAGGTAGTTCTGAATGCTTTCGCGGTAACGCTCCGTTGTCACAGACCAATCCGTCGCGCCATCGAGATGGGGCACCGGCGAAAGCACGTAGAATGCATCGCAGCCTTCCGGCGCGAGGGAAGGGTCTGTCTTGGTTGGGCGGTGCAGATACAGCGAGAAGTCGTCGGCAAGCACTTTCTTGTCAAAGATATCTGCGAGCAGTTCTTTGTAACGCGGACCGAGCAGAATCGTATGGTGCTCGACGTTGTCGTAGACTTTGGAAGTACCGAAGTACCACACGAAAAGACTCATCGAAAAACGAGACCGTTCAATGCGGCGGTCGCTCCAGTGTTTACGGTGCTCGGGCCGAATCAGGTAGCGGTAGGTCCAGGCAGAATCGCCGTTCGACACAACGATGTCGGCCTTGAGCCGTTCACCGGAAGCGAGGCGCACGCCCTTCACACGCCCGCCATCGACTTCGATTTCTTGGACTTCAGCTTCAGTGCGCACGGTTACGGACCGCTCTTTGAGCAGCGCGACGAGTCCTTGGACAAGCGCCCCTGTGCCGCCCATCGCGAAATGCACACCCCATTTACGCTCCAGATAAGCGATGAGGGTGTAGATGGACGAGGTCGCAAAGGGATTGCCACCGACAAGAAGTGGGTGGAACGAAAGGACCTGACGCACCTTCTCGTGCTTGATGAACTTGGCGACCAGGCCATAGACCGTACGGTAACTCTCGAGCTGCAGCATGGGCGGCACGATGCGCAACATGTCGCTGGCTTTCGAGAAGGGCACATGCGCAAGCGCCTCGAAACCCACTTTAAAGATGCGTTCACTTTGGGCGATGAAAGCCTCGTAACCGGCAACGTCACGCGGCGAGAACTTGCGAATCTCTTCGCGCATCGCTTGCGCATCACCGGTGTAGTTGAAGACCGTATCGTCATCGAAACGCACCTGGTAGAAGGGCGTCACCGGGCGTAGCTCAACGTGGTCGGCGAGCTTTTTGCCGCAGAGCTCCCAGAGCTCTTCGAGTAGCTGGGGGGCTGTGATCACCGTGGGGCCGGCGTCAAAGGTGTAGCCGTCGATGCGGTGCACGCGCGCCCTACCGCCTATCGTCGGCAAGCGTTCAAGGACCTCCACGTCGTAGCCCCGCACCGACAGGCGAATCGCTGCTGCGAGTCCACCAAAACCGGAACCGATAACAATAGCCTTGGGCCTTTCACCTCGAGCGGGTGGGGCAGCGCGCGATACACGCTCCGGGTCCAGTAGGCGCGATTGGGGGAAGCGCACCAGGCGGCTCACTCCAGCTTTAAGCGTTCTCCGCAACATCGTTCAAGGCCTCCGTCTCGGTGGGTGTGGACTTAGTGGGCAGGCGGTCACTCCACCCCGCACCGCGTCGTGCGCTAGATATGCGGCCAAGGCGTGTCCGGTTCCAGTGCACAGGGCATCATGCAGCCCGCTCAGCTCCTAGAGTCAGGCAAGCACGGTGTCTATGGGCCGTCCCTACAGCGACCAGAACGGCCCGCTACGTTAACCCGCTTGTCTGTGTTTACCGTCGTTTTTCTGCTGCGTGTTCGCTAGCGATGGAGGGGGGTCAAGGTGCCTTGGGTGACGCTTACGTCCGAGCGCGGGGCACGCACCTTGATGTAACTCGGGTGCGTTGTGGTGATGAAGACCTGACACCCCAGCCCCGCGAGTAGTTCGAAAAGGCGCTCGCGTTTGTGTTCGTCGAGTTCGGAGGTGACGTCATCAAGAAGCAGGACAGGCAAACGCGTATGGGCACGTGCCCGCAGCGCAAAGGCACCAAGCTTGAGCGCCAAGACCAGCATGCGTGCCTGGCCCGCGGAGGCCTGATAGCGCGCCCCGCGGCCGGCCAACTCGAAGTAGCAGCGGTCCGCATGGGGGCCTTTGCGCGTGAAGCCTGTTCGAGACTCGTCGTCGAAGCTTTGTTCATAGGCACGACAAGCGGCCTCGCTATCCTTGGGTAGCGTGGGTTCGTAGCATAGCCGTACCTTCACCGGCTCGGCGTGAAGCTGGGCTATCACCGCCTCGACGATGGGCGTCAGGTTCAGAATCAAGCGTTCGCGCGCAGCCATGATGAGGCTTGCGCTCTCCGCGAGCAGCCTCTCGTAGGGCCGGTGAAGCGCACGCTCATGATGCCCCAAACGAAAGAGCCTGTTTCGCGAAACGAGGGTTTTTTGGTAGCGCTGGTGGATGCGGGAGAAGGAGGGGTCGAGGGATACAAGTAGGGTATCGAGAAAATCCCGCCTGATGCTGTCGGAATCGCCGATGAGCGCCGCATCCCCTGGATGAAACACCTCGACGGGGAAGAGATAGGGCAAGCTGGACTCCTTGTGCCAGCGCACACCGTCTAGCGCATACTCCATTTTGCCCGCTGGCCTGACCTGCAGATCTAAGCGCTTCGTACCTTCCTTAAGGTCTAGCTTAAAGCTTAGCTGCGCTAGGCCCTCACCCTCCCGAATCCAGTCGGGTCGTGGCGCGCCCCGAAAAGAGCGCCTCGTTGACACAACGCCTAGCGCTTCTATCCAGTTGGTCTTTCCGCTCCCATTGGCGCCCGAGAGGACGTTAAATGCCGGCCCCGGAAACCAAGTCCCCGATGCGATATTGCGAAAGTGTTTGAGCTGGACGCCCAGCACGCGCACGGGCTCGATGCCTTGCAGCTCTGCCGTTAGGTGTGCGCCGATGTCCAATGGAGGCCGCTCAGACGGGGCCGCAATGCGCGCGCATTGCGAACACCCGTTCTAGATGCGCATCGGCATCACAACGCCCACGAAGCCCGCTCGGTCGCTCTCGCCGATGACCATGCCCGGGTCGAGTTCGCCGCTGAGCGCAAGCTCAACGCGTTCCGTCAGCAACACGCCGACCGCATCGAGTAGGTATCGCGCGTTGAAACCGATGGTCAGCGGCTCACCTGCGTAATCCGCATCGAGTTCTTCACGGCCCTCACCCACCTCGGGATTCTCGCTAACAAGGGCGAGTTTGCCCGCTTCAAGCTCGAGACGGATGCCACCGGTCTTATCGTTCGCCACGAGGTTAATGCGCCGAAGTGCATCTTGGAGCGCTTGCCGGTCGCAGAGGACGGCTTTCGAAGCTTGCTTGGGAATCACGCGCTCGTAGGGGGGAAACGCATCGTCGCTGAGTTTGACGGCGAGCGAAAACCCAGACCGGCTGACGAAGAGGTGGCTTCCCTCTTTGGCGAGTTCAAGCGCGTCAGCTTTCTCGTCCGCCGCTTTAGCGCCGGCGGCGGCTTGGGCTGATTCGCCTTTGGCAGACCCCGCGGGGTCTTTCGTCGCGGCAGAGGACGCCTTGAGGTCTTCAGCGAGCCGCTTGATTTCCCCTATGGCGCGCAGCGGAATGAACATGGAGAAATCGTAGGCGCCGCCGCTTACTTCGACTTCGGCTTTCGAGAGGCGATGGCCATCCGTCGAGACCATGCGCAGCGTCGAGCCTTGGCCTTGGAACAGCCCGCCGGAAAGGTGCGGTCGCGAGTCGTCGTGCAACATCGAAAAGTGCGTGCGCGCGATGAGCTGGAGCAAGTCAGCGGGTTGAAAGACCAAAGGCGAGGATTCGGGACGCTGGGGCAGCTCGGGGAAGGCTTCCGGAAGCGCAAAGGGTACCCGAAAGCGTACCTTGCCGCTTTGGATGAGGAGCTGGCTTTCACCCTCTCGCTTCAAGGTGAGCGGGCCATCGGGCATGTTCTTGACCAAGTCGAGAAGTGCCTTGGATGCCACAGCGAGGGCGCCGGCTGTCTTGACCTCCGCCGAACAGGTCGCCGTCGCACTCAAGAAAAGGTCCGTGGCCAGCAGCTCCAAGCAGTCGTTTTGCGTTCGCAGCAGAACGCTTGAGAGCATGGGGACCGAGCTTTTGCGGTCGGTGGCGCCATGTGTCCGCGCTAGTGCGTGCAGTAGCTGCTTTTGAGCGATGACAACTTCCATGAAAAGCCCCGATTTCTAGCAACAATAACCGTTTAGGTGGGCAGGTAGACCCGAAGCGCCCAAGAGCGCATCTCACCTGACCGCCTTCGCAACCGACCGGGAAGGCCCGTCCGCCGTAGCGAGCCATATCGCGCCCCGCAAACGCTGTCCATCGCCCTGGGCATTGCAACGTCTCGTAGAAAGCACGCTACAAGCGCGTAGTCTGGAAAAATAAGGTTAAATTGGTTCTATCAACAGCTTTTGCTCAGAAGAAGTCACAGCTTTTACAGCACCGCTTGAAGGTAAGAGAATCTTTGAGTTTAAGAATTAAAGAGACCTTCGTCGTCATCATGCCTGTGTTCTGGGTCGAGTTGTCTGTAAGTATCCGATAGAGATAGTCAATGCTGGAAAAGCTTTGTGTGACGATCGCTGTGGACAACATGAGCACAAACCGATCTACACAGATCTGAAAATATAAGCCCACAGCGTTAACCACAGCCTGTTCATAGGATCGTTCACAGCGGCGAACGGTAAGCGTTCAGGGGGTCCAGATAGCGAAAACGCCGCGGGAAAGAGCAAGTGGGCGCCCTGGCCCCGCGCGCAGCTTTAGGTTTTTGGGGGAGGGTTTGCGGGATTCACTCCCGTAAACCCGGGGGCATTTTGTAAAA
>SLEO01000215.1 GCA_007124745.1 Myxococcales bacterium
GGTGGCGTCAGCGGGTGGCGTCGGCGGGTGGCGTCGGCGGGTGGCGTCGGCGGGTGGCGTCGGCGGTTCACGCCGCATCTGGGATGCTCTGAACGCACTTTTCAGTTAGTACGAGGTCAACCCATGGAGATCATGACACCGTCCCTGAATGTTCGAGGCCGCATGGGATTTGGGCCAAGCGGCTTGCGGCAACGCGAAAACGGTCTGTGCTTAGGACGCGTCCTCGCGCTGGCGCTGGTGCTGTTCGGCGCGGTGGGCTGTGCGACGAGCGCTGCGCACGCGAGTCCAGCGATCAGTACGGACACCAATGCGGCGTTGCGCCTCGCACAGGACCTGGGCACCGCCTTCGCCAACGTTTCGGAGAAGGTGGCACCCGCCGTTGTCAGTATCCGGACCGAAACGCAGACGCAAAACTCACCGAGTATTCTCGACTTCTTCCGCGCGCCGGGCCGGGAAGGCAATGGCATCGCGCGTGGCAACGGCTCGGGCGTCGTCATCCGTGCCGATGGCTTTATCCTCACGAACAACCACGTCGTTGCGGGCGCCACACGCATCGACGTCATCTTTGAGTCGGGCAACCAACGCTCCGCCACCGTCGTCGGTACGGACGAGGCCACGGATCTTGCCGTCATCAAAGTGAACGCGCCGGCACTACCATTCCTCGAGTTTGGTGACTCGAGCGCAGCTCGCGTAGGGGAATGGGTTCTAGCCATCGGCTCACCCTTTGGCCTCGATTACACGGTAACTGCAGGCGTGCTCAGCGCCACCGGGCGCGGAGGCATCGGTGCGAACGAGATCGAGGACTACCTCCAGACAGATGCCAGCATCAACCCCGGCAACTCTGGAGGCCCGCTGGTCAACCTGCGCGGCGAAATCCTCGGCATCAACACCATGATTGTGGGCCGAGGCTCGGGCATCGGCTTTGCCGTGCCCTCGAATATCGCCTCCATCGTAGCCACCCAACTCATCAAGCAAGGCGTGGTACGAAGACCGTGGATAGGCGTTGGATTTCAAGAGCTTACGCCCGAACTTGCACAGGCTTTCGGCCTCAAGGGCACGGCCGGCGCTTTGGTAAGCGGCGTCGTTGAGGGTGGACCGGCGGCCGCGGCGAAGATCAAGCCGGGTGATGTCATCACGAGCGTTAACGCCACACCCATTAGCGACGGACGCGACCTACTTCGCCGGGTTCTCATGGTGTCCGTCGGCGAAACGCTGACTGTCGGCATCATTCGCGAAGGCAAACCGCTGTCGCTGCGACTGAGTACGACGGAACGTCCTGGGCAGCGGGCGCGAGCCCAGGCCGCCGAGCCAAGCGAGACGCCACGACCGAGCGGGAACCAAGGCGCCGCGAGTCTCGGCCTCGAACTCGAGGCGTTGACGCCCGCGCTTGCCCGGCGACTCGGCCTACCGATGACGGGCGGCGTCATCGTCAGCCGCGTCGCGCCGGGTTCGCCCGCGGAACGCGCGGGCCTGCGCGCGGGAGACCTTATCGTCGAGGCGGACCGGCGCGCAGTGACCGACCCGAACCAGGTCGAGCGCGCCTTTGCCGACGGCGAGGCATTGCTCCGCGTAGAGCGCAAAGAAGGCGCGTTTTACGCGATTGTCAAGACATCCGAAGGGGAGTGAAGGCATGCATACACCGAGCCCTGACTGCGACGCGAAGAAGGCACGTTCCGTCTTGCTTGAGGGCCTTGCCCGTTACGCCTACCAGTACCGCCCAGATGAGCCCTTCACGTTAGCGTCCGGCGCCACATCGCCGGAGTATCTCGACTGCCGCCTCGCGCTGTCGCACCCGCACGTCCTCGCCGCAGCCGCGGAGCTTCTCTTCGAGAGCCTTGGACGAGATGCCGAAGCGATAGGTGGCCTCACCATGGGTGCGGACCCGATCGCCGTTGCGGTGAGCCTGTATAGCCGCCAGCAGCCGCGGACGTTGCAGTGGTTCACTGTCCGAAAGGAGCCGAAAGGTCACGGCCAAGGGCGGCGCGTTGAAGGCGACATTGCGCGGGGCACCCCCGTCGTCGTCGTCGAGGACGTCACCACGAGCGGCGGCTCGGCGCTCAACGCCGCACGTGCCCTTGGCGACTTCGGCGCACAGGTGGTCGAAGTGGTGTCCATCGTAGACCGCGAGGCCGGCGGCCTTGAGGCCATCTCGCGGGAACTCGGACCGGAGATCCCGGTTCGCGCACTCGTGACGCGTTCAGACGTTCGCGCCGCATGGGACGCCCGCCAGCTCCTTCAGACGAATCGCTGACCCTGAAAACGCATAAACAACCGAACTAGTTGCCGTAGTTGGTGCGCTTGAGCCGGCAGATGGAGGACCACGTCATTGATGGAATCGTGGCGGAGTAGCCACGCTCGGGCAAGCGTTCAGGGAGTGGATAAAGCGAAAACGCAGCGGGAAAGAGCCGCGTGGATGCTGGGGCCCCGCTTGCCGGCTCTAGGTTTTTGGGGGGAGGGTTTGCGGGATTCACTCACGGAAACCCGGGGGCATGCGTGGAAATACCCCCCCTGAACGGCTACACGCTCGGGTCGAGTGTTCCCAGCACGACTGCGATTTGAGCTGGGATGGCTCGAATACTAGTCATATTGTTTACCCGAAATGTATGCTAATCCCTACAACCGCACCGGCTGCGGCACACGGGCACCCTTCTTGCACACCTTATTCGTCGTGAAGCCAACAGGAATGCCCATGTTCAGCACCATCACTCGGATACTCACCACCACAGTGTCGCCCCAAGGCCACCATGCCAACAACCGCCACCTTCTGGGCGGACGGAAGCCAAGCCTGACGCCTCGTGGCTCGCGCGTCTTCGCCGGACTCGCCCCTATGCTCGGCCTCGCGGTCATGTTCGGAACAAGCGGCTGCTCCCTTGGTGCCTTTGGGAGCGATAACGGTAAAGCGCTGGAAGGCGGCCTCATCTGCAGCGATAGCCAATGGACGCCGAGCAACGGACAGGGGGTTACCTTCTCCGATGTGACCGACCACTACCTGGCGTTTGTATCGCAGGGACTGCTCAATCTTGGCATTCCTTTCGTCCCCGCGGCCGGCGAAGCGCTCCAGCCCGAGCAGCCCATGACGCGTAGTGACTTTGCGTCCCTGCTCCTCTCGGACCCAGGGCGTCGCTTTCTGCCGAATCCACACCATGAAGCCCGCGGACTAACGGCTGAGCAAGCCAAGGTTGCCGAGATGTGGGCGGATGGCACGGAGTGCGACGAACAAGAAGTCGCCCGGGTAAGGCTACAGGGCCTCTACTACAGCGACCTCGACGGCGTCAGTCCCGAGGAAAAGACGGCTATCTGTAAAGTCACCGCCGCTGGCTATTACGTCGGTGACCTGCGCATGGGGTCGTGCTCCGATAGCGCAACCGCTGCGAGCACGAACGAGTCAAGGTTCGTTCGCTGTTTCCGGCCGAAGGATCCAATCACGAAGGCTGAAATGGTGGCCGTATCGTACCAGGCTTTGTTTGTGCCCCGGGAACTGCAGGCCGGCCGACTCGACCCCAGCCGGGGTGGTGTGCGCTGCACAACATCCGAAGCGCCGGAAGGCGGACTCGACAATGCTTCGGTCAGTGGTCAGCGCCTCATGATTTACCAGAAGGGTTGCACGCCGGATACGGAAGGCTTCTTCAACGGTGAGTTTACGGCAGACGTCAAGAAGGCGTTCTTCCCCCAGGCTGAATGCTACGAAAACAACGAGTTGGGTGGGCGCATCAAGGACGGCGTGCTCGATGCATCCGACCAAGCGCTGTCTGCAACCAGTCCGCAATATGACGGCGCTGTCAGCGACTCGCGTGCCGACGGTCAGTGTTACCCGCATTGGTCCACCCGCGCCTTCCATCACGCAGCCATCGACGGCCTCTACGTGCTGGACGACCCGTGCATGATGGGTTCCGGCGGTGCCACCCCGTTCCCCGACCAGCCCGCCACCCGCGGCGAGGCGTTGGGCACCTTCTTTGTCATGGCCCAGCCAGCCCCGGGCTGCTTCCGCAGCACCGGCGAGAACGATCCGTACGAGTACTGGCAGTTCGCCTACATCGATGGCATCAACGATGACGGCAGCGCTTACTGCTCTCCGGTGGTCTTCGATAACTTTATCGTCAAGGAGAAGCTGCGCTTCAACGACTACGAAGACGGCTTCCAGATCCGCTCCTGCAACATGCTGAGAAACCGCACGCCGATCTACACCGGCGGCGCGACCTTCCCAAGCCAGGACATCTGCCTCGTCGACCAGGATGGCACCCGCCTCGCGCCGCCACCTAACCCTCAGGGTGGCAGCACTTCCGTCTCCCAAGCCCCGCCCAGCGACAACCCCAACGGAGACCCCGACGGCGTCGTCTCTGCGCCGCCTCCCGGCTCAACGACGCCCGCATCAGAGACCGCACGATTTCGGGACTTCGCGGATACCGTCTGCCCCGGTGTACTGAGCCGGTCAAGCTCGTCCGACGCGACGGAATGCCAGGCCTTTCTGAGCAACTGCGGCGCAAGCTCTGAATGTGAACAGCAAGTCGCTCCTCGCTTCAACTGCCTTAACGCGTGCGCCGACAACGGTGACGACGCGGCCTGCAAAGCAGAGTGCGAGACATCAAGCCCGATCACCAGCCCGGAACACGACGCCGGCTTCCAGAAGTGCACTTCTGTGTGCATCGAGTCGAAGGCGTAAGCCTCACTTGCGCTCGTAGTGAGGCTTGGACCTTTTTTGTTTTGCGAGTGGCGCTCAGGCTAGCTCCCAAGCAGAAACGCGTTATCTTCGCGAACCATGGCAGAGTCCGCGCTTGATAGCCTCTGGGTCGTGCTGTGTGCGGCGCTTGTGTTTTTTATGCACGCCGGATTCGCGCTCGTCGAATGCGGACTGTGTCGCCGCAAAAACGCGGTGATGGTGCTCCTGAAGAATGTGGGCGTCGTCGCCCTGTCTAGCCTTGTGTTCTTCGCCCTCGGCTTCGGGTTGATGTTCGGCGAGGGCGGCGGCCTCTTCGGTCTCGACTTGCTTGGACTAAGTGGATTTCTACCGGAACCGACCACAGCCCTCAGCGCCGTACCCCCCAACCTGCCACTCTATGTCTTTCTGTTTTTCCAGTTGGTCTTCGCCGCCACCGCCGCAACCATCGTCAGCGGCGCCGTTGCCGAGCGCGTTCGGGTCCTACCCTTCTTTGTCTTTACCGCGGTCGCCGCTGCTGTTATCTACCCCGTGGCGGGCCATTGGGTCTGGGGAGGTGGCTTTCTCGATGCCCTGGGCTTCCATGACTTCGCCGGCTCGACGGTGGTGCACGCCGCCGGCGGTGCCATGGCCATCGCGGGAGTGAAGCTTATCGGGCCACGGCTAGGGCGCTACGCGCCGGACGGTGCACCACGGCCCATGCCCGCACACAACATGCCGCTCGCGGCACTTGGCGTGCTGATACTTTGGCTCGGTTGGTTCGGCTTTAATGGCGGGAGCACGCTGGAGGCGGATGCTTCAGCGATTGCGCCCGTTATCTTGGTGACGAACCTCAGTGCGTCCGCCGGCTTCATATCGGCCTTGGCTTACGCACGCTGGCGTTCGGGCTCACTCGATCTCTCCCTGGCGCTCAACGGCGCACTCGCGGGACTCGTCGGGATTACGGCTGGCGCCGACGTGATCGGACCCAATGCCGCCATGTTGGTGGGTGCGCTGTGTGGCGCGCTCGTGGTCGAAGGCGTCATCCTCCTCGATCGCCTGCGCCTCGATGATCCTGTAGGCGCGATTCCCGTCCACCTGCTCGCGGGTATTTTTGGCACCCTCGCTGTGGGCCTCTTTGCCAACACGCCCGAGACGCGCGGCCTCTTTTTCGGGGGTGGCGTTGCCCCGCTGGCTAGGCAGGCGCTAGGCGTTGTCCTTGTGTGCAGCTTCGCTGGCTCGGCATCGGCACTGACCTGGCTCACGCTGAAGGCGACTCTCGGCGTGCGCGTCGCTGCAACCCACGAAATCGAGGGACTCGACCAGGCGGAATGTGGGGCACACGCCTACGAAGACCCGCTCTACGCTACGGCCCACGCCGCCGGTGCGGCCGCCGCGGCGTGACCCGTAGCGCGGGCTGCGAAGCGAATGCATGGGGAAGGCCGAAGTGACCGTCCCGCGAGCCTGGCGCCCCGGACTGAGCCTTTTGCTCCGGTGAAGCGGGGTGCATTTCACTTATTTGTCACTTTCTTGATACACAAGCCCTTGACGGCTTGAGTTGCTGACCCTTACTCCCGCGAACACTTAATATTCTGGTGGAACCATGAGCAAAAAAGCAGATAAACCTCTCTCCCTCGACACAGTAGACCTCGAAATTCTTAAGCACGTTCAGAGCGACTGCAAGCGGCCGCTGCACGCGATTGGTGACCTAGTTGGGCTCAGCGCTCCCTCGGTGATGGAGCGCATTCGCAAGCTCGAGCAGGCCGGCGTGATCGTCGGTTACAGCGCCAAACTCAATGCGCGGACCCTGGGCTTTGCCGTGACGGCTTTTGTTCAAGTTCAAGTACGCACGGGGCCCGGCCTCAAAAAGCTGCTCGACATTCTCGACAAAGAAAGCACCGTCCAAGAGTGTCATTTGGTGTCGGGTCGCTACAACCTCCTGCTCAAGCTAGTGGCACCGGGGCACGCGGAGGTGCAGCGACTTACGGACACCCTCTATGCAGCCGAAGACGTGCTGTCGGTTGAGGTAAACGTCGCACTTTCGACGAGCGTTGAGCGGAACCAGGTGGCGCTTTCGTCACCTGCACCCGCGCTGCGAGCCATTGCGGGTAAGAAGCCACGCCGTAACGCTACCGTGCGCTCAGCCCAGGCTAAGTCCGCCTAGCGCGAAGCCACGTGATCCCCCCAGGCGCAGGCGTGGAACGACCGCGCTTGAGGGGCAGGGTGAGGGCGGGCCACATCGACGCCGGCCCTAGCCCAACGCTTGGAGTCTTGGGGTCGCCCTGGACTCCCGCGGCGATACGCCCGGGCCTGCGGCGCGACTGCCCGCGCGGCGCTGGGGCAGACGCGCCGCTTCCAGTTCGACGTGAGCCACATGACGTACGGGCCCCTGCGGCCCCAGAAAAGCGTCAATCACGTGGCGCACATGCTCTGGATAGTCCGTCAGCCACACGTCGAGGGTACCGCGGTTTGCCGGCTTGCGTGCAACGTCCCTCCGTGGGTTGGATTCGACGTTCGGTGCAAGGGCGTGTGCTCGCCGTGGTCGACATGCGGCCACCACTTCGGTGCATAACGCGGCACCGCTGCTCACGAGCCGGACAGGCGCTCCACCTTGCGTACGCGCGGCACACGCCGCAATCGCTTGCGAGAAGAGCGGAAAATGCGTGCATCCCAGCACGAGCGTATCCACCCGGCGACCGCGAAGGGGCGCTAGGTAGCGCTCGATGACGGAGTCAACGATAGGCCCCTCAATCCAACCTTCCTCGGCCAGGCCCACCAGTAAGGGTGCGGCGACGGAGATGACCTCAGCTTCAGGCCGAAGCTCCGCGATGCGTTTAGCGTAGGCTTCACTGCGCACCGTTCCCGGGGTTGCGAGAACGGCGATGGCGCCTTCTTGATGGGTATCCACGGCGACGCGGGCGCTCGCATCGAGCACGCCCGTCACCGGGATAGACAACTTGTCCTGCAGGGCGCCAAGGGCCCACGCACTGGCGGTATTGCAGGCAACCACGAGGTGAGAAATGCCCGCATCGACAAGCCGAGCCGCGCAGCTCTCCGCATAGCGGACCACGGTTGCGGAATGCTTGGTTCCGTAAGGAACACGTGCTGTGTCCCCTAGATAAACGAAGTTCACCTCCGGCAGGTGCTCACGTAACGCGCGCACCACGGTAAGGCCGCCGAGACCCGAGTCGAAGACGCCGATCGAGCCCACCCTCTCCAAGGCGTCACGACCAGGTTGCCGCGAGTGCCTGAGACCTTGACCCACGCCGTGGTGATGACTCGACTGATCACGAGAGCCCCCCTGAGCGCCCGCGCGACCTGCAGCATCTACGCGACATGGTTTCATTTCATCGAGCTTAGTCCATCGCGCCTGAACCTGCGAGAAAGTGTGCCTCGCACCCGCGCGGTCCAGACTCGGAAGCACGCTTCCCATGGCTACCCAAGAGGAGCTGCTTTTCGAGGATATTCTCTGTTAGGGTAAGCCATGGCCGAGGCTTCCTCTCGAGACACACCCGCTCTGGCGCCGGACGCGGGGACGCTCCGAGGCGCGGCGAGTGCTGACGCCACCGCGTCCGGTCGGCCTCGGCATACCGAAAACGCCTTCCAGCAGGCCTTTCTCGACCTAAGCGCAGCCCTCGCATCGACCCTCGATATCCACGACCTACTGCTCGCGGCCGTCGAGCGCGTCGCACTTGAACTAGGCTCGCGGCGCGTCTCCCTGGTGGTGGTCCCGCCGGGTGAGAGCGAAGCCAATGCATTCGTCCTCGTGTCAAGCGATGAAGCTGCGCTCCGCAATCTGATCATCGACCTGAGCCGCTACCCCGAACTCGTCCATACCCTGCATCACAACGCCGTGACGCATCTGTCGGATCCTTCGGAGCACCCGCTGCTTGAAACGCTTCGGCGCGATGCGGCATCCATTGGGTTTGATCTAAGCCACTTAGGCCCTGCGTTGCTCGTACCCCTGCGCATTGATCAGCGTCCGGTGGGAGCCCTTTTTGTGCGGCAACCCGCGGGGGCGCCACCTTTCGAGTCCGCCGCTATCGACTTCTGCCGGGTACTCGCCAACATGCTTGCACTCGCGCTGCACAGTGCGCGGATTCTCCGCCGCCTAGAGAGCGTGCGCATTGAAAGTGATCGCCCCCATACGGCGGACTCGCTCACACCGAGCGGCACGTTGCCCGAGTCCCTGACCCAGGCCGCCCGGGCCTACCATGCGGTCGATGCCGCCGTTGCGCTGATGGACCCCTCGGGCAAGCTGCACTTCGCGAACTACGCCGCTCGCCGGCTGCTCGGATATGATCAAGACGCCCTCGGCTCGCTGAGTGGCGAAGACCTGGTCATCGAACTCGACGTCCCCGCGTACCAGCACATGCGGCGCCTGCTCGATTCGGAAGCACCGCTGCGCGAAGTCGAGCTGCGCTTGCTCGGCGGCAACGGCGAGATACGGCATTGCCAGGTCACGTTTGCGCGCCTCCCCGGGCGGCTCGACGTCATCGTCCTAACGTTGCGGGACATCGGACCCGGACGCCTGCGCGACAAAACGTTGGAGCGTACGCGCATGCTCCTTGAAGCCATCGTCCAGCTCAGTCGCCAACCGATCATGGCGTTCGACAGCGCGGGGCGCTTGCGACTGCTCAATCACGCCGCCGAAAGCCTGCTTGCGCTTCCCGCGCGCGACGCACTCGAGGCCGTGAGTCTCAGCGACCTCGAACCCACAGGCAGTCTAACGGCTACCTTCGCTGAACTCGCCAAGAGTCGGCCGGAGGGCATTTGGCGACTCAGCCAGCACAAAGTGGAACTCCGGGACCACTACGGACGAACGATACCCCTCGAGCTATCCGCCATGTCGCTCGCCGAAGGCACGGCCGACGGCGGCGTCGTGTGCCTTGTGGAACCCCCGGGCCTGACACGTGGCAACCGGCCCCGGGGCGCCGGTGACACCACGAGTCATCCGGCGTTGCCCACGGAGAATGACGGACTGGTTCTGCTCTTACAGCAACGCGCAGCTTCGAACGCGACGGCTCAAGCGTTGGTCGAAGCGATGCGCAGCTGGATGACCACCGCACCCTTCCCCATTGCACTGCTCGGCGCCGACAGTCAGGTCGAAGCCTCCAATGCCGCCTTTCGTCGTGTCCTTTTTCGGGCGGGCAGCTCTCACGACCTCACCCACCTTCGTCAGGCGGTGATCGAGCAAGACCAACCGGCACTGGAGCGCGCACTCGATGACGCCGCAGGGGGACGTCTATGGAACCAAGCGGACGTGAGGATAGGCGCGCGCGAGGACGCGCTGGCACACCTGCGCCTCAATCTCTACCGTCGTGAAAGCGATGACGATGCGTACCAAGGCACCCTCCTGCTCGCCATCGATCTCAGCGAACTCGACGCCCTGGAGGAGCAAGTGTTGCAAGCGGAGAAGCTCGCATCCCTCGGGCAGCTCGCTGCGGGCGTGGTTCATGAGCTGAATAACCCATTAACCAGTATCTCCGTCTACAGCGACTACCTGCTTGCGAAATACGACCGGGAGCCGGCGGCTAGTGGCGATGTGGAGAAAATCCGCCGCATCGTTGACGCGACAGGCCGCATGCTGCGCTTCACCCGCGACCTCGTGGCCTACGCACGCCCCTCCGAAGACGCTCCGCTCACCGTCTCCATTAATGAGGTTATCGAGCAATCGGTGGGCTTCTGCGAGCACGTGCTCACCCAAACATCAACGCGCCTCATCATGGAGCTCGGAGACGACGCGGGCGAGGTATTAGCGGTTCCAGAGCAGCTACAGCAAGTGTTCGTTAACCTTGTGACCAATGCCTGCCAAGCACTTGAGCCTGGCCAGGGCACGGTGCGCGTCGTGACCCGCAGCCTCGGGCGGCTCGGCGTCGCCATCCTCGTCGAGGACGACGGACCCGGGATTCCGGAACGCAACCGAGAGCGCATCTTCGAGCCGTTTTTTTCCACCAAACGCGATGGCGGCGGGACGGGTCTCGGACTTGCCATCGTCCGTAACATCATTCATCAGCAAGGCGGCAGTATTGAAGTCGAAAGTCAGCTTGGCCGCGGCACGCGTTTCACCATCCGTCTAGCGAGGCGTATCTCGCGCGCGAGGCGCGCCACGCGCCAAATGACCGACTTGGATTGAGGCTGAATCATCCCCTCAACGCGCCAGCGGAACGAGAGACCCTGGCAAATGGGCCTTCTGTGCGCGCATTGGGCACCTTGAGGTGAGGTCTTGACTCTGCAGGCGGTGGAGCCATCACCGGGCGTGCCTTTTGTCATTGGGTCGCTGGGTTCACTTGGGTCGCTGGGTTCAAGTCCGCGCTTCGCGCCACACGCTCTCTATTCACCACTTGTCGTCTGCTTGCTGACAGGGGGCTGCACGCGCGCTTTGGACCGCGACCGTTGCGAGGTGTACGCAGCGGACATCGTCGATTTCAGTCCGGGAGAGGGCGCGGGGTTTGGCCAGGACCGGCTACCGGATGTTGTGCTTGGACCTCCTCAAGGGGCGCCGGAAGGGCGCGGCGCCACGGATGTGCTGTCGCTCGGCACCTTTGGCAGCATTACCGTGGCACTCGCTGAGCGCGTGCTCGACGCGCCCGGCCTCGCCGAACTGGTGGTTTTCGAGAACCCCTTCGTTATCGCAGGTACGGACGTCGTCTACGCCGAGTGGGGTGAGGTTGCAGTGAGCGACGACGGAGAAACGTTTATTCCCTTCCCCTGCGATGCAAACACCGGGGAGGGCTGCGCGGGTCGCACGCCCGTGGGCGAAGAAGGTAGCCTCCTAGAACGAGGCGGTGACCCCTTCGATCTCAGCGACATCGGACTTGGCGCGGTGCGCTACGTACGCATCAGCGATGTAGGGGCACCGGCACGCCCCCTAGGTGCGGGTGCCGATGGTTTTGACCTAGACGGCGTAGGCGCCGTGAACATCCATGGCGCACCGCACTGCCGAGAGCGGGGTAGTCCCTCAGTTCGTTAGAGCGGCCCCGGCGACCACGCAGCCGACGCGGGCTCCTGGTGAGGTCCCCGACTCAAACTCCCGGGGTCAGGCTCCCGGAGTACGGAGCTGCGTGCGCTCAATGATGTCGTGTATCGTCTTGCTCTCGCGGACCACTTCGTCCTCGTCGAGATCAAGCTTCTCGGTCAGCTCTTCCAGCACGGCATCATAAAGCCAGGTGCTCTCGTCTTCGCTGGCGGCGCAGCCCTTGGCCGTGTGACCGCGATAGGTTACGCCGCTAAGGGTGGAAGCGGTCTTCTCGAGCAGGGCAAAGAGGCCCGTGCCCAGCTGCGACCGGATGATATCGACGTGCGCATCGAGGTCATCGAAGAGCTCCGGAGCTGCTTCAATGTGGGCCTCTAGCGCTTCTGGGCTGGCACCCCTGACTTGCTGCAAGACCAGGCGAAGTAAGAACGCATCGTCGACATAGGCCATCACGCCTTTGAGGCCCGGCAGGGCATTGGCACCCGAGAGAATGTACAGCAGCAAACCGGCGGCCTTGGCTCGGTCTTCGTCGCCGAGGTCCGGCTCGTCAACCACCCGCAGCACGGTCTTCATGTCCCGGGGCAATGCCGCAATGCACTCGGCTACAAACTCGGAAAAGGTGTCTTGGGTCATGATGCTATCGGTCGTCTACGACGGGCGGGTTCCATATCTGCGGCGTACGTGTTGCCGGCTCTACCTAAGGCAGCGGCCTAGCAGAATCAACCGGTAAGCGCACTTGCGTGCGCAATTTGAACGGCTACCGCGTGTAGAGCTTCAATCCGGCGGGACAGGCGACAGGTTCAAGAATCGGGCCCTCATCGGTTTCGAGCAACTTGAACTCAACGCGCCGGTTGCGCTCCCAAGCATCTGGGTTCGATGCCTTGTCGAGCGGACAGGCTTCACCGTAGCCTCTGGACCGTAGTCGTTCACGTTGCACGCCGCGGTCGACGAGCGCGGTGACCACCGAGGCCGCACGCTCATCGGTCAACTGCAGATTGTAGTCATCGCGACCACGCTCGTCGGCATGCCCTTGGACCTCCAGGCGCTTAATCTGCGGGTTGCCCCGAAGGGTGGCCGCCACCGCATCGATAATGGGGAAGCTTTGGGGCAGGATCTCCGCACTCGCTGTCTTAAAGTAAATCTTCTCTAGGATGACGAGCTGACCATCTTCAATGAGGACGGAACCCTCATCCGGACAGCCGTCTTCATCCTGGTAACCATTGTAGACCTCTGGGTCATCAGGACACTGATCGTCCGCATCCGGAATACCGTCACCGTCATTGTCCAGGTCGGGGCACCCATCTTGGTCTTGGAAGCCGTCGAAGTCTTCCGCATCGTCGGGACAGGCGTCGAGGTGATCAGGAATACCGTCGCCGTCTCGATCGCCCGGAAGCCCGCGCGTACCGCCAGCGGCGCCCTCGGGACAGCCATCTTCGTCCTCGACGCCGTCGAAGTCCTCCGGTGTGTTGGGGCACTTATCGAGGTAGTCGGGAATGCCGTCGCCATCATTGTCCGGATCGGGGCAACCGTCGGCGTCTTCGAAGCCATCGAGGTCCTCCGGCTCATCAGGACAGGCGTCGAGGTGGTCGGGGATGCCATCGCCATCCCGATCCGGCATGGCCTTCGGCTCGTAGACGATTGAAAAGACGCCGCGATAGTTGGCAGACTGAAAACCATCCCGCGGCGGCAGCGCGCCACCGCCCGCGAGCATCAGGTAGCTCGACTCCTGGACGAAGATCTTGATGCCGGCGAGCGCCTCAAGAGAGGTGGACACGCTGTTTGAACCAGCACTTGCCAGCCAGGTTCCGTAACCTTCGCCGATCAACTCGACTTTGGGGGCGACGCGGAACGCAGCCGCCGCGCCGAAGGTGACAAGGTCGTCGTACGTGATGCGCGTTCCAGGCTCTCGAAGCACGGCTTCGCGGGCGGTACCGTCCGCTGCGCTCGGGTCGTTGATGCCGCCGACTACCATGGGAGAGCCTGCACCCGTGTTGAGCCGATAGCCTACATTGAGGCCTGCGCGAAACCAGTCGATCGGCCGGGTTTCAAGGACCAACTTCGGCCAGAAACCAAGACCTGGCTCCCCATAGAAGCGGTCACTTGAGCCCGTTGGCGCGGTGAGCTGCACCACCGCAGCGAGGGACAGCCGCTGGCGGCGTTCTCGCCAAATCCGGACCTTCAAGTTGAAGGCAATGTCGCCGATGTCCTGAGCGCTGACGCCGCCGTTGCCCTCACTATTGAGGAGCGGCGTCCCGTCGTTGTCGAGAAGCGCGGCATCGGGACCTCCGATAAAATGAAAAGGTAGCTGCACGCCGAGCACGACCCAGTTGAGCAAGCCGTAGTTAACGTGGAGCGTTCCGGTGGCAAGGTAGTCTACCAGGTAGTCCGTCCGCTCGGCGTTTTCGGTGCTGACTGCCTCGGAGTTCTTGAAGCTTTCGTTACGCAGCATCTGGAAGCCGCCGTCAAGCGTCATACCGAAGCTGAAACGGTTGTGGGGCATCACCTCGGCCCCGTCGACGCTTATATAGCCGCGGGAGTCGGTGGCGGGCCGAAAGAGCCGCAGGTCGAGGCCCCCGCCCAAGCGCTCCTGAGCCTGTACACCACTTACGTCGAACGCGACCGCTAGGATGCTGGTGAAAGCAGCAATCGTCAGCAGCGTTCCGCGACCGAACATCGTTCGGTGCTGCTCGCGTGTGGCCAAGGGTTGGATGCACTCCCGCCGGATGAACGCTCGCATCTCAAGCGCTGACCATTTCCCGAGGGCTTTCGCCGCCCAAGGCGCGCTAAGCCGCCGCAGTTGACCGCGGGCTGACCCCGCATCAGGCTTGAGACTTCCACTCCCGCGGCTCTGCTGCACACCTAACGGTACCACTGGCTATCTGCGCTTGGAAAGCAAGAACACGTTCGTTCACCCATCCGCGCGCTTCGTCCAAGCGAGAGGCCGGGGGCACACCGGGGACAGTGTCACAACGCGGCGGTGAGGCGCAGCCGTGAGACGCTGCGGCAAAACGCAGCGACCAGGCCGAGTGGCATGCGTGCGACGGCCGTGAGCGTTCCGAAAAAGCCCGTCTCCTCGCGAATCTGGGGACGTTCGCTGCGTTGTTGACGACGAAGGTGCGGTGGATGAGGGAGTTGCGACGCTATTCGCCCGCGCGCATCAGCACTTGGCGGTAGTGGGCGGCCAGGCGGTGCGACGGGAAGCGGCGAACGAAGTCTTCCATGTGCGACTGAGCTTTCGGCGCTTTGCCTAGCTGACGGTAGCTTTCGATGAGCAACGCGAGCTGATTGGGTGTCGTGGCTTTGCCTTCGAGGCTCGTCACGACGCACTGGCTGTAGTTGGGCGCAAGGGGCGAACAGGTTTGATCGTCGGATGCTTTGTTGGCCGCTTCTACGCCTGCCGTTCGCGCGGCAGACGGTCGCGGCGTGGGACGGGGGCGGCTAGCGACCCGCACATCCGAGCTGGATTTAGCGGATTGCTCGTCGAGGAGTGTGCGCTCGGCACGCTCACGCAGGGAGCGCGCTTTCTCAATGAGTGGTGGCGGGGCGTCGGATCCCATCGCCAACACCTTCGACGCTTCCGCAATCGTGGTCGGTTTGTCA
>SLEO01000052.1 GCA_007124745.1 Myxococcales bacterium
AAGATGCACATAATAGCGATCTGCGAAGACCAGCGCTTCGTGGCTAGAACTATACTTATCGCCACAGTATTTCGCTGCGAGCGTTCTTCCTGCGAGGCACCTAGCCTGAGACTCCACGAGTAGCGCGATGCCGTCGCAATCCAAGTGGTGCCGGAACCACCAACATTGGTAGATCAGTTGCTGAGCCGGGTTTAGACCCGGTGGATAGGCCACCTCCGGCTCCGGATCGAAGGACCTCAAGAAAAAGCCGCAAGCGTCTCGCGCAGAGTAACGTGAAACAACCCAAGGCTCTCTTCTTCCTAAATCACTGTCGTAGACCTCTTGGCACAGCTCATCGGAGATGTCCTCACACTCCTCCGCAGCCGAGTCTCGGGCAAAACTGGCCAGAAGTCGGGTAGACCCAACCTCATTGAGTATCGGTGCGCCCCCACCAAGGCTTTCACGCCCAGCCGTGGGAAAGATAAACTCGACCCGATACCCTGCCGCGCGCGCATCCGCGTATCCACTGCCAAGGACTTCGATCAGTTCGCTTAGATCCTCTCGCTCAAGCGCGTTATTGACGCGCCATTGGAAAGAATTGCGCGGAACATGTTGCATCAGGCCACTTCGTTGCAGGTATAGGAACACAGTAAGGGCCTCCAAGTAGGGACGCACCTCGTCCTCCGCTAGGTCAGCCATGCGTCCAGACAGCATCGTTTTCATTTTGTCGAGGCGTTGACGCTCGAGGCCACTGCTGACAAAACCATAGGTGCTCACGCCACTTAGAATGCCCACGATGGCGTGCACAACGAACGGGAGTAAAGGGAAACCTTTGGTCGCGGCATCGTCGCGGGTAGGCACTTCGGCACTGCATGCCTGAGTTATGACAGCCAAGAGACTCACCAACGCAACCAAGGACCTTGCAGACGCGATCATTCACGAAACATGAAGCAGTGGGATTTCAAAGACCAGCTCTCCGTGCGGTATTTCAGCGGGCGGGCGGGCGCTTTTTTTGGGGGTGCCTAGAGCGATACGGGTCGGGTCTCGAGGTCGAAGGGGGCGAGAAGGTCGAGGGTCTCGGCTAGAGGCAGGCCGACGACATTGGTGAAAGAGCCCTCGATGCGGCGAACGAAGGCGGCGGCATCGCCTTGGATGGCGTAGGCGCCAGCTCGGTCGCGCCAGTCGCCGCCGTCGAGATAACGTTCAAAGGCTGCCCGGCTTGGGGGGCGAAGGATGACCTTGGTGGTGACGCGCTGGCCGCGCCACTTAAAGCGGTTATCGGACGCCGTCAGGCCAGCTTTCCCTGTGCTGCCAGCCGAAGTCTCCGAGCTTAGGTGCCCTACCGCAATACCTGTTGAGACGTAGTGATGCGGCGCATCGAAGAGTGTGGAGAGCGTTGCCTGCGCCTGAGCACGGTCGGCTGCTTTGCCGAGGGGCGGGCCCTCGGGGCTTAACCACACCGTGGTATCCGCGGCCAAGATGACCCACGGCTGGTGCTCCGCCGCCGCGCCAAGCGCCGTCGCGACCGCGCGACCCTTATCGAGCGCGACCCGGCAAACATAGTCCTCTGGCGTCTCACCCGGCGCTTCCGTTTCATCGATGGACGCGGGCCGGACGGTAAAGCTCAGGCCCGCACGCGCCAGTAGCGCGGACCGCTGTGGTGACTGCGACGCAAGAACTAGGACCGGGTTGGCAGACATGACGCTAGGCATGTCTTGCTCCGAACTCTCGCGCCACAGCCCTTACGTTAGCTGTAGGGCCCCAATGTGACGGCCTAGCGATAGCGGCTGCCGACCTCAAACACCACTCCGGTCTAACTCACGGAAGTGGGGTCTCAGCGCCTACAAAGCACGCTCGCCGTGCGGGCTTTGGGCCGCCGAAGTAGAAAGCGCTTCTCCCCGCTTAGGGCGCGCTAGAGCGCCTTCAGGTCGGCGAGAATCTCGTCGGCGTGGGAGCTCGGTGTGACGTTGGGATAGACCTTCTTGATGACGCCGTCGGCGCCGATGAGGAAGGTCACCCGCGAGGTGAAGCCCATCTTGACCGAAACCCCGTAGGCGGCGGCGAGCTTGCCACCCTCGTCCGAAAGCAGCGAGAAAGGCAGGTTCTCGTCTTCCGCGAAGCTGGCGTGGGAGGCGACGCTGTCCGTCGAAACCCCGTACACCGTGGCGCCCGCGCCACTCAGCACGTCGTAACTGTCGCGAAAGCCCCGCGCCTCGACGGTGCAACCCGGCGTCGCATCTTTCGGGTAGAAATAGAGCACAACGGCTTTCCCGGCGGCGTCCTCCAAGGTCTTCAGCGCACCGCTCTGGTCCTGCAGGGCAAACGTGGGCGCTTTCGTACCAGCGGTCAGGAGTTCACTCGAAGCGGGTGCATCGACGCGTGTTTGCATGGCGGGTTGTTCCTCAGTGGCGGCAGGTGGCGGGTTAGCGGTGGGGCTTGTGGCGGGCGCACCCTTGCTGTCGCAAGTCGCACCACACGCCGAAAGACCCAGCGTCGCAAGCCAAAAAAGTTGCTTGGTCATCACAGCTTCGGCTTAGGCGCAACCTTGGCCGTTGCCAAGGCTTAACGTACGGCGTGTCTTGAGTGTACCGCGTCTGAAGGGCGGTTCCGCGCACCGCGACATCAAACGTAAGTGAGCAAGAGGCGCAGGCTTGCACCGACAATGGCGCCCACGGTGAGAAGCATGCCCGAGACGCGCACCGGGAGTGGCTCGCGTGTGCGACTGACGCCGAGAGCGTGGAGAACCCGGCCGGAAAGTAGCGCCGCGCCCAGCACATGGACCCAGAGGGCGCCTGCCTGACGCAGGTCGAGCGCTACCAGCAGCACTAGGCCCACGGGCAGGTATTCGGCGCAGTTCGCGTGGACGCGAATCGCGCGCTTAAGAGCAACGTGGCCTCCGTGGCCTAGCGCCACGCCAAGGCGATGGCGCAACCGCGCAACGCGAAGTCCCAGTCCGACCAGCAACAAGGCTCCCAACGCGACGTAGATGCCGGACACGCTTAACATCAGGTCGCACTACCGCTCGCCGCACAAGCGGTCAACGGTGAGCCCTTACCGCGTGTGGAGCGACTCGGGGAGTGCGCGGCCTTCGATGGCCTCAAGGGCCTTGACGAGGCGGTCAGGTAGGCGCGCCCGCAGCTTGAGGGGCGCGCCGGTGACGGGGTGGGGCAAGTCGATAGCGTGGGCGACGAGGGCGAAGCCGGGGTAGCCCGGCAGCTCCACGCCGCCGTAGAGCGTGTCGCCGAGGAGGGGTGCTTCGCAAAGCGCGAGCTGCGCCCGCACCTGATGGCGCACCGCTTTCGGCGCCCGCACCTCGAAGGCCTGCATGTAGCGTCCCTGCCAGCGCCAGGTAATCTCCGAGAGCGCCGTCCACACTTTCGGAGGTGCGGAGTGACGGTCACCTCCGGGGCGCGGGGGCGGCATCGAGCGGCGCCGGACCTCGTCCATGCGCTCACCGCGCGGACCTGCCGCCGTCAGCACGTGCTCAAGGGCCGTGGGTGGCCGCGAGAAGGAGGCGGAGAAGGCGAGGTAGCGCTTGTTCCACTCGCCTTGATGCAGGCTGGCGCGGGCGGCCTTGAAGGTTTCCGCGTCTTTGGCGGCGACCAGTAGCCCCGCGGTGCCGATGTCGAGGCGATGCAGTAAGCCGCCATCGCGCGGGTCGCCGGGGAAGGTGTTCACCGCGGGCAGGTAGGCGGCGATGGCGTTCGCGATGGTGTCGCGCTCGTCGAGACCCAGCGGCGTCGACGGCACCTTCGGGGGCTTTTCCACCGCCAAGAGATGCTCGTCTTCGTAGGCGATGTGCAGCGTGCCAAACAGGTCCGCGTTGGTGAGGAGCTCCGTCGGTGGCTCGGGAAACTCGATGCGTGCTTCCGCACGTAGCCGCTCGTGGCCCCGCGCCACCCGTCCGTCCAAGCGCACAAGACTTCGCGTCAGGCATTTCTCCCAGTAAGCACGTGATACCTCTGGGTGGTTACGCTTAAGCCACACATCAAGCCGTAGCCCCTCATTCTCCGGCCTTACGCGACGTTCCACACCCATGCGGCCTACTATGGCAGACACGGCCCCGAACCTGTAGTTGCCCCGGCATCTTCCTGGAAAATATCCGCTCGGCGGCCGAGCCTGGAGACGCGTGACAACCGATCGGCCCCGCAGGCTGAAATCTAACCAGGAACCGCGGCTGAGCCGCTTGCCTTGGCCGTAACTGTTTAGGGGGGCATTTTACACGCATGCCCTCGGGTGTACGGAAGTGAATCCCGCAAACCCTCCCCCACTCTGCCTTCAAGATGGCTAAAAACCGGCAAGCGGGGCCAGGGCGCCCACTTGCTTCTTCCCGCGGCGTTTTCGCTTTCTAGACGCCCCTGAACACTTACCCTTGGCCAGCCACATCTGCAGTAAACGAGGGG
>SLEO01000349.1 GCA_007124745.1 Myxococcales bacterium
AGGAAGCCAAGTTGGGGGCAGGGACCGCAGTTTGGGATCGCCGGTGACAGCGCAGCGCGCAGGCGTCATCCGCGCGAAAAAGCGGAGTCATCTTAGAGGTATTGCGAGATTCTGTGCTCAGTCGATGCGAGCCATGAGGTAACCGTTCAGGGGGTCCAGATAGCGAAAACGCTGCGGGAAGAAGCAAGTGGACGCCCTGGCCCCGCTTGCCGGCTTTAGGCCACCTTGAAGGCAGAGTGGGGGAGGGTTTGCGGGATTCACTCCCGTAAACCCGGGGGCATGCGTGTAAAATGCCCCCATGAACAGTTGCCCGTGGAGAGATGCCTTCTCTCGTAAAAGCTTCGGTCTCGGAAAATGTCGCATCGGCCACTTCTGGAAAGGCGCCGCAGCGCCACCGCGTAGTTTTAACGCCAGGCTCGGTTTCACTGTAGCGTGTCGGCAACGCTGCCTCGGACTCATGTCATGACGCCAGAGCAATGTCCGGGGCGCGTGGTGGTTCACCACCACCGCCGGACTTGGTTGCGTGTGGCTGGGAGTCACATGCGCTTGGTCCATCGGTGATGGAGGCCCGCCGAGGGAACTCGGTAGCAGCTGCACGCAGGCTCAGTCGTAGTATTCGTGGCCGAGGTGGGTGATGAGTTCTTCGCCTTTCATCCAGCGGAGCATGTTCTTTAGCTTCATGAGTTGGACGAAGAGGTCGTTCTCGGGGTAGAGGCCGGGGGCGGACATCGGGCTCTTGAAATAGAAGGAGAGCCATTCCTGCATGCCGCTCATGCCGGCGCGCTGGGCGAGGTCCATGAAGAGGGCGAGGTCGAGCACGATGGGTGCCGCCAAGATGGAGTCGCGGCAGAGAAAGTCGATCTTCATCTGCATCGGGTAGCCGAGCCAACCGAAGATATCGATGTTGTCCCAGCCCTCTTTTTCGTCGCCACGGGGTGGGTAGTACTCGATACGAACCTTGTGATACATGTCTCCGTAAAGCTCAGGGTGCTTATCCGGGTGAAGAATGGTCTCGAGCACGCCGAGCTTCGAGACCTCTTTGGACTTGAAGTTCTCCGGGTCGTCGAGCACCTCGCCGTCTCGGTTGCCCAAGATGTTCGTGGAGAACCAGCCGCGAATGCCGAGAAAGCGCGCGCGCAGGCCGGGAGCGATGATGGTCTTCATCAACGTCTGACCGGTCTTGAAGTCTTTGCCGGAAAGGGGCACGCCGTGTTCGCGGGCAAGTTCCCAAATCGCCGGGATATCGACGGTCAGGTTGGGTGCGCCGTTCGCGAAGCCCACGCCCTCTTTGATGCAAGCGATGGCGTAGATCATCGAGGGGCTGATGAGCGGGTCATTCGCCTCAAGGCCCGCTTCAAGTGCCTTGAGGGATTGGTGCACTGGCCCGGGCTCACGATGAGACTCCGTGGATCCGCACCACACGGCGACACAACGGCTAAGGCCGTTTTCCTTTTTGAAGCGCCGGATGTCTTCCCGGACTTCTTCGACGAGTGCGGCCTTCGAGGGGTTGGTCTTGATGTGCTCGCCGCGTAGTCGGCGAACGTACTCGGGAAAGAATACCGCCTTCATCGGGCGGATGGCTTCGAGCTCGTCTTTGACCGCTTCAATGTGTGCGTCGGAAAGTACCGCAGCGGTCTTAGCTGCTGTGTAGGCGCTGTCCTCGAAGAGATCCCAGCCGCCAAACACAAGGTCGTTGAGGCCCGCAAGTGGCAGAAACTCGTTCACCTTGGGCATCTTCAGATCGGTACGCTTGCCCACACGAATGGTGCCCATTTGCGTCAGCGAGCCTACCGGGGCGGCGAGGCCTTTGCGCGCCAGCAGGCAGCCGGCGATGAATGTGGTGCCTACCGCGCCCATGCCGGGGAGCAGAATGCCTAGTTTGCCTTCGGCGGGACGGATCTCTTTCGGTTGTTTCATAAATGCCTGCGTTTGCGTTGAGACGAACGTGCGTTTCGGGGGCTAAACCCGACGCAGCGCCGCGTGGTCGACCGCCTTAGGGCAGGTCTGCGACGCGCAAGTGCTACCTTGCGGCGGGGGGAGCCGCAAACGGGCAGCTCCGCCCTTTGCGGCTCCCCCCCCACTGCGAGATAGCGGTTAGCCTAGTACTGCCACACGCGTTACGCTTTCGTACGATGACGCAACGGGCCGTAATCTTAGCCGCAGGCAAGGGCGAGCGCTTGGTGAAGGGCGTGCCCTATCCCAAGCCGATGAAGCCGATTCTTGGCACACCGCTCATCGGACGCATCTTGCGCAGCCTAGCTGCCGGAGGCGTGCGCGAGGTGGCGGTCGTCACAGGCCATTTGGGCGAGACCTTGCGGGGCTATTTGCAGAGCGAGGACTTCGGTTGTGCGTTGCATTTCTTCGACAACGACGAAATCGACAAACCCAATGGCACGTCGCTGCTTAAGGCAAAAGCGTTCGTAACGGAGCCGACGCTGCTGCTCATGAGCGACCATCTCTGGTCCCAGGGCCTACTTCGGGCCGTGCGTGAGTCGACGTTGCCGCAGGACGACCTGGTGCTCGGTATTGATTACGACATCGAAGCCTGTGTGGATCTCGATGACGCGACCAAGGTGAAGCTCGATGGCAACCGGATCGTCGAGATAAGTAAAACGCTTCCCAGCTACGGCGCACTGGACACGGGGGTGTTTCGTATCGGTCCGTCCATGATCGAGGCCCTACAGGCACTCGATGGCCCGGAGGGCTGCTCGCTCTCCCAGGGGGTGGCAGCGCTCGCCGCCAAGGGAAGGGCGTGGGGCGCAGACGTCGGCGTAGCGACTTGGGTAGATGTGGACACGCCCTTGGCCTACGCGCACGCAGAGAAGCTGCTGCGTGAGCTTGGGGATGCGCTTGAGGGTCGCGCATCCGGTCGCGTGTGATGTGGCTGCCGCGACTGATGCGCCTGCCGCGACTGGCGTGCGTCCTACTCGCCGGTTGTTTGGGCGGCTCCTGCGGCGCTGACGCCAAACCCGTGGGCGATGCGCTGCGCGCCAAGTCTGGTCAGGACGCGCCTGAGGCGCCTTCAGCGTGCCCCGCGCAAGTCCCATCGGATGCCTTGCGCGCGACCATCGCGCCCCCAGAAGTGCAGAGGCTGGACTACTGGCTCGCGCGCTACGCGGCTCTCGACGCCCTCGATCGGCCGTTGCTGGCAGAGGCCGAGCGCTTAGCTCACCAGGACTGGCTCGAAGCGGTGCACTTGAGCACAGGCTTCGCTGAGCCGCCGGATGCCGAGTGGGCACGTGCGGCAGCGGCGGGGCGCACGCAGCGTCTCGCTGAGGCCCTGGCCAGCGGCGAACTGGTGGCGCGTTCCAGCGCGGAGGTGCCCGCACATGGCCAGCTCCGCACCGCCTTTGCGTTGCCGCCCGCCCAGCCGCAGCTCCGTTTGCTCGCGGCTGCGGGGGACGTGCGCTGTGGCCCTTTCACGGCTCCGCTGCGATCGGCGAGCGGTTCCAGCCACGACCGCAACCAGTGCGCGCACCTCCCAAAGCAGACGCCGCTGTGGGTTTACCCGCCGCGCGAACATGACCCGAATAGCGTGCGTCTCGTGATCGCGCATGGCCTGCTCGGATGGGTCGCCAGCGACGTGCCCCTCTCGGCGCCGCTAGCGCCGCAAGCGTTGACCCCGCGGCTTGCGAACACGCTCCATACATCAGGGTTCAAGGGCGCTGCGGATGCTGATGAAGCCCAGACTAAGCGTACACGGCCAGGTTCTGACGGGCCGCTCTGGGGGCCACCCGGCGGCGCCTACGCCTGGCGGGTGCCCGCGGCAGCGGCTGATCCGGAGCGCGTTAAGATTCCCGACAACCCGCACGCTGCGCGCGAAGCGATGCCGGGTGGGGCCGCGACGGCTCAAGCCAAAACGCGCAGCGGTCCCGAGCGCCCTTCACCTGCGGCGGCCGGTTCCGGCAGCGCGCGGCAAGGGGTGCAAGCGTTGCCACTCCCGTTGACCTGGCGTCACTTGCTGCCCGAACTGTTTGCCTCCGTTGGGATGCCCTACGTCTGGGGTGGGGCGGCCGGTGGCCAGGACTGCTCGCATCTGGTTCAAGAGGTGTTTGCGCGCTTCGGCGTGCTTTTGCCGCGCAACAGTGGACAGCAGGCGGAGGCGGGTCTCGCGCATATCGATCTGCCGCCGGAGTTGCCGCGGCAGACGCGGCTTGGCCTGCTGGAAACTTTAGCGGGGCAAGCGCCGCTGCTTCTCTACTTTCCTGGCCACATCATGGTGTACCTCGGCACCGACGCCGACGGCGAGCCACGCGTGCTGCACGCGCTGGGCGAGGCCGCGGACGCCTGCCCGGCGGGCGGGCCCGGTGATGAGCAAATCTGGCGCTTCGAGCAGGTGGCCGTGACCGGGCTCGATGTAGG
>SLEO01000259.1 GCA_007124745.1 Myxococcales bacterium
CGCTGGCCAGGACCCTGTCTTCGTAGGGCGGATCCGTGATGACCTGCACCAGCCCGGCACACTCCAGCTTTGGGTGGTCGCCGACAACCTGCTCAAAGGCGCCGCTCTCAACGCCGTGCAGATAGCGGAAAGGCTAGCACGTGTTTAGACTAGGGACGCAAGCCGGCGGCATCGCCTGGATGATCGCCGCGCTCGGACTTCTTGACGCAACGCTGGTCCAGGCCCAGACGGCCAATAACGGTGGTGCGACCAGCGGCGGGCAAGGCCAGACAGATGCGCAGGATATTCAGATTATTCGGCTCGGCGAGCCCAATCGCCGGGCCAACGACCGCAACGCCGACAACCTTATCAATCGACCACTCAATCGCGATGAGTGCCCGGTTGATGGCCGACCATCCCCCTTTCACCTTGAACTCTTCAACTTGACCGTTCCGCAGCCCGGCATGTTCTTGGATGTATGGGAGGGCGAAGGTTGCGAGCAGCTTGAGAACCGAAGAGACCTCACACGGGACGTGTGCCGACACGTCTCCGACGTGGGAGAAATCAGGCTTGCTCAGGGCGCAACACAGGTGCGGATTGAGCGCGATGTCAACGATTTTATTCAGTGCGCGGAGAGAGACGAAGCGGGTAACATCATCAGAGATGAAGACGGCGTCCCGGTGCCGGTTAACGGCACGTTCACCTTTCTCTTCCTGGTGGTGCCACGCACGCCTCCGGACACGAATAACGAACCCGCCAGCTTCAAGTCACTCCAGATTGCCGTGCGCACCAGCGCACCGAATGCCCCCACCGTGACAGCCACCCCCGGCTCGCGCACTGGCACGATGAGCTGGCGATTGCCCTCAGGGGAAATCAACGAAACACTCGATGGATTTTGGGTGTGTGCCCAAGCATCTGAGTGCACAGCGGAGGAGCCCAACTCGGGTGCCCTACGCGCAGGGGACATGCCCGATGCAGAAACACAGCGTGATCGCTGCGTATTTCGTCGCGTCGCAACGCGAAGTGCCAAGGTTAGGTTGGACGGTGAATCAGGGATTCCCGTAGGAGGCACGGCAACGGTCGGAGTGGCCATTCGAGACCGCGCCGGAAATACTGGCAGAATGGGCGTGGCCTGTATGGAGCGGATCGAATCGGCGGGTTTCTGCGAGGTCTTCGAGGAAGAGGAAGGCCGACCATGCCCGAGCACCTGCCAGCTCGGGTCAACTAGTGCTTCGGGGCCGCTGGTGATCGGGCTTGGTTTGCTCGCGTGGGCGCTGCGGCGTCGGCGCGTATCCGCACAACCCACATGACAGGTCGCGACTTGGCCGCTGTACGCGCGCGTTCACCCAGGAAGGGTGTCGCCGGCCGTGCATGCGCGGGACTGTGCTTGGAGAGGCGCTTCGTGTTAGCTATCGTCACCGTGATGCGTCTCTTATCTTTGCCGGCCACTCTTTTGTGCGTGCGGCGGCAGTCCCTTTTGCAGGCCGGCGTGCTTGGTCGGCACCTTCTTGTTGTCGTCGGTGTGACCGTGGCCACCATTGCGGTGGATCGCTCCGCCGCTGAGGCTCAAGTCACGCTGGAAAGCGAGACGACGAGCCGCGCTCCGAAGGAGCGCCCCAAAGACCTTTTTGCCTTCGAGCTCAAGGCGGGCATTTTCACGCCCAAAAGCAACTCAGCTTTCGACCAAACCTTCAATGACGAAGGGCCTCTAGTCGCCGGAGAGATTGACGCGTTCTTCTATCATGTTCCTTTCGTCGGTCCGGTAGGCCTTGGCCTTGGCCTCGGCTGGGCGGATTACTCAGGTGAAGCGACGCGAGGCGATGGTGGCGAACCCAACGAAATTACAGACCTCACCATCTTTCCTATATCGATACTCGGTGTCCTTCGTATAGATGCGCTGCCGCGCTATCTGAACGTGCCCTTCACCTTCGGTCTCAAACTAGGCATGGACATGGTGCCGTGGCGTAGCCGAACCGGCGGTCAGCTTGCTGGCTCCGGCGTGTCTCTAGGTTTGCGCTGGGCGGGCCAGGTAGCGCTTGAACTGGACTTTATCGACCGGCGAGCGTCTAAGCACATGGAAACCGAGTGGGGCGTCAACCACGTGTTCCTGTTTTTCGAGGGCTTTGGCTCGCACGCGAACTCGAGCTTCCCCCTAGGCAATGACTTCGGCTGGACGGCCGGTCTCGGTTTCCTCTTCTAGCGCGCAGGAGCGGCTCACGGTGGAAGATCATGGTGCGGAGCCGCCTGCAGCTACCGTCCTGCTTGAGGTGGCTTACGACGGCGGGGCATTTCACGGCTGGCAAACGCAAGGCTCAATGCGCACGGTCGCTGCAACGTTCGCGGCGGCGGTGCAGGAGATGGATGGGGTGCACCCTACCCTCCGTGGCTGCTCGAGAACCGACGCGGGTGTCCATGCCCTGGGTCAGCTTGTAGCTTTTGACCCCCAAAGGCCGAGCATCACCCTTGAGGGGTGGCTCCGAGGTATGAACACGACGCTACCTCGAGACGTGCGCGTACGGCGGGTCTGGCAGGCACCCGTTGGGTTCACACCACGCTTTGAGGCCGCCTCGAAGCGCTATATCTACACCATCGGCACCGGGCATCTCGTGGCACCCTGGCTGCGGGGTCAGGTCTGGCCCCTCGGCGCCACAACGAAACGCGACCTCGACCTTGAGCGCATGCGCGAAGGCGCCGCCCTGCTTCTCGGCACCCACGACTTCGCGGCGTTCAAAGCCAGCGATGACCCGCGCAACAACACCGTGCGCACCGTTTCTCGGTGCGACCTCGAAGTGCACACGGCGCGCACCGGTCGCTGCGTGACGGTCACCGTTGAAGGGAACGCTTTCATGAAGCAAATGGTCCGCATTATCGTAGGCACGCTGGCGGATATTGGACTTGGCCTCCGGCCAGTCGCGTGCCTGCGCGAGGCGCTCGAAACCGGGAAGCGCGCGGCTGCAGGGACTACGGCGCCGCCTCAGGGGCTTTGCCTAGACCACATTACGCTTCGCCATCCGGAAGTGTTGGGCGCAAGCTTCGGCTGAAGCCTGCGTGTCTCAGCCTCTCCCCGCCCTAGACCATGAACTTTCGTAAGGCCTCGAGGTATTCGGTGCGGGTGAGTAACCCTTTGTCCTCGAGAACAGAGACGAGTGCTTCAATGCGGTCGGCCGGCGCGACGCTGTCTTCGAGGCGGTGCATGGGCGAGGTCGTTCCGCCCACAAAACCATCGAGACCACCCTCTTGACCGAAGGCCAAGTTGTTGATGTTGAGACGCTTTGTTGTCTCGCCGATCATCGTATTGCCCGATGCGATGCGCTCCTCTGGAAAAGCCAGGAGCAAGAGGCGCTCAACATCCCCTAGCGATGCCACCAGCAGCTCAAGCGGCGCACCTAACGCTCGACTGACATCGTCGAGCGCCGCAGAGAAAAAAGGGTCCACCGCCACCGTGCGCACCGCACCGGTCTGCGGATCGTGGTAGAGCGGAAAGGCCTTGGAACGCTGCAGAATGTGAGCCGGCAGGCGCCGCGCGAGTTCGAAATCGACCGTGGACGGAGACAAGGCCAGGGCCACCGTCCCGTAAGCTTGAGCGATCTGGGATACCGCCAGCTCGGCGTCGACGAAACCCGTCGCTAGCCAGTCGATCAATGGGCTGTAAAGACTGACCTTCGCGCGCGCTTCGCTCTCTTCCAGCTTCTGCGGCGAAATGTTGGCTGATTTAGCCAATGCACGCAGGAGCTGTCCGTAGGCCACAGGCACCTGCGCAGAATATCACAGTTTCCACGCTGCGGCGCACAGCGAATCGCAAAGCGCGCATGGCACTTCCACCTAACGAAGCACCGTGAAACGACGCCGCCTTGACTCACGCAGACGCGCGAGAGACGTTGCCGTCTTGGACAGGCCGCTTTGCGCGCATCTGTCCACTGCAAACGGAGCCGTCGCGATGCTTAGAACCCCAGAAGTGCGTTCTCCCAAAACCCCGCCGCTCGAAGTTCAGGATCGCGCCGCAAGTGCCGCGTGCACCTCGCCTGCATTACGGGGCCAGCCAGAAGTGACCGAACGCCTCGGGGCAACGGAGAGCCCCGGTGTTTTATGTACGCTGCATCTGTCGAATCGGCAGCGGCGTCATGCCCAGCGTGCTTCTGCGCTTCGCACCCTGCTGGCCTGTCTGCTCGTCTCTGCAACGGCCCTGCTGCTCAGTTGTGGCCGTAATAAGCAGCATCGGTCCCTCGGGACGCCAAGCTCACAGCTTGCCACCGAGCACGTTGCCGAATCTCAGGCAGCGCTTCCCGAGGGCCTGGCGGTGCGGCTCAGCGACAGCCAGGGCCTCGATACACCCGTGGAGTCTCTGCCCGCGGCGCAGACAACGCCCCTGACCGC
>SLEO01000281.1 GCA_007124745.1 Myxococcales bacterium
AACACCGACCGCGCTGAAGCACGCTTTGCCGCCCCGGGCGCGGGCGGCCCAAGCGCGTCATTGTCGCCCGAGGCAGCCGAAGCGCGCGCGTCAGCGCTGACGCTTGCGGCGGCTGTGTCGCGATGCCACCTAGAGGCGCATACCTTAGAGGTAGACGGCGAGCTGTTGCTTCTCAACGGCCCAACGCAAGAGGTGTGCGTTCTGAACGCCGTCGGTGCTGCGGTCTGGGACCTCATGGATGGTGAACGCTCCCTCCAGGAGATTGCCGCATGCGTGGCGCAAGACCTGACGGTGGATGTAGGCACGGCTGAGCGCGACGTGCTTAGTTTTGGTGAGTCGCTACGTGCACGTGGCCTATGCGAAACGCGTTAAGGGCACGCTTCGTCTTGGGAGACATCGCCGTCGAAGTAAGCGGAGGCGGCCCTGACCTTCACGCGCAAATGGAGGCGATCTGGGGCCTTTGCGTCGCGGAAAACGCGCCACATTTGCCTATCGCCGCCACCTGCAAGGTGCAGGTCCGCTCACTCGCTAAGGGCCGCTATCGGTTGCTGCGTTCTTTCGGCTTGGGCAGCGCCCGTGGAACAGCGCGTCTGGACGTCCAAGGCAGCGACCTTCTCGCCTCGCTCGAAGGCTTAGTCTACGCCGCCTGTGATAACGCCTCTGTCCTCACATCCGTCCACGCGGGCGCGGTGGTAGCCGAAACAGGCCCTCTGCTATTTCTGGGGGCGTCGAATGCGGGCAAGTCCTCACTGGTGTGTGCCGGGCTCGACGCTGGCGCGTGCTTTGTCAGTGACGACCGATGCCTGACAGACGGCCAGCGGCTTTTCGGAGTGCCGCGAACCCCGCGCTTCAACCCCACACGGGAGGGAGAAGCGTTGCCCGAGAGGCTCAGGGCCCTTGATCACCACAGCTACACCCTCCGCCTGCAGGCGTCCGAAGGCGTGTTTCATGCCCACGTACCGCTTCGTCCCGTACCGCGGAGCCAAGTGTGGTCAGAGCCGCTATTGCTAGCGGATATAACCCTCGTTTTGCTTTCGACGGCGACAACGCCTTCGAGGCTGTGGCCTGTGACGTCTGCGCCGCTCAAGGCAGAGCTTCTACGGGGCGTGTGCGGCACGGGCATGTTCGCGCGAGCCTTACGCGAGCAACCGCTTTACCTGTGTCATTGGTCGGACCCAAGCGAAGCCTACGCGCAGCTCCTCGCCGCGGAACACAAGCGCATCAGTGCAGCACCAAGCCACGCCCCACGATGTTCCCGGAACGACGCGTCTCGGGTCGGTCACGCCGCGCACGTCGGCCAACGGCTCTAGCCGATTGCGCCCACAGGAGCTCACTTGGGACAGCGCTCAAGATGCGTGAGTGTCACCCGCTGACCAGCGTAAGATTTGGGAGGATTTTGGCCACTCGACTACTGATCCAACGCGTGAACAACTTATAGCCACTACGGCGCAAGCTGTAGCGTCATTGTGAGTATATCCCATGTCAATGCAGCGGCAGTACAAAGAAGCCACCTCGCGTTTCTTCTGGCGGCGTTGCCAATTTCGGGAACGTCTACACACGCATTTAAGCACTGACTATCCAAGTCAGAGATCATTGCCAGCGCGATTAGCTTATGATGCCCATCAACGATATATTCTCCTGCCCTAGCAAGGGTCGCGCTGCCACCGCTGACGCAAAGTTTCCTCACATATTCTAGGATTTTTGCTTTGTTGACCGAGGCTTGGCACGGAAGCATCCCTGTATCGCTTAAAGCCGCAGCGATATTCGGGGGCAGTCGGGCGTTTAGACTGCCGTTAAGGATCGTTTCTGCCGTTCGCGCTAGCTGGGCGCATCGGTTCTCCGAACAAGGGCCCACCGCAGACTTCAGCGCTGTCGCATGGGTGGCTATTGGCGACGTGGCTATGCAAAACGCATTGGTTTGCTTATGCGACTCATCCATCTCGTCGCTAGACACAGCGCAGCAGGCCAAGCCAACGAAAGCTGATGCCAGGACAATATCGCTAAAGACGTGCCTCATCATTAAAGGCAGATGTGTAGACCGAAAGAGCCGCTGTCAAACGTAACTCGGCTGAGTTCGCGCCCAACTGCGCACTTCGCCGCCCCAAGGTGCGCTGTACGAACCTATTTCCCACAGGGATTTGTCGTCTAGAACGCTATGAGAATGGCCTGCAATTTGGGGTGAGGAGCCGCGCCTACCTATTTAGCTGGGCACACAGTACCGGGTCGCGATCACACAAAGGGGCACGGGCTCTGTCCGCGCAGGAGAGGCTCGTCGCACGCATGCAACGCGCCGGGGACCCTTTCCGGCGCGCGGCCTCGCGTCAGTACGCGAGGCTCATCTCAGCTAGCTGGAAGCAGCGGTTGCCGAAGGCGTCGGCGCCGAGTTCGGTTGGCAGCACCATCAGACCGGACGTCCAGTAGTCGTTGCCGAGGTCGACCACTGCTCTGCCCTGGGCGTTGGGCTGGGTCGAAAACGAGCCGACAACGTCCCATCGGCGGTTGTCCGGCGAGGTGACGAAGACTTGGTACGAGACTGGAAAACCCTGAACGGCGCCTTCGCGGCGTCGCGCGGTGAGCACGGCCTGGTTAACGAGCTGCGGCCTTCTCCCAGGGACCCACGCCGCAAGCCACGCGCCGTTACTCGGGTTCACCGAGCATTCCGAGCTGTAGCTCGTTGACGCGTTGCCGTCCGTCGCGTTCGCTGCTGGCCAGTCAGGCAGGGCGCTGTTGGATGTTGCGTCAGTCAGGTTGAGGATGGTGCGTGCGGGCGCGCGTCCTCTCCAGTGGTGGATCCAATCCGAGCTCCATGCACCCCCACCAGAACTCGTCCCGCCCCAGAAGTAAAGGTGGGCTCCCGCGGTCGAAGACAGCACAAGATTCGGGGTAGGCCACATCGTGTCGCCCCGGGGCACAATCGTGCGCGCGACAGCGGCAGAGAAGTCAGCCGGTCCGGTGAACTCCGCATACCGGATGCCAAACCTCGCGTCGTTGTACACCGCGTGTAGCCGGTCCCCGCGCGGCACTACGTCAAGGTTGACGCGGTAGGTCTGGTCGTTGCGGTTCAGCCGGCTAACGCCGGTGAAGGTCACGCCTCCGTTCAGCCGTGCGACGTACTGCTTGGTGCCGAGGGCGTCGTAGATGCGCTCCTTAGGACCGAGCGACATCTGCCGGGACGCGTCGAGAGTGCGCTTCGCTCATGGGCGCGCATGCGCCCTGGGCATGACTACCCTGAGGAAGTCTTCGATAGCCTCGAAGCGTGCATCCTGACCAGCCTGGGCGCGCACAAGCGGCACAATTTTGCGACGTACACCCATTCCTCGGGCATCGACGTAGCCGTAGTCTCGCATGATATCGACGAGAATTGGGTTTCGCGGCGACCGCTGACCTGAGACACTCTCAGGGAGGACCCGCCAACGCAACAGGCATGCGCCCCCGGTCGAGGTGGGGACGGCGGCTTCAGTGAGGCCTTGGCGGGTGCGGCCGTGTTCCTGACGCAGGCCGTCTAGGCCATCTCGTAGACCGAGACGTCACCTTCCATTGCGCCAAGGCAACCCTCGTTCTGGTCGAGGACGCCCTCCGCGAAACCGAGGCGAGCGCGGCATGACCTTTGGCCATGAAGGCCCCGAGTTCATCGCGCTGCTCACGCGGGTCTCGGCCGAGACGGGCATCGCCGCCGCGCTCGTCGAGAAGGATTACTGGGTCACCCACAGCCTGTGGGCGCTGCACGAGACCCAGTTCGCCATTTGGTTCAAGGGTGGCACCAGTCATGTGAAGGCGGTTAGCGGTGTTGGAGCATGTCTGCGATGCGCTTGGCCTCTGCGGTCGCTTTGGTGGCGATCATCTCGATAACGGGATGGGTGATACCTTGCGCTCGCAGTTCGTCGGTGGCGGCGGCTGCCGCTTGAGGGACGCGGGCGACAAACTCGCGCACTAGGTCTAGGTGATGGGGAATCGGTACATGCGCGCTTCTGAAGAAGCGTTCCCAGTGGCTTCGGTTGATGCGCGTTACCTTATTTTCGCCACCGATGCTGAGCGCGAGTGTGCGCTTTTGCAGCGGCAGGCCGTCGTAAGGCCAGAGGCTTGCAACATCATAAAGCGGGGCCAAGCGCAGCTGCGGGCCCTCATGATGCAGGACCGCGTAATTCTTGGCGTGGCCGTCTGTGCCGTGCAGCACCCAGTTGAGTGCCAGTGAGCGGATGAACGTGGCCACGTCTTCCTCCGGCGCGTCCGAATGGTCGCGAAGCAAGTTGATGATAGCTACGGCGCTCGGTCCTCCGTCGCTCTGATACTTGTTTTCTGGCCCGATACCGAGCGCCTGACAGAGGTCCTCTTGGTGCAGACGGAGCACAC
>SLEO01000235.1 GCA_007124745.1 Myxococcales bacterium
GCGAGGCCCACGCGCAACCCCTGATCCCAAAGAAGGTCGTAGGCTGGCGTTGCATGCGGCACTACGCGCAGTGCGCCGAGTGCGAGTCCGGCAACGATGGCGAGCACCGGTCCACTGAGCCACCGGCCGACATGCGTCTCACCGAGACGCTGGCTCGCCCAGGCCGTTGCCAGCAGCACGGTGAGCACAACCGACGTCTCTACATTGTGCATGGATGAGCACCAGCATACATCGGTGCGCGGCTACGCGAAGTACTGTGCTAGCGGAGCAATCTGAGTGCGGTTTTTGGAGCGGCCGGAATGCTCGGCAAGGCTGCACGAAGTGCCTAGAGCGTGAACCGCGAGCGCCGAAAGCACGATTCCGACGCTCGCTCATGCAAGGCGTGGAGCACATCCGAACGATGCTCCGCACTCACTTCCCAGGTGGTTACTTCAGACGTGATCCAAGCTCTAGGAAAGGGGAGCCCGAACGAGCAGAGCCCGTAGGCCGCTGCACCTCCAGGCGCCACCTTACGCGACGCGGGTAGACAGACGGTGCGCGCTCGTGGGACAGCGCTGGGAGAGTCACTCTGAAACGGCCGGGGGCATTCGGCACGATGCCGGTCCTTGATGGTGACGACCGCAGAGTCGGCGTAGTCCCGAGACTCCGCGGACGGAACCTTCTACGTGACCCGAGACGCGTGCAGGCCACCTATTTGGGTTTCTACAGCAGACCGGAATGAAGCGCGGTAGGCGTTCAGGGGGCCGCAAAGGTGAAAACGTCGCAGGAAAGAGCGAGCAGGTGTTGGGTCCCCGCTTGCCGGCTTTAGGTTTTTCGGGGGGGGGGGTGCGGGATTCACTCCCGCAACCCCGGGGGCATGCGTGCAAAATGCCCCCCTGAACAGTTACGAAGCGCGGTGGACCGCGGACGGGACATGCCTCAGTGTTCGCGGGGTGGCGGTTCCACTTAAAGCGCATTTGATCTGGCTTGGGCCCGGGTTTCCTTGGTTGCACTACGTGGCGGTGCGCTCGGCTGCGGAACGCGGCGGGTTCGAGCAGGTCGTGCTTCACTACACCGACGACCTCAGCGCGATGCCGTGGTTCAGGGCGCTTGCGGACGTGCCGGGCGTCGAGTGCCGTAGGCTTGATGAAGCCGCGCTTTTGCAGCGCGCGGGACCGGACCTTGCATCCAAGCTTGCTAAGCTGTGGCCCCACATCACGCGGGGCGCTCAGCGCGCGGATGTGCTGCGTACTGTCCTGCTTTACGCCGACGGCGGCGTGTACCTCGATATTGACACGGTGAGCGTGGCCTCCTTTGAAGCGCTTTGTGCTAGCGAAAGCGCGGGGTTCGTAGGCGAGGAGCCCATCTGTTATCCGCAAGCCGTTAAACGTTCGCGCCATCCCTGGGTGCGCGGCGTCGCGCTTGGGCGGGCGCTTGTGCGTACGCTCTGTCGCTGGGCCCCCGGAGGCTGGAAAGCTTTCCGTCGCCTGCAGCACGCCTACCCCCACGCGGCCAACCAGGCCGTCTTGGGCGCAGCGCCGCAAGCACCTTTCCTGCGTGCGGCGCTTGAGGCGATGGCTGCGACACCACCCGAAGCCCTCAAGGACCGCTGCGTGCTCGGGCCGCACGTCATTCAACAGCTTCTGGCGGCGGGAGGCTCAGATCTGCCGCGAGTGCTCCCCCCCGCGTTCTTCTACCCGCTGCCGCCGGAGATTTCGGCGCATTGGTTCAGGGAGCGCACGCACGGTGGTCTCGCGGAAGTCCTCACCCCCGAGACCCGCGTCGTCCACTGGTACGCGTCCGTACGCACGCGCCACCTCGTCGACAACATCGATCCGAAGTGGGTCCGAGCCCACGCCAAGACCCAGCTCATTAGTGCCCTGACACTGCCCTTTGCCGACCCACCCGCGATATCAACGAAAGAGAGTGGGTGACTTGGGACACCGCCTTAGCGGTGGGATTGTCGGCAAGCATCTGAGTCGGGTTCCTCGAAGGTGAGCAAACACTCGACGCTAAGCAGCAGGCGAAGACAGTTGTTCTGAGGGCAGGCGGAGGGCGCGGCGTAGGCGGGTGCGGAGCTTAACGCCGACGTAGGCTAGTGGGTTGGTGCTTTGCGCGAGGGTACCCACGGTCCAGGGAAGACGCGGTGGTTTGGGGCCGCTTGAACGGGCGTCACCGGGTGCACCTTCGCCTAGGCCTACAAGCGGTACAGCGTAGCGTTTTGCGGTCCGCGTGAGCTCACCGGAATGGACACCCAGCCTAGCTTGCACCTCGCGGAGGGCGGCGTAGCGGGGGTGCGTCGGGGCCAAGGCATCGCAGGTTGCTTTGGCGTAGAGGAGCGTTAGGTGGAGCGCCGGGGGCAGGATGTAGGTAGGGACGGCAAAGAGGTGCGGCGCTACTTGCGACTCATCCCAAAGCGCGCGCTCAAGCTTACGGAAGCGGCCGTAGTGGAAGGCTTTGCGGTGCACATCGACGGTGAGCCCCGAAGGCAGGGTCCAGGACGACTCTTGGTGGTGCAGGCCTCTCAGGCGTCCGCCCAAAGTGCTCTCGAGCAAGCACTGCGCATCAGCATAGCTTCCGGGATGAACGAGGACATCGAGGTCCGCGAGCTTCCAGGGCAAGGTGCCGCATTGCCTCAGGATCACGGCGCCCTTGATGGGCAGCACCGCAATGCCCGCCTGGACGAAGGCGACAAGGACATCGTCGACCAGGGCGTTGATCTCGGCGTTGCGCAGTAGGTCAGCAAGCGAATCTGCCGCCAGCGCTTGGCTGGAGGCGGGCAGGTCCGCTTTGGGCGCCGTGCCGCGCGGCGTGGCCGCCAGTGAGGGGCCATTCACCCGCGGCACCGGTCGATGCGTCGGCCCTTCGTGCATGAGTGCTTCGTGCGTGGGTCCTTCGGCTGAGAGGACGCTACCTGCCGTGCTGGCGGAAGCACTGGTCGCGGCAGTGTCTACTAAGACGCTGCGCGCGGGCACATGCGCCGCCTCGATACTCAAAACGTGTAGCCCCGAATCAGGGCGTCGAAGAGGCGGGTGAAGCCGTTGACTGAGATGAAGAGCAGGAGCTTGAGCGGCAAGGTCACGGTGGCTAGCGTCAGGCCCTGCCAGCCCAGCAGGGCGACGAGCAGGGCCGCGCTGATGTCCAGCAGCAAGAAGGGCAGCAGTAGCCAGATACCGAGGCGCAATGCCTCGTCGAGTTCCGTCAGGATGAAGGCCAGGGCATCCGGCCAGATGCCGTCAAACAGGGCAAGGTAGCCGGAAAGCGGGCCCTTCACCGCGGCGGCGACGGGCGCGTTCAGCGCCTCGCTGGCGTTGGGGCGGCCCGACGCCTCGGCGCGCTGCCTGAACTCCGGGCTTCGCACCGAGAACCGCCAGGGCGCGGCGTCATTGGTCGCTAGCCCCGAACGGGCTTTGGCATCGGAAAGCGGCGCTTCCGCGGGTGACGCCGATGGCGGCGCGCCCTGGGGCCCGGTGTCTCGCCGAACCGCGGCTGGCCGACCCGCGTCTGGCCGGTCCGCCGCAGCGCCGTCGGGTGCTTGGGCAGCCGCGTCTCGCGCGCTGGCCGCCGTTTTCGCACGCAGATTCGTGCGCAGCTCAGCGGCGAAGGCCTGCTTGTCGGCGTGGGCGTTGAGGCGCCAGAAAGCCTGCCAGCGTTCGAGCACGGACTCGGTCGCGTTATTCCCTGTAGATGACGCGGCCTCGGGCTTGGGCTCAAGTTGCTCGATGGTGGCACCGAGCAGCGGCCGCATCGCGATGACCGTAAGCAGCAGGGCAAGTGCGGTGACGAGCGTTGCCGAAGGTATGCCTGCCAGACCGAAAGCTGAACGCAGCAAGCTCAGCAGTATCGATGTCTTGGCGAAGCTCGTTAGCAACACGAAACCCAGGCTCACGGCCACTAAGGCGTAGATGCCACCGCGGGACCCGAGGCTATCGAGCCCCGTGCCAGCGACGTCCTCCGCGTAAAGCTGGGCAGGCACTAGAAGCGTCGCGAGACCTCCGCAAGCAAGTGCGATAGAGGCCGTTAGCAAGCCTCCGGTGTTTGCCAGGGAGGGCTCATCTTCGGTGGCGGCGTCCCCCGGTGCGAGGTCCTCCGTCGCGGCGTCTTCCGTTACTGTATCGGACGTGACAGCGTTGGTCGTGAGAGTGTTGGTCGTTACAGCGTCGGCCGTGACGGCCGCCTTCATCACACTGTCAGCCGTCAAAGTCTCACCCGGCACCGTGTTACCCGACACGGTGTCACCCGGCGCGGTGTCACCCAGCACAGTGTCACCCGCGAGTAGTTGCCGTAGGCCGGCCTCGTCTAGGAGCTTTGTGCCTAGACTGAGGGCGCTCTCGCGCTTGCGCGCCCCCACGCC
>SLEO01000144.1 GCA_007124745.1 Myxococcales bacterium
CGCTCGCGCTTTGCGGGCCAACGCCTCTTTCAGCTTATCAACGACGACGAGGCGAGCGTGGTGGCCGCCGGACAACGCGACCGCCAGTCCGTGCAAGCGCACTGGCACCACCGTCAGTTCAATACCTTCTTCGAGTGGGTGAGGTCCGCACAGCGCGTGGCGAAAATCGATGAAAGCGGAACGCTAGCCAGCGGCACTATCGCCAACCAAGCATGGCAGATTGTGGGCAGCGTGAGTCTCAATCCCGACGACGAGAACACCTTCTTCGGTGTCACACCGACGCGGCCCTTCGCGCCAGCGAAAGGTGACTGGGGCGGGGGGACCGTATCCCTTCGTTACCAAGAGCTGCATATCGACTCGAATGCCTTTCCCATATTCGCTGACCCGGACAACGCGGTCACGCTCGCGCGCGCGGTGGCTTCAAGCTTCCAGTGGCACATTAACCGGCACCTTGAACTCCAGACGGATATCGAGTGGATCTTTCCCCGCGGCGGGGCCGCTGGCGGGGCGAACAAGGCAACGGAGTTTTCGGCAATGACTCGTATCGAGCTGCGTTACTGAGGCGCAGCACGCAGGAAGTGCCCTCGAATGATCCGTCACATCACAGAGCCGCATGGCGGCAACCATCCCAAGGCGCAGGTCATTCATCTGGCCATGGTGAGCGCAGGGACTCGACGGAGCGAGGCTCAGAGGCTTGTTTCGCTCGTGAGAAAATTGCGCAGGACTGCAGCGCTGCGGAGCACGGATTGAGTCGATCTCGGTTCAGATCCTGGTCGACACTTGCACTTGGCGTCGTCTGGACGTTGGCCAGCAGCGCCAGCGCCGACGCCCCGCAGGAACTGCCAGTGCCTCCGGAACGCTTAATTTTGCAGCGCCCCGCCTGGCTGGATGGCTCGACAGATGCGGCGACCGAGGACACGGACAGCGAGCAGGAGGTCAACATCGCACCCCTGCTGAGCCCGCGTAAAGGCCCAACAGCACGTGAGACCCTGCCCGGCATGTATCCGGAGAACCTGGGTATCTACGACGGACTCGGTTTCTGGGCGGGAACAACCGACCGAGCCTTCGTGCTGCGACTCGCGGGGTTCACGCACATCGATTCGCGCTACGCGAGCGGAAGCGTGGATGGTGGGAGCGAGTACGGGATGTTTTTGCGCCGCACGCGTTTCTCGATGGACGGGCGCTTTTTTGGGAAGTTCGAATATCGCGTGATGTTCGATACCTTGATCGATCCGCTCAGTCCCTACGACTTTCACCTGGATTG
Organism: Myxococcales bacterium; assembly: GCA_007124745.1. Taxonomy (GTDB): domain Bacteria; phylum Myxococcota_A; class Polyangia; order Polyangiales; family SLQV01; genus SLQV01. The sequence goes on from SLEO01000144.1 coordinate 1,265, forward strand.
GCGGCCGATTCACGAGTTCAATATCCGCGTCGGTGGCTTTAAGTCGCCCTTTGGTCTTGAACGCCGCTCCCGTGCCTATGCGTTGCTCTTTGCAGAGCGCGGCTGGCCGACGGTGCTCGCGCCGAACCGCGACTTGGGTGTTTACTTCTAAGGTCAGACGAAAGACGGGTTATTTTCCTACGAGGTCGCGGCGGTGAGCGGTGCGCCCGACATGAGCGTCGACTTCGGCTTGAGTGCGTCGCCGGACTTTGCGGGGCGTTTCTATGTGCAGCCCTTTCGGTTGATGCCCGACTTGCCGGCGCTCAGGCATTTGGGCCTTGGCTTTTCTTGGACCATCGGCCGAGAGTCAGGGGATGAGAATGACCCGAGGGTGAGCGCCATTCGGACGCAAACCCGGGGTGGTCGCCTGGCAGGCCCGCAGCTTTTTGCCCTCCTGAACGATGATGATGGCACCGTGGTGGCAGCGGGGCAGCGCGACCGGCAGTCCCTTCAAGCGCACTGGCATTATCGACAGTTTCGGGCGGACTTCGAGTGGGTGCGGTCCGCGCAGCGCTTGGAGAAGGTGAGCGCGAATGGCACGCAGGTTAACGGGACGGTCGCCAATCAGGCCTGGCAGCTTGTGTCGAGCGTGAGCCTCAATCCCGACGACGAAAATACCTTTTTCGGTGTCACGCCGACGCGCCCTTTTGCACCGGCCAAGGGTGACTGGGGCGGGGCGACGGTGTCGATGCGCTACCAGCAGCTGCATATCGATTCACGCGCGTTTCCGCTCTTCGCGGACCCGGAAAGCTCGGTCTCGGGCGCACGGGGCGTGGCCACCAGCCTTCAATGGCATCTCAACCGCCACCTCGAACTCCAAACAGATATCGAGTGGGTCTTCCCCGACGGCGGCGCCCCAGCCGGAGCCAACCGCGCGACAGAGTTCGTGACAACCACGCGCCTTGAGCTGCGCTACTGACGCGCAGAACGCGACGCGCTACCGCTCGCGGAGCAAGTGGGTTAGCGTAGCCCCCCTGTGGAAGCTTTGCCGCCAGCGACAACCAAGCTTGAACTTGAAGATGGGAGAGAGATTTACCTCCTGGGGACGGCGCATGTCAGCCAGCGCAGCGTCGAGGACGTGCAGGCGCTCGTCGAGGCGGTGCAGCCCGACACCATCTGCGTCGAACTCGACCAGATGCGTCTTACCGCCCTTGAGGACCCGACCCACTGGCGCAATCTCGACATCTTCCAAGTCATCCGCGAACAGAAGGTGCTCTATCTCTTTTCGAGCTTGGCGCTCTCGACCTTTCAGCGGCGCATCGCCAATGAGCTAGGCATTGAGCCCGGCGCGGAGATGCGCGAAGGCGTGAAGCTTGCGCGGGAGGAGGGCCGCACCCTCGTCCTTGCAGACCGGCCCGTGCAGGCAACGCTCAAGCGCACCTGGGCAAACTTGGGCTTTTTTGGCAAAGCGAAGACGCTTTCCGCCCTACTCGGCGGGCTTTTTGTGCGCGAATCCATCACCGCCGAAGATATCGAGAAGCTCAAGGAGCGCGACCACATCAACGAGGCCATGCAAGCCTTCGCCAAGGCGATGCCTGCCGTGAAGGGGCCACTCATCGACGAGCGCGACCGCTACCTCATGTCCAAGATCGAGGAGGCGCCGGGGCAACGCATCGTGGCTATTGTCGGCGCGGCGCATGTGCAGGGCATGCTCACCTACCAAGGGGTCCGGGCGGACTACGCCTCTCTCGAAGAGATCCCTGGGCCGGGAATGGTGTGGCGCGTGGTGAAGTGGCTGGCGCCTCTGGCGATTCTCGCGGCGTTTGGTTGGGGCTACTACAAGCATCAAGGCCAAGGCTTGCAGGAAATGCTGCTGGCGTGGGTGCTGCCCAACGCGGTGTTCGCGGCGCTCTTCACAGCGCTTGCCGGCGCCAAACCCCTCACCATCTTGGTATCCCTAGTCGGCTCGCCAATAACGTCGCTCAACCCAACCATCGGCGTGGGCATCTTCGCGGGCCTGTGTGAGGCCTGGCAGCGCAAACCCAAAGTCGCCGATTGCGAGGGCATTCCCGAGGCCATGCTGTCGCTCAAGGGCGTCTACGCCAACACGGTCACGCGCGTCATGCTCGTAGCGCTAGCAGCGGGCATCGGCTCGAGCGTTGGGGCCTGGGTGGGCGCGACCTGGATCCTGACCCTTCTCTGAGCTGACGCGCTAGCGTGAGCCGGCATCGACTGGCGGTTCGATCTTCAGAGGGCGGGGGCGGGAGCGTCCCGAGAGGCCCGGGGCTACGGCCTCTGCGGCGGCCCGGGCACGCTGGCGTGCCCTTTGGCGCCCCCCACATTTAGGCCCTCCGCTTTGCGGAGAACCAAAATGTGGGGTCCCCCCAGGAACCCCCTCCGAGGCCGTAGCCCCGGGCCTCTCGGGACACTGCCTTGAAATTGGGATTGTTGACTAGCATCAGAAACCGTGTCCCTGCGGGATCAACGGGCCCAGGCGGATACGGATTAGGGGCGCTCGCCGCGGGCGCGGGCGGCTTGGTCCATCGCTTTAGCGAGGTCGGGGAGCATCTGGCGGTGGCGCTGGCGGCGACCTGGGGGTGAGCGGTCGATCCAGAAGTAGCTGCTTTCGCGCACGTCGAGGTGGACAAAACCGCTCTTGGGGTAGATGCCCACGCCTACGAAGCCGATGCGCCGCAGGTACGCGGCGAGCTTGGTGTCCGGGACGCCCGGCAGCACGATGTCCGCCGCGTTGCCGTGGGTGTGGCGACTGCCCTTCCGCCCGGGACGGTAACCACTAACCAACGTCACCCAAGGGGCCTCGAAATGGCGCGCGGTTCTGTAGATGAGCGTGAGAAGCCTTGGCGACACCGGCTTGGTCTTTTCCGTGCGGCGAAAGCCGAAGGCTTCTTCGGCGAGATCGAGGGCGATGCCCGAGAAGTTGCCCTCCTCATCGTCGGGGATAAGCTCGAAGCGCTCGCCGGTGCCGGCCTGAATCAGGACCAAGGGCGGCGGAGCTTCAGCGAGCCAGGCTTCACGCGCAGCTTCTGGCGCCGACCGGTGCCAGTGCGTCTTCATCTTGTGGTACGCGGC
>SLEO01000138.1 GCA_007124745.1 Myxococcales bacterium
GGCACGACGACAAGTGCCTTCGGGGCGGAGGGCAAAGGCGGCACGAAGACCCAAACGCAAACCACCGCCGCCGGGCTCGCGCGCACGATGTTGCTGGGCTCGCCCACCATTGGCGAGTCCTTCCAAGTTCAAGTCTCAGCACCCGGCGCCCAAGACGTCTCCTACCGTGTCACCATCGGCTACCCAGAACTCGCCGGTCACTACGACCTCACAACACACCTTGCCATCAATAGAGCCCTCGACGGTTTCTGGGGCGGCATGATGAACACCTTCTCCGCTATTTCTAAGGGCCCGATGAGCTGGTTTTTTCGTGATGTGCTCGGTACCCGTCCAAGTGGCAATGTCTTTATAGATATAGCCCTGACCACAGTTATGTCGATCGTCGACTCTTTCCTGGAACCCTTCATTCCCGAGGTCATTCATCAGGCGGGCGAGGTTGCGGACCGCTTCACCAATGCCATCGCGACACTTAAGGTGGACAGCACCTTTGAGGTAGTGCGTGACGCGGAATCCAAGCTTTCGGTGAAGCCCTACGTTGGGAACCATACATTCCGGGCCATTCACACCAACGTAGACGGTGAAGAGGTGCGCCTCGACCACACGGATATCGGCTCCGTCCGTCCTGAGGACTTTGGGCGCGCGGTGGGACTTGAGTACCATTATGAGCGCAACTTCCTCGAAATCGATTCTCATGAAATTCCTGTACCCTATGGCGCCGTCCTCAATCAAACGATGGCCGTTGCGCTTCAGCAAACGACCGGCAACGCCTTTAAGAATATGGGAGAGCTTTTCAAGCACCATATCAAATGTGATAGCTTCGCGGCGAGGATGATTCAGGGCCCCGAGATTGCCGATCGAATCAAAAGAGGTCTGCTAGAAGGCGTTTGTAACGCAGGACTCAACTTCATCTCGGACAGAATCACAGCATCCATGGGCAGCCCCAATATCGTGGCCGTACTGGAGGTAGACGGCCGCACGCAACGCGGACGCTTCAGCCGCGGAGGCTTCTGGCGTGGGCATATCGCCCACAGCAGCGCCCAAGTGGAGATCGGTGGCAGCGCTGCTAGCGGCCAAGCACGTTTCGAAGCCCGCGAGCGTGACACCAGGGCACCTACCACCGATTCACGCGGCGGCGACGTCGGCGCGACCCCCACCAGCTTAGGCGGCATTTCTGCCGCGCCCCTACTGCCCACCAACCCCACCGGCAGCTCCACCGCCACGATCCCCTCGCTTTAAGACGGAGAAGCCGTAGTTTGCGCCTGCATCGATCGGCGACCATTTGAAGCGGCGGCATAGAACGTACCCAAGGTCGACTCGGCATTACACTGTAGCGATGTAGGCAAAGCCTTGAGCGAAGGGCGAGCGTAGGACTGCGAACGGACCAAGCTTTGGTCGAAGCGATTGAGACTACGGCTAGGCACACGTACGAGCTTAACGCATGCGGTCTCGCCTAAGATTCCAAGCGGCGCTTCCATGGTTGCACTGTCAACTATGAAGCAGCTCGAACGGCGCACGGGGCGTCCCCAAACCCGTAAGAACAAGCGCATTGAGGATGCACCCAGTGGACGGTGCCTTCGCCCGCACTCGTCATGAAAAGCTCCCTGGGAACGTTTCCTATCGTAAGCGCAAGTTCCGCCGATGGCCGCACATTAGTGACGTGGCCACGTCCCGAGAGCACATCGAGCGATCACTGGCAGGCCTTGGGCCGCGCCGTGAACGCCGACGGCACGCTGGGGCCCATTCACACTCTGGACACCACGCCGAGCGGCGTGACGAGCGAATCACGCCTCTTCCGAAAGTTCGACGTGCGCCAGCATGCAGGTCGCTGGCTGCTACTGGCGACGCGAGACACGAGCTACTTCACCATCACGCCGGTAAGTCATGACGGAAACCAGCAAGCCGAGCCCACCAGGCTGAATCTTCATCTTGAGCTCGTCGGGCCCGGCAGTGAGACCGGCATTATCCGGCTCAGCGCCCGAGGAAGCAGCCCCGATACGTTGAATCTTTTGGACGCATCGGACCTCGCCATCAAGCCGAGTTTCGGCTTGTCGAGCCTCCCCTTCACCGAGTCAATGGCGTGGTCGGGCGAAGAGCTGTTGCTGCTTCGACGCCATCCTGGCAGTAGCCATGTACGCGACTTCTTTACGTTGAATCCCGTAGATGTCGCACTTGGTGACCTCAAAGGACAGATATTCAGAGACGATTATGCCGCGCGCAACGGCATCGGTGTCAAGGTCGCGACGCTTGACACGCATGTGGTAACGCGGCTGCGCGACATGACTGAGGTTCGGTCGTCCGACACGCCTCTAACGTATCGTCTCCGCGTCGCCATGCGTTCGCTCTCGCGATGCCGTCTCGGCCGAAACGCCGCATTCGCAGCCCGCGCACGACGCCCGACCCGGCCGTCGCGCGCGGGCTGTCTTGTTTGCTTCGCGCGCGGCACGTCGGCGCCCACTTGCTCGTTCCCGCAGACTTGGCGCTGTCCAGCCCCTCTAAGCGCTTACACGCATCCGACTACTGGGGACACAAAGCGTTGAGTTGCTGCTCCCGGAAAGCGGCGGCCTCGCGAGCAATTATCACCTGTGTCTCCAGGTGGAACGCCGCAGCTGGGTCAATGGTGCACTTGCCACCGAGTTTGAAGAGGTGGGAGAGCACTGTTGTAGCGCCGTAACATGTGGCAACACTGCCCGAAAGAGCGTGAACGCGCTCCGCTGGATCGATGTACCCACCTCCAGTCACTCCTTGATGCGGTGCGTTATGCCTCACATGGTCTTCCGCCTGATGGCAGGCGGACTCAAAGTTACAGCCGCGAAGGACAAATCCACGGCACCCGGCTCGGACAGCATCTTGTGCAAGTGGGGCGACCTGCAACCCAAAGTCGAAGGGCAGTACACCCTCTATTACGCTCTGTACCTGATCGATGATCTGCGAGACCATCTGCGTCTGCGTGATCTTTTCGCTAACCCCAGCGCAGGCATCGCACTCACAAAAAGAACTGGCGCCGCTTCCACCGAATCTGGCAAAAATACCGGCGCTTTCCATGCCGAAGCGCGCCTCCAACCTGCCTCCACTCCACATGCCACGTCCCGGCGGCGTAAGGTTGGCGATGGATACCGAGACGACGCTGCCTAGCTGGAGTCCACTGAGCCCGAGCGCGAAGGGAACTGTGAACTGAGCATGGAAGCCAGCACCGCCGGTCACGCTGACGCCCACGTTTCCGGCGTACTGACCTTCCGCAACCTGCACGCCACCGTTAGACACTAGCGAAAGCGTGTAAGTTTGGTCGCTGTCGGTCGTGAAACGCAGGATACGGGGCTCGGCCTGCGGTGCCACGTCTCTTGTTTGTTGGCAAAGGTTGGAGCTGTGTTGGGAGGTTGTACCGAGGAGATCTTCAGCAGAGTTGCTGTAACCCTTGTCGGAGGGGGAAGACGCACCCTGCTCGGCTACGCAACCTGCCAGGCTGCAAGCGCTCACGAAAACGCCAAAGCAGACGCGCCCGGTATCGCTAAGAATACGAGGTAACACCCTTTATCCGTATGCAACCCGTATACTCAGCGAGCATGCGCAGCGGCACCCTCCCAATCAACTTGTCGCACCCCGATTAAATCAGTTTTAATTACAATAACTTAACACCACAACGGGCGGATAGCGGCAGTGAGACGATGTAGGATGAGAGGCAACGGACGCTTACCCTTCGCTACACTTCCCCCGAGGCTTGGACTGGACGCCGCTGAGGACAGCAACCCTTCGAATGACTCCACCAGTTCTCAGTGCCGATGCCCAGCATCAACCCCGCAGGCGCCCGTGTGCGACCGCCTCAGCCCCGCCTACCTTGGATGCTAGGGGCGGCGGGGGAGGTCGTGGAAGCTTGGGGGGGCGATGGAGCCTTGGTTGAGGAGGCTTGGGCGGCCTAGGGCGGCTAGGGTTTCTTCGACGCGCTCTAGGATTTCGCCGCTGAAGTGCTCGCCGTAGGTGGGGTCTAGGAGGCGGGCACGGATGTGCCAGTAGGAGGGTTTCACCGGGTCTTGGGTGATGACCGGGGCGCTACCGGTATGGATGTAGGGCGACAGCAGCACGGCGTCGTGTAGGGCGCGTCGTACGAGGTTGGAGGGGGCTCGGGCGGTGACACGGACGGTAAGTTCGCGCTCGGCGGCGCCGAGGGTGTCGCAGAGCAGCGGGCCGCGCAAAAGTTTACGATTCTCAATGCTGTAACGCTGACCGTCCTGCGCGCGGATGTAGGTCGAACGCAGACGAAGCGCTTCGACGGTGCCCGCGAAATCTTGACCGGAAATCCATACGCCCGGCCGAATGCGCCGCTCGACGAC
>SLEO01000352.1 GCA_007124745.1 Myxococcales bacterium
CCTCCATGCGGAAGTGGGTGGCCCAGGGCGCCTCTGTCGCGTTCACGTAGAAGCTCGCGCCCTGGCCTAGGTCATCACCTGCCTCATCGGGCACGCCCTCCCCCCGCGGACTCGTATCCGGACCAACGAGCACGATACCGTGATGCTCGGCGTAGCGCTGAGCGCCGGACTTCTGGATAAAGTTCTGCTCCGTACAGGTCAGGCCGCTGAGGACGTAGAGCACGGGCCGCGGCTCGCGCTGCACTAGCGACGGCAGAAAGACCGCCACGTTCATGTCGCAGCCCAGCGATTCAGAGCGATGCTTCCAGACCGTCTGGGTACCACCGAAGCAGCCGTGCGTTTCAATACATTCCATGAGGGTGCTTTCTTGTGGGTGACGTTAGGCGAGCGGTGTGTCTGCGGGGCGATCCGGGCGAAACATTCAGTGAGTGCAGCGAGCTCGCGTACCCGCCAACCGGCCGCGCGGGCACCTAAAAGTGGACAACCGTGCGTATGGACTCTCCCCGGTGGAGAAGGTCAAAGGCCTCGTTGATGTCAGCGAGCGGCAGCGTGTGGGTGATGAACGGGTCGAGGGAAAGCTCACCCCGCATGACCGCCTCCACCATCCCGGGCAGCTCGGTGCGACCGCGCACGCCGCCAAAGGCAGAGCCGCGCCACACGCGGCCGGTCACTAGCTGGAAGGGGCGCGTCGCAATCTCCTGCCCAGCACCCGCGACCCCGATGATGACGCTTTCGCCCCAGCCTTTATGGCAGCATTCCAGGGCCGCGCGCATGACCTCAACATTGCCGATGCACTCAAAGCTGTAGTCCACGCCACCGTCCGTCAGCGCGACGATGACCTCCTGAATTGGGGCGGTGTGTTCTCTAGGATTGATGCACTCGCTGGCGCCCAGCTCCTTAGCCAACTCGAACTTTGCGGGGTTGATGTCGATAGCCAAGATGCGGGCGGCACCCGCGGCTTTCGCGCCCATCACGACAGCCAGACCTATCGCACCTAGGCCAAACACCGCCACCGTGTCGCCAGGCGCTACCTTGACGGTGTGCTTGGTGGCGCCAAGGCCGGTAGTGACCCCGCAACCGAGCAAGCACACCTTCTCCGCAGGGGCCTGCGCCGCCACTTTCGCAAGCGAGATATCCGCGCAGACCGTGTATTCGCTAAAGGTGCTCGTGCCCATGTAGTGGTAGAGCGGCTTGCCCTGGTAGGAGAAGCGCGAGGTGCCGTCGGGCATCACGCCTTTGCCCTGGGTAGCGCGCACCGCCTGACACAGGTTTGTTTTGCCCGACGTACAGAACTTACAGGCGCGGCATTCAGCCGTGTAGAGCGGAATAACGTGGTCACCGGGTGCGACGCTGGTCACGTCCGGACCCACCGCTTCCACGATGCCCGCGCCTTCGTGACCCAGCACAACCGGAAATAGGCCCTCGGGGTCCGCACCGCTGAGGGTGAAGGCGTCCGTGTGGCACACCCCCGTGTGTGTGATGCGAACCCGCACTTCGTGCGCCTTGGGCGCCGCCACATCGATGTCCACAAGCTCGAGCGGCTTGCCTGCTTCAAACGCCACCGCTGCGCGACTCTTCACCATGAACGTGCACCTACGTCGCATCACCCCCTACAAGCAAGCGCAAAGTCGATGAGCGGGCCGGCGCTTGAAGCCCGGGGCCAAGGGGCGCCGGGGGCAGAGCAAATGGCACCGCGCACACCACTGTTGCGACGTGCCGCCGCTGGACAGGCTACCAGGACTCGGCGACGCGCCTTAGGCCTCCATGCGCGCCGCAAGTGCCGTGGCGCACTGGCGGTGCCCCTAGCTCGGGAGGTGAGCGTCCCCCAAAATGCCACGCAACACGGTGGTAGCGGTGGCGGTAAGGGTTACCGTGTCGTCAGCCACCTCCAGCAGAGTGCGGCCGCCGCGGTGCGAACACTGGTAGGCCTCGCAGGTAAAGGGCATCTGGCCGGCTGCGTAGCGGCCGGCCCAGAAGGGCCCAGTCGTCGCGAAGGCGGAGCCCGTGACCGGGTCTTCGTCGATGCCTACATTGGGCGCAAATGCGCGCTGCTCGAAGGCGTAGGGCGCACCATCGCCCTGAGCCGTTAGGATGACGCAACGGCCACCGAGCTGCCTGAGGACGCGCAGGTCGGGGCGCGCAGCGCGCAGGGCCGCCGTCGACGGCAGGAGAATCAGGTGGTCGCCCGCAACTCCGACATATTCACCGCCTGCACAGCCGATGGCCTGTTCAAGCGACACCTCCGGCAGGGGCCATTTCGCGGGTGCGACCGGGCGCAGCGGTAGCGTCAGGCGAATGCCGGCTTCTGCCTTCACGCAACAAAGCTCGCCACTGCGCGTAGCGAACGTGATGGTGTCATCCATGACGTGGCGCTCGGACCAGAGCACGTGAGCGGCCGCCAGCGTCGCGTGCCCGCACATGTCGACCTCGCAGGTTGGCGTGAACCAACGCAGGCTCAACACCGGCCCCTCGCTCATGGCGACAAAGGCCGTCTCCGAATGACGCATCTCCGCCGCGATGGCCTGCAACTCCGCATCGGCGCGGGGCGAATCGAGCAGACACACCGCCGCCGGGTTGCCCCCGAAGGCCTCGGACGAAAACGCATCTACAACGTAGATGGGCATGGGTCTAACAGGCATCCGCTCAGCGTGCGCCTCCACCCGAGCGCGCGCAATCCCGCTGCTTATCTGGGGGGCATTTTTCAAAATGCCCCCGTGTGCTCGGGAGTGAATCCCGAACACACTCCCCCAAAAACCTAAAGCTGCGCGTGGGGCCCCAGCACCCACTTGCTCCTTGCTAAGCGTGCCTCGACCTTCAAAAACACGCTGAAAGCTACCGCACTCTACTCGCTGCTTATCTGGGCGGCATTTTTCAAAATGCCCCCGTGTGCTCGGGAGTGAATCCCGAACACACTCCCCCAGTCTGCCTCTGAGGTGGCCTAAAGCTGCGCGTAGGGCCAGGGTGCCCACTTCCTCGACACTGCGGCCTCCCCGCATTTGAGACTGAATAGACGCATGCTCACGCTGACGCCTAGACCGACGCTGAACTTCGGCCTAATCTTCGCGCATGAGTGAGGATATTACACGGGTCTCGCCAACGGAAGCACTGCGCCTCGTCAACGAAGACGGCTACACCCTGGTGGATGTGCGCTCGGTCCCCGAGTTCGAGGCGGGACACCCGGCAGGTGCCGTCAACATTCCCTGGGCGCACCCCGGCGCATTCGGCATGGCGCCCAATGCGGACTTCCTCAAAGTCGTAGCCAAGCACTTCGCCCCGGACGCCAAACTCGTCATTGCCTGCCGCTCTGGCGGTCGGTCACTTCAAGCCGCCAAGGCGCTGAGCGCGGCAGGCTTTAGCGCCATCATTGACCAAAAGGCGGGCTTTTCCGGCGGTAGCGGGGAAATCGGCTGGGAAGCCGCCGGCCTGCCCGTTGACTACGACGCCGCGCCCGAACGCCAGTACGCAGCATTGGCAAAGGCTGCCGAATAGACCGTGTCCCGCTTCCTGCGCCAGACGCTGCGCGACGTGAAGGGCTACGTGCCGGGCGAACAGCCCGAGCGCGCGGACATCATCAAGCTCAACACCAACGAAAACCCCTACCCGCCGAGCCCCAAGGCCCGGGAAGCGCTCGCGGCGGTCGACCCTGAGACGCTCCGCCGCTACCCGAACCCCACCGCACGGTCCTTCCGCGAGGCGGCAGCGGAGGTCCATGGTGTCGGCCCAGACAACATCATTGCGACCAATGGTGGCGACGAGCTGTTGCGTCTCGTGTTCGCGACCTTTGCGGACGCTGGCGACCGCATTGTTTCCACCGACCCGACCTACAGCCTCTACCCCGTCCTGGCGTCCCTCGAAGGCCTGCGCTTCGAAGCGCTAGCGCTTGACGACCACTACGGCCTCGACCCCCAAGCCTTTCTGCGCTTTGCCTGCGGCGCAGAGCCCGGCAGTGTGCCTGCCAAGGTCGCCTTAATCGTCAGCCCCCACGCACCTTCGGGCAAGCTCTTCACAGCGGCCCAGCTCACGGGGATTGCGGAGGGCTTTCCTGGCTTGCTCGTGGTCGATGAGGCCTACGTCGACTTCGTCGACCCAGCCCTTGGGCACAGCTTGCTTGCTTGCGTTCAGTCCCTTCCCAACGTGCTCTTGCTGCGTTCACTTAGCAAAGGCTATGGCTTAGCTGGCTTACGTTTCGGCTACGGCATCGGACACCCGGACCTCATCGCGGAGATGACGGGCCTGACGAAGGATAGCTACAACACCGACGTCATCGCCCAAGCGCTTGCCGAAGCGGCGCTGCGTGACCAGCACTACGCCGCAGATACCTGGCAGCGCGTACGCAGTGAACGTGACCGCATGCACGCAGAGCTCACCGCGCTCGGGTGCGCCGTGTACCCCTCGCAAACCAACTTCCTGCTGGCAGAGCTGCCGCCCTTGGCTGACGGCAGCAGCCGTGCCGCCGCCGCCTACGCCGCGCTCAAGCAAGCGGGCATTCTCGTACGCTACTTCGACACGCCGAGACTAGCCCACGCCCTGCGCATCACCCTCGGCACCCCCGCACAAAACACCGCGGTAATCGCGAAACTAACGCCATTATTGCGCTGACTCACGGGATGCAGGCGCCGATGTCCAAAGGTTGCCGCTGGCAGTAGGCCGCTTTCGTGGGGAAGTAGCCGCCCGGGCAGAGGGCTTCTATGTTGTCAGAATCACCGGGCAGCAAGGCAATGCAGCCGTTTGTATCGGCCGCATTGCGACATACACCGCAGAGCCCCATGCCGAGGCAAGTCTTGGGATCGTTCACGCCTTGGGTACAATCGGTGCACTCGTAGGCCGTCCGAAAGACCCGCTCTTCCGATGAGGTGCTGTTGAAGTTACTGAAGTCCAGTTTCTCGCAGCGGCCAGGTGCACTACCGTCTCGTGGCTCTATCCAACGACAAATGAGGTTTGAACCGGCACACGTCGAACACTTGTCGAACTGGTCGCAGGGGTGTGGACATTCCTCTGCGCCACAGGGGGTCGCTTCCACTTCTGTCTCGCAAGTTGCGACCTCACCGTCCGCATCGGTAACCTTGACTTCGACGAAGAAGGTGCCCTCCTTGTCGGGAGTGAAGCGGATCTGTTGCTCATCGTCGGGTTCGAAGCCCTCGACCTCTGAACCTTCAGGCGCTTCGAGCAATTGCCACGCGTAGCGTGGCTCGCTTCGGTCTTGCGGATTGGCCTCGACTTCTACCTCTTCGCCGACCTTGGCCTCAATACGAGCGGGGCATAGCTCGTTGCACATCGGGCAGGAGGCCTCGCTACACACCAGGTCATCGGGGGTGGAAGAGTGTTCGGGGCCGTAGTCACCGTCGAGACCGGTGACCCGAAAGCCCTTCGCGAGCGCGCAAACATCGTCGGAGGTGAAACCGTGATCTCTTTCCTCCGACCATGCAAGAGCCGTGGCAATCCAGTGGTCGCGGACGTCGCGGTAGCTTGCCGGGCGCAGCGGAAGCATCTCTCCAAGAAGCGCCTCCATCCGAGCGTAATCTAAGCCGTAGGTCTCGACAGCATGATAGAGCGCGTGCGTGACCACACGCATGGGTATGTAGGGGTTCGCCATGTCTTCCGTGAACAGCTTAGAGGCGTCAGGGGTCGTGTCGTAGTGCCCTGGGTCGCGATGATCGACGGAGCGTGCGCCGCTGTCGGCAAGGCGCCATGGAATCCGCCCCGGAAACAGCCGGTGTTCGCAGCCGAACATAAACACCTCGGCGACCAACTCGTTGAACGGACGCCGGGCGAACACGATGGCGGGTGTATTGGCCCAGTGAAGCGCATGGCCATACTCGTGGCAGAGCACGTCGGGATCAAGGTCAAAGGTGCCAAGTCTTATGGCTATGAAGCCGATGGTACCGGAGAAAAAGGCGTCTGATCCGACGAGGTCATCGCCGAGGTAGAGGCGAACCTCCCCCTGACCGAGCGGATGGACCTGTGTCGTGCCTACCGGCGAAAAGGGCTTCCAGTTCGACTGACCATAGTGCTTGCCTGCGTAGCTAGAAATCGCCGACAGCCAGCGCCAGTAGTCTAGCTCTACCGTTCCGACTTCGTTGCTTTTTCCAGCGGCTACTAGACTTGGCTCATCAGCGCCTACGGGACCCTCTAGGGCAAGCTCGAGCTCGGAAAACGCGGGGCCGGAGAAGCCAACAAGCATAGGCAAGGCGTCGTCCGTTGCTTTTCCGAGGTAGAGTTGAGCCTGGACCTCCGCAACGAGCGCGCTCTCGCGAAGCATCTCGTTTGAACTGTCGTCGAGAAGCGCAACTCGCTCAGACGAAGTGAAAAGCCATCCAGGCTTAAGGCCTGGCTCCTCAGCGGGATCGAGCATCATGGGGTTGTACCAGACCGGCTCTACCGCACCCTCTTCCCCTCCCTGCGGGCCGTCAGCGTCAAAAAGCGCAGACGCCTGGGCTGCGTCCAGCAGATGAGCCGCGTGAGGCAATCCACCGAGATACGGCATCACGCCCGTGTGTAGAAGCCTGAGCGCGTCACCAGCGCCCAAATACGCATGGACGGTTCCATCCATGACAGGAATGTCATCGATGACTTGTTGCAGGTCCACGCGGAGCCAGTCGTTGGATTCTGGTTCCTCCACGCCGACAACACGCAACATGTCTGGCTGGAGCCCAATAAGCGGGGCGATAGCACCTATGAGCGGGACTTCCTGGAGTCCAGAACGTGCATCAACGTCCGCAAGCGGCGCATGGGTTACCAGATGGGTCAGTGAACCTGTGTCTAGGGATACGACCCTGCGGCTTTTCGCCCCGGGGGCCAGCGTCAGGGCTTCAAGCGCCTGTTGCTCCGGCCCCGAGTCGCGAAAGTAGACGCGACAGACTTCACCGGAGGGCAGGGTCGCACGCAGGTGGGCCAAGGGCACCTGCTGCAGCTTGATGCGTTTAACGGTCTTGGTGTTGGTGTCTTCGAGCAAAGCGCCTTCGGTGGCAAGCGCCGACGCATCTACCCCGACAAGCTCAAGCGTCGACACTTCGTCGACGATACCGACGACCTGAGGCCTTCTGCAGTCAAGAACGCGCCCGTCAACCACCAAGTGAGCTGACGCATCGCTGGCGAGACTCGGCGCCTCGGAGGCGCATGCGGTCACCGCCGCGGAAAGTCCAAGCAGGGTGAGCCACGTGCCATACGAGCCGCAACATGCGCGCGTTACTCGGGTGGAATAGCTGTAATGCACATAGCGCCGTGGTTCGGTACTTTGATTGACATTCAACATCACGACACTCCCCTCACTCACTGTCCAACGATGCGCTGCCCAATGAGTCCCCCTTAAGGGGCAGCAGATTGCATGCCAGACTGAGCCAGGTGCAACACGTTGATTTCATTGATTTGTATACGGCAGGACCTGCACGCGTGCGCATACAATGCGCCATTAGGCGGCGCATTCGTTGTTCCACTTAGCCTTCAACCAACAGACTTCTACGTGTCAGGCGACGCGCATAAAGCGCCAAGTCACGGCCACACCCTTCCTTCAGGGAAGCGGGCCCAGGAAGATTTCGGAAACGAACAAGGGGTCTTTGGGTGGAATGTCCCAGGTGAAGGCGGCGAGGCGGAAGCTGAGGTCAAAGTGGAACGCCGTGAGGCGCTCCGCACTGACGTCCCATACGTGCTCGACGAGGGTGTCCGTGCCTTCTCGATTATACTGGTAGGGGGCCTCGAAGTCGCCGCCGAGACCCTGGAGCTGCATCCGGCCGCTGTTGTCCACGAGACGCAGCCCGAAGCCCACAGGTCGCCCGGCCAGGTCTCGCTCGCGCTCGGCGAGGGCTGCGTGGCGCTCGCCTATCTCGCCGAGGATGTAGTGACGCGTATTGTCGCTATCGCCGGCCGCGGGGTCGTTGTGGAAGAAGGTGGTCTCTGGAAAGAGAGGATGCGCGGCAGACACGTCGTGGGTAAAGACACTCGTGAAGCCGAAGGCCCGCGGCGGACCTTCAGTCGACGTTGTCGAGGCCCAGCGACTGTTGACCGGTGCGCCACGCAGCAAGGAAGGCATGCCCAAACCCTCGGGCGTAATCGCTCTGACTTGCACCGCACACGCCTCGGCTTGCCCCGCGAGGGTCGGAATCTGAGCGTCGCGTTCGTCGGGACCCAGGGTGATGCGGCCTGCACACCCACCGAAGGCTTCGATGTCGTAGCCGGTGACTTGCGTGCTTGGCGTGGAAGGCACCCACGTCGCCGTCACCGTTTCTCCTTCAGTGGCTAGCGACACAAGCTCGGGTGGCGGCAGTCGTGCATACCCTTCGCAGATAAACGCGCGAGGTTCATCGCAGCGGCGGTCGCGCCATCGGTGCGCAGTTCCCGCGGCCACTAAACACGATTCGTTGCGCCGCCTATTGTCCGGCTCGCTGCCTGCCCAGTTAGTGTAGGCGTCCTCATCGACCGCACCGCCCTCGGGACTGCGCTCCCAGAAGCCACGCGTGGCAGCGCTCCAGCGCAGCGTGGTCTCTCCCAAAATGGCCGTCGCCCCAAGCCATGACTCACCTAGCCCCGCGGCCGTCCGCAGCTGACCCACGGTATCGGCTTCGCTTGCCCTACGAACTTCGACCAAACGCATGGCGACGCTACGGCAGCGTATATCCGCCGCATCCCAGCTCTCCGCTTCAGGGCACACCATCCAAGTGCGGTCGCCGTCAAAGGTGCAGCTGCAGCCGTCGAGGCAAACCACCGCGCGACAGTTCGCGTGGCATGTCACCGATGCTTCGCCGTCATCGCAGACCTCGTCTGCCTCCACAACGCCATTCCCACAGGTGCCCTGTAGTCGACTTACGCTGGGCGAGGTATCGGTGATCGTGTCTGCGCCAGTGCCATTCAGGCCGTTTTCGTCACCGGTTTCCGAGGTCCGACCTGCCACCGGGTCGTACCCGATGAAGCCGCACCCCACGGTGCACACGACGAGGAAGAGCGAGAGCGTCTTCGAAGCCTGCGCACCACGCTGATGCACCCGAGGCCGTTGCGCGCTGCTCGTCATCTAGGTCCTTCAGGCTCTCACACACTAGCGAGGATACCTAGGGGGCGCCCTTCTATCGCGCTCCATCGCCTTTTTGGCGTGCCGACTGCTAGGCGCAGGAACCGGAGAAGGCCGCGAAGCGGAACGCGGGCGAGGCAGAGGGCTTTACCCCAGGGGACGGGCGACCTACGCTGCGCAAGTGATCACCTGGTCGATGGTAGGTTTCGTGGTCGTGGTCTTCGGGACGCTTGGGGTCCTTCACGCGCTTCTGTGGCAGCGCTTGGTCGCGTCGCCCCTCTGGGGACGCCCGTGGCGGCTGCTCCTTAGCGCCGTCTTTCTGGGGGGCGGCCTGTCGCTACCTCTCGCATTCTTCGCACGCTATCTCTCGCCTGACCTGCGTATTTGGTCGCATGCGGCCTACCTATGGCTTGGATTTTTCTTTTACCTCTTAGTCTTTTTGGTTCCCGCCGAGTTCACTCGGGTAGCGGTTGTTCTAGGCCGCAAGGCCCGCAGCCGTGTCCGCGACGCAGAACATGACGAAGTGACGACGGGATCTGCGTCGGCCGCCGAAGGGAGTGCCACCGACCTCGGTCGTCGTGTTGCGATGCAACGCATGCTCGCCGGAGGCGTCGCCGGTGCTGCGGGAGCGATCACCGGTTTCGGTATCTCCGAAACCGCTCGCAGCGTCGACGTCGAACACGTGAATGTACCGCTGCGCGCCCTACCCGCCGCATTCGTGGGCCTGCGTATCGTCCAGATCACCGACGTGCACATCGGCGCCATCTTGCAGCGGAGCTGGCTCGAAGGCGTGGTCCGCCAGGTCAATGCGCTCCAGCCGGATGTCATCGCCATTACGGGGGACTTGGTCGACGGCAGCGTGCCTCAACTCGCAAAGCACGTCGCACCGCTCGCCGAACTCAAGGCCAAGCACGGCGTCTTCTTCGTGTCCGGCAACCACGAGTACTACTCCGGTGTAGACCCGTGGATGGCGCATCTCGAGACCCTCGGCATCCG
The DNA here is from genome assembly GCA_007124745.1 of Myxococcales bacterium. GTDB lineage: Bacteria > Myxococcota_A > Polyangia > Polyangiales > SLQV01 > SLQV01. Next base: position 9,995 of record SLEO01000352.1, read on the forward strand.
CACGCTGCGCAACGCCCGCCATACCCTACGTGAAGGCGCATCCGCGCTCACCCTCGCCGGCATTGAAGACTTGCACGCCGAACGTTTCCCCGGTGGGATGCGCCCGGACATCGACGCCGCACTGCGGGGCTACACCCGGGAAAAGGATGGGCCTGTCGTCCTGCTCGCCCACCAACCGAAGGCTATCGACATCGGTGCCGCCGCGGGCGTCGACTTGCAGCTCTCCGGCCACACCCACGGCGGCCAGCTCGTCCCCTTCAACTGGCTTGTTTACCTCGAACAGCCCTACATCTCCGGCCTGCATCGTCGCGGAGACACATGGATCTACATCTCGCGTGGGACGGGCTTTTGGGGCCCACCCATGCGTGTCGGCGCGCCCGCAGAGATCACACACATCACCCTTACCGTGGCCTGAGCCCGTCGATGAAGACCGTCGGCTGGGTTTAAGCAAAGGCCCACTTCAGTTCCTGGAGAGCAGCGAGCGCTCGGGCCATGAGCCCGAGCGCCTCTGGTCTCAGCGAGAGAGCATGACCATCGATGCATGCGCGGGGTCGACTTCGACCAGCGCGTCGCGCCAGATGGCGTAGAAGCGCCCCCCTCGAGACGACCCTACAAAGCGGAGCTCTTCGTGCGGCAATAGGTCCAAGCGAGAGGTGCCGGTTTGCACGTTTTCTTGCGGCTTTTTTTCTTTCGACACCCTGAACGCTTACCCGGACACGCATGCGCACGGAACCTGTTGCCACGCGCGTCGCTAGGGCCACACTGTACCTTCCATGTTGCCTTTGTTCGACGTCGCGGCGGCTCGCGCTTGGGATACATCCCTTAGCGCTGTGCTCTCGAGCTACGTACTCATGGAGCACGCAGGTTTCGCCGCGGCGGCGACGCTGCTGCGGACAACTCCGGATGCAGCGCAACACACCCTAGTCCTCGGAGGCCCTGGCAACAACGGCGGTGATGCCTGGGTGCTTGCCCGCGCCCTACGTTGTGCGGGCCTCGCGCCCAGGGTGTGGATACTGGGCGACTCCGGTGCAGTGGCGGGCGATGCCGCCAAGGCGCTGCACGCGCTTCGCGCAACAGGCGTTGAGCCTCGGTCTTTAGATAGCACCGCTTTACCCGCGTTCAGCGCAGACCTCGAGGCCTCGGATGTCCTGGTCGATGGCCTCTTTGGCGTGGGCCTCTCAAGGCCACTTGAAGGGCTCGTAGCGGAGGTGGTGCGGCGGATCAACAACGCAAGCGCTTATACCGTGGCACTCGACCTGCCTTCGGGCGTTTGCGCTACCACCGGCCAGGTTCTGGGCTGCGCCATCAAGGCCGACCTTACCGTCACCTTCGCGGCCTACAAGCCCGGGCTGCTGGCCGAACCAGGGCGCGCGCTCGCGGGCACGGTAGAGGTGCTGGGCTTGGGCATGCCCGCGCCGCCACTTGATCTGTACACCGTACTTGAGGCGAGCGATTTGCCTGCGCTGCGCCCGGCGCGCGCGGCCTCCATCCACAAGGGCAGCGCCGGGCGCGTAGCCATAATAGGTGGTGCAGCCGGCCAACAGGGCGCCGCCTTGCTCGCGGCGCGCGGAGCGCTGCGGGCCGGCGCGGGGTTAGTCACCTGGCTGCAGCCAGAGGAACGAGGGAACTCCGTCGACGTCTCGACCAGTGCGCAACCGGAGGTCCGTCACTCGGCCGTCGCAGCGGGGGATGCGCTGACGCCCTCGGCCCCCGCAGCCGCGCCAGGTCTTCCCGAAGTGATGACCGGTTGGTTCAGCACCGAGCGGACGGACCTCAGCGCGTGGCACGCCGCGGTGTTAGGGCCGGGCTACGGACGCCACGCGTTGGCCGCCTCGGCGCTTGCGCACGTCGCGTTGGCGGCACCCTGTCCGCTCGTTCTAGATGCCGACGCACTCTTTGCCTTGGGCGCGTCGGGGCTTGCCCGGCTCACACAAGCTGCAGGTCCGCGGGTGCTGACGCCCCACGCTGGCGAGGCCGCGCATGTGCTCGGGACAGATACGCCAGCCATCAACAACGACCGCTTTGCTGCAGCACGCGCGCTCGCCACCACGAGTGGCCACGTCGCGGTGCTGAAGGGCCCCGGCACGCTCATCGCTGCACCGGACGGCCGCCTCGCCGCATGTCCCTACGGCTCGCCCGCACTAGCGACCGGTGGCACCGGCGATGTGCTCGCGGGCATGGTTGGTGCCCTCCTCGCCCAGGGGGCGGCCCCGTTCGAGGCGGCATGCGCCGCGGTGCTCTGGCACGCCCTTGCCAGTCACCGACACCCATCGGACCGCGGCCTACTTGCCTCCGACCTCGCCGACGCGCTGGTGCTCACTTGCTCTTTCCCGCAGTATTTTGGCGAGATCAACCGCTGAACGCTCACCTCCCGAGCGAGGCTTTTCTGCATGATGGCAAACGCAGATCCGCAGCCAACCTATCGAATCACTTGTGGTGTGACTGCTGCATTGTAACGTTATGTTGAATGCTCTATCTTTTTAGATGGTGGCATGCGTTTCGAGGTGCAGAGGGCTCGCGTATCAGCAGCGCGTTGCAAACGTGGCGGAGGTCTCACCCGCAACCTCGCCGCGAGTAAGCGTTCAGGGGATGGATAAAGCGAAAACGCAGCGGGAAAGAGCCGCGTGGGCGCTGGGGCCCCACTTGCCGGCTTTAGGCCACCTTGGAGGCAGAGTGGGGGAGGGTTTGCGGGATTCACTCCCGAACACTCGGGGGCATTTTGTAAAATGCCCCCCTGAACACTTACCGCCGCGACGGGCGCGTCAACCGGTGCGCGTGGGCCCGCGGCATTCACCTTTCTACGTACGCACCCTTTTGCCGCCGTGCGCGAAGAGCCGTCACCGATGATGACGCGCCTCGCCATCTTGGCCGCTTGCTTTGGCGCGCTGAGCGCGATGGGCTGCGGGTTTATTGGCTATGAATGCATCGCCCGCACGTCGCCCGGCCTCTGTCGCGGCGATGCCGAGAGCGGGCCAGACGTCACCGAAACCGGCGGTGACGCGGCGAGTCCGGAAGGAAACCCGCCATCCACCGCGATCACAGACCCCTCAGGACCGGGCAACGGACCGGGTGCGGTTCTCCAAGTCGGCTGCGCGCCCCTCACGGTAACGTCCGACACGTTGCTGACTTGCCCCGAAGGCTACGCTCCCGTGGCAGGTGGCGCGACGACAGGCATTGGACCGCCGACCGACGACTTCTGTCTCGCCGTCTTCGAGATGAAGGCGGTAGATGGCGAGGGCGAGGTCAACTCGAGTGCCGCATACCTGAGTCCAGCGGAGTATCGCGCCGAGTCGCGTGCGGATGGTCGTCCCTGGGTCCGCCTGTCCCATGCCGAAGCCCGGGGAGCCTGCGAGTCGCTGGGCGACGGCTACAGCCTGATCGACAACGACGCCTGGCAAACGGTAGCCCTGAATCTCGAGTCGGTCTCCTACAACTGGAACACCTGCACTCAGGGGGAAGGCGGCCTCTTTACCGGTCTCCTAGGCACAAGCGCCCCGGTATCCGACGTAGCAGACCCCTATACGGGCACGGACGGAGACCCCGAAGCCGCCTACGGCGAAGGCAGCGAGCAGCGCCGCATCTTCTATCTCAGAGATGGCACAGCGTTGTGGGATATGGCCGGCAATGTCCACGAGTGGACCAATGTGCGCACGCCTACTCAAGCGTTCATTCACGTCGCCGTCTATGCGGACGATAGCTATCCGGCACACAGCATGAGCAGCACGGCTTTCTATTGGGACCTTGATGACCCGATGTTTCACGAGGTGCTGATGCGCGCGGAGCCCTCCGCTGCGGACCCACTGACCTATCTACCGCTAAGGCCGGAAATGCTGCTACCGCGCTCCGCGGTCTTCGATGCAACCTCGAGCGCCTGGCTTGGGCCGTCGCGCGCGCGCGGATTCGGACAGTTCATGGCCAAGGACGAAAACATCAACACGAAGGTATTGATCCGCGGTGTGGACTCCCTCTTCGGCGTGTCCTCCTATGCAGGGGTCGCAGAGAGCGGTGGCTGGAACCTAGTGGGCTTCCGCTGCATGTACCGCGAACCAGTCACCTTCGTCCCGCCGGACAAGTGAGGCCGCGGCTTGTTCTGACGCTTGGCGCCTGCGCTCCCTTGGTCTCGGTGGGCGCCGGTTGAGACGCTCACAATGCACGACCACGCCAGAGCTCCCTTTTTTTGACCTGTGCAACTACGACTCGGCCAGTAACGTTCATGGGGGTTCGGGAGTGAATCCCACTCGCCTACCGAAGGAGGCCTAAAGCTGCGCGCGGGGCCCCAGCGACCACGTGCCTGTTTTTGCTGAGTTTTCGCCTAGTCGACCCCTTGAATACTTGCCTCGGCCACAACGAACCCCACGCACGACACCACTGCAATATTGCACGTGAACCATTGTGATGTTCTATAGGACAGTGCACCATAGTCTGTGGTGCGGTACCCTGTTTCACTTCTGCTATGCTTCGCCTGTCATTGTGGGTTTATAGGATATGAACCCCGGCCCGGTGACGGCTCCAGTGCGTCTGAGTTAAGGGCCAACGGCGGAACATCGACACTAGCGAATCCTACTCTAGGGCCGGGAAATGATGGCACTGAGGCTCTCGGGGCGACATGGCTCGGGGCTTTTTCGCTCAGACAAGCCATCACCTTTCCTGACGCCCTACCGGATATATCCGGCGCCCATGTTCCCTTACTTGTAGACACGGAAAGCATGATTAACCGTGGCGAGCTTAGGCTCGACTGTTCGGATATGCGGGTCGCAAGCGGCGCGGGCTGCGGTGATGCCCTGCCCATGTGGCTCGCACCCGAGACCTGCAACACCGCTGCAACGGAAGTATGGGTCAAGACAGATGAAGCAAACGCATCACCACGGCAGTTGATGCTTTACTGGTCGCAAGATGACTCCGAAGGGCAGGCACTCAGCA
>SLEO01000056.1 GCA_007124745.1 Myxococcales bacterium
AAGGCATAGTATGCATCGAGCACAGGATCAGCGCGCTCGCGACGCGTCGGTCTCAGACAGCTTTCGGGACGGCTGCTGGCGATGTGCGTTGTCCGAAAGGAGCGGAGTGTTGGCCTGGACCTCGCTGGGTGCGAAGATTGAAAGCCCCCTGGGAGGGGGCCGTCCAGGGTGACCATGTCAGAACTCTGCGCTAGTGATCGTGGCGAGGAAAAAGGGCGCATACTCGGGCGTGCCCCACATGTTGCCCAGTTCCACCTGCGACGGGATCAGAAAGCCCTGATGACGTGTCATTTCCAGCATCCGCCCGCCGAAGGGTTGCAAGCGGTGTTGGCGTTCCGGATTGGCATCGGTCCAGCGGAGAGCCCAAACTTCAAGCGGGTTTCCTTGGGCATCCAGGGTGATCTGCATCGGCTCGATCTCCTGCGCGCACGCAAAGCGAACCTCGGCGCTGTTTGGGCCGGTCTGCACCCAGTCCGCCCCGAAGTGCGGCAGAAGGCTCGCCGGGGCCCAGATGGATTCCAGCAGCACCCGCGTTGCCGCCGCGCGTGCGTGGTCTTCGGTGCCGCCCATCCGCGCCAGCGGGATCAGACCGCGCAGCCAGAACTTGGTCCAGCTGTCTACGGCACCACCTGGCGGGGCGTGAAAGCCGTCTGATCCGGCAAAGTGCATCAGCCCCGTCCCGACCTCGGCCTGCCAGACGAAACCCTGCCCGGGTGGGGCTAGGATCTGCCGCGCAGTCATGGGCATCTCATTGCCGTTCATGATGAAGCTACCAGCCATCTCCAGCCGCACCACGCGGTGGAGGGGCGTGCCGGGCGTGATGGCACGCGTGAAGTAGCGCTGCGCCACCTCGGGCAGGTTCGCGACCATGGCGCGATCATAGTGCTGCGGGTCGGCCTCGCGCGCACCCTCCAGCGCCGCCCAGACCCGTGCCGCCTGAGCCCGGTCGCGAAAATTGACCCAAAAGCCAAGTGCGACGGCGGCCACCAGCAGGGCCGCAAGGACAAGGAGGACAATCTTGAAGAGGGTCATCAGGCAAAGTCCGAAAGGTTATGAGCGCAGGCGACTCTCTCACGGGCGAGAGTTGGCGGTGAGAAATTAGTGTGGCTCCTAGGGGCGATTCGGAGCTAACGCCTCACGCCTGAGTCTCTCTTAGCGAGGAGCAGTAGCGTTTACGTTGGATCAAGCGAGGCTGCTCGGGGGGCCGGAGGTTGCAGCGTCTGCTTGAGCCTGTCCAGCTCGTAGCCCTTGGCGCCTAGCTCCGAGAGAAGGGCTTCGTAGGTGGCGGCATCCATCGTGGGCGTTCGGCTAAGAATCCAGAGGTAGTCGCGGCTCGGGTGCCCGACGGCGGCGTATTGGTAGTCCGCATCGAGGGCGATGATCCAGTAGTCGCCCCAAAAGGGCCGGAAGAAGCTTACTTCGAGCTTGGCGTTGGTCGTGCGGTCGACGACGCGCGCGCGGCCCTGCGCCACCTTCTCCTTGCCCTCAAGCGTACCAATGCGGCAACGGTTCACCACATCGATATCGCCGTCCGAGCGGAGGGAGTAGCGGGCACGGGTGCCGGTGCATCCCCGCTGGAACTTCTGCGGGTAGGCTGCAATCTCGTACCACTCGCCTACGTAACGGTTCAGTTCCACCCGCGGCACCGTTTCTAGCGGCGGCAAGTTCCGCCGCGCGGTTGTGGTCGTCCCGCACCCGCAGCACGCAAGCGCGCTCAACAACACCTTCGCTAACATTCTCCGCATTCTGCACCGTGGCGAATCCCCATCGCAAAGTCCACCAGCCCCCCTCCTAACCGCGACGCCATCGGAGCGTTTAGGGGGAGTGTCTCGCGGCGGGGCTCTGTGAAGGCGCGGCTGGAACGCGTCAGTCCGCAGGCATCAGCGTCGCATGAGCCCGCTTGCGCCGCTCGCCGCGGAGAGTCCGCCAGAGCGCATGCCGCCGTGCGGTGAGGTTTGTCCGAAGCCTGAAATCCCCCCGTAGGAACCGTGACGTCCGGATGAGACGCCGGCGCGGGCAAGACGCTGCTTCGCCCAGATATCGAAATCCTTAAGGTGGTTCTCGTACGACTTGGCCTCAAGCTGGTACCAGCGCGATTGAACGACATCGCGCTCACTCGTCGAGCATTGCAGCACTACCGAGCCTGACATCTCCGTCATCGGTCGCACGAGGTCCGCAGGGCCAAGCGCCTCGTCCAACCAAGCGCGCGCGAGACCCAAGCCGCGGCAGCGTACGTCGACGGGCACTTGGCGTTCGGCTAGCGGAAGCGCCTTCACTGCGTCCGCATCACCGTGACGGGCCGCGAGCAGCAGAAACGCGAAGGCGCTGGCATCGTCCTTCTTCAGCCCTTCACCCTGGAGGTAGCGCTTAGAGAGTTGGTGCATGGCAGCGCCGTCTCCGAGGCGGGCCGCAAACCGGGCCCAGTGATTCGCCGCGGGGAAGTCCGTCGGTCCTCCCCTGCCAGCAGCAAACTTGCTGCTCAGATAGGTTGCGCAACGAGGATGATTGCGGCGCGCCCCTCGTAGCGCCCACTCTCGCGAGCGCGCCTCGCTGTAGACGGGGGTATTGGAGCTGTCGGCATAAATCTCTGTCAAGGGCACGCAGGATTTGACGAAGCCGCGTGACCACGATTGCTCGTACATCGCAATGGCACGCGGAATGTCTTTTTCGACGCCAATGCCCAGGTAGTAGACCTTGCCCGCATTGAAGCTCGCGACGCCGTTACCAGCCTTCGCGGCCTTCTCATAGAGCGCTAGCAGTTCTTTAGGATCGCTCTCTTTTAACCAGCTGAGGCATGCCGCCAGCTCATTTTGGTACCAAGCAATGCCGGCATCCGCCTGCACCTGATAGGCTGCCCGACAGGCTTTGATGGACCTCTCTTTGAGCCGCTGAGCCTTCGCGGCCGCAGGAGTGGAGCCTAGGGCAATCAAAGCCAGCACTACAGCACTCAAGACTAGGCCACCACGTGACGTCACCTGCGTCTTCATTGCGACGAGTGTACGGCTAGTAGGCCAGCAACGCACGCGCACCCAGACACAGAAGTGAGGCAGCCGTGTCACCGTCCCAATCAGTCTGTCTACCCAGCAAGGAAGAAGTTCATCGGCAACCGTTCAGGGGGTCTAGAAAGCGAAAACGCTGCGGGAAGAAGCAAGTGGGCGCCCGGGCCCCGCTTGCCTGCTTTAGGCCAACTTGAAGGCAGATTGGGGGCGGGTGTGCGGGATGTGCCCCCGAAAACCCGGGGGCATTTTGTACATGCCCCCCTGAACAGTCACGCCGGCTTCGTTCGGCCGCTGTCGGGGTAGGGGCGCCTCAAGGTGGTGTACATAAAACCGTGCTGGCTTGTTCTCGCTGCGCGCTGGTAAGGGGCATGTCTGTGAAGCGCGTGTTGAGGGCGCAGGCGTTTTGGGGATGTTCTATGAGGGCATTGCCCTTGACCTGATTGTCGACGAGAAGGTGACCGCCTCCCTCGACTACGAGATTGCCGAAGACGACTGTACGTGTGACCGCGCTGCCCTCGCCTCGAACGATTAGGTTGCCTCCAACGCTTACGCGCTGCACCGAGACGTTGTTGCGCGTCACCTCAAGATTGCCGCGAATGGTGACATCTCGAAGTCGTACTCCGTTGCCGCGAAGCGATACATTGCCGCCAATAATGGTGGTGTCGGTGCCGTGCCCAACCACTGAAACCCCGTTGCCATCCACAACGAAGTTGCCACCGACCGCGTCTTCGCCGGGGCCGTGGTTAAAGGTGGCGCTCACATTGTTGCTGGACTGATTAACGATCGCATTGCCTGCGGTCGCTGCTATGATGTAGGTCGCTTTGTCCGGCGGCGTTGTGCAGCTTGTGGCCTCGATGCGGCCCGAAAGAACCACAATATCTATGAGGTCCTCCGCTGCATGACATCCGTCCATAAGCGTCAGTGGCACGCACGCGTTTTCGAGTATCAAGCAGCTCGAAGCGCCAAAGGTGGCTTGTTCCTGCAAGCGCTCACCTGCCGCGTTCGTCCCAGTCACGGAAAGGCGTACACCTTCTGCATCGGAAAGGGGTTCCGGATCTATAGGTTGGCCGGTCTCATTATGCTCGTCAGGTTGATCGCGATTCAAGTTGGGCGTGTCAATCGCATTCGCAGATGCTTCAGCGGGTGCAACCTGAGGGCTCCCCTCATAAAAAGCCAAAGATATTGGTGTGAGTTTTGTGGATGGAAAGGAGTCGGAAGAAAGTGTGACGGATCTGGGTTTGCAATCGCGCGACGGAGCCCTGCAGGTATGCACGGC
>SLEO01000304.1 GCA_007124745.1 Myxococcales bacterium
ATTGTGCTCTATCAGATGGTGACCGGGCGCAAACCCTTCATCGAAGACGACACGGCCTCGGTGATGCAGAAGATTCGCCTGAGCGAGTACACGCCGCCGCGGCGTGTGAATACCGCCGTGCCCCGGGCGCTTGAGCGCATCATCAGCCGCTGCATGCAAAAGATGCCCGCCAACCGTTACCCGACGACCCAAGCGCTGATCGATGACCTAGCGGAGTTTCTCGCGCCGCGGGTGGCGACGAATCACAGCGCGCGGCTGGTTATCTATCAGCGCGATGTCGGGGTCCTTAACGCCGAGCAGGCGGACTCGGTGCTCTCCATGAGCAACCTGCGCTTTGTCGGTAAAAAATCTCTCGATTGGGGACAGATGCGCCGACATCTTCTGCGGCAGACGCTGCTTGCGGCGCTCGTCTGCGCCTTGACGCTTGGCTACGAAGTGCTTGGGCCGGGACCGACCACTCCCTACTTTTCGCCTGCGCTCGCGCAGACCTCGGGTGCGGTAGGTCTGATGCAGGTGCACGTGGACCCCTGGGCGGAGGTTCTGGTCGATGGCCAGAGCATGGGCGTGACGCCTTTCGCGCAACCCTTCCCCTTGGCCGCGGGCAATCATCGCGTCGCCGTTCGGCACCCGGAACTCGGCGAGCAGAGTGAGGTTGTCACGTTGGAGGCCGGCGACATCCTGACCGTATTCATGGATGTGCGTGCGGGCACAGCTCCGCGTGTCGAATCGAGCGTTGCGGTAGAAACGACAGGGCGGCCTAACGCTTTGGGTGACGATGTGCCCGGTGAGCTCGCAGGGCCGCCCGCATCTGGTGAAGCGCCACCCGGCGCCCCGGCGCCCTCCGCCAACGTGATCGAGGAGGAGCCATGAGCATGCTGGCCGCTATGTGCGGGGCCGTGAGCCGTCAGATGTTGCCTCGGCGCCCTGTGCGCGCCGCGTGCTTGGCTACTTTGCTACCGCCTTGGGCGCTTGGCTTGGTCTGCGCGCTAGCGATATGCGTGCATCCGCCGACCGTGCAGGCCCAGCGCGTTGGACCTCAGCTTGTTCACCTCGCCGCGGATGATGAGACGCTCACCAAATTGGCGGTGCTGTACTACGGCGATGCCCTTTTCGCCGCGGTGCTCGCTAACGCCAATGCGCTCACGCAAGGCGTCGACACGCGTCTTGCGGCGGGGCAGCGCTTGCTCATCCCGCACGTCAGCGAGATGCGTCTCGATAGTGCTTCAAGCTTCCCCCGCGTCGCGCAGGGATTGCTCGGAGAAAGTTACCGGCAGTTCGTGCTGCGAGAGCTGAATGAATCCGTGCAGAGTCCGCGTCTGAGTCCGGGCACTGTCTTGAACGTGCCGCCCGTGCTTCAGCACACGCTGCGCATGGGCGAGACCCTTGAGGCGGTCGCGTCGCGTTACGGTTTGGCGGCGGAAGCCGGCGCCCAGCTCTTGCGGCGCTACAACGCGTCTGTCCGAGAGAAACCACGTCAGGGCACCGTCATCGATGTACCTTTGCTCGAGATACGCCTGACGGCGGCGGCGCGCCGCAAACTCGATGCCCTCGGTCACTGGGCCTGCCGTCGGCCCACGCGCAGCGATGCCCAGAGCGGCGAACGCCTGATCGAACTCGAAAGCCTGCTGCGCGCCAGCCGCTTTAGCGACGCGCTTGTGCTGGCAGCGCGGCTTATCGGCGAACTCGAGCCCCAAGGGGCGCCCGTATCGTCCTACCACCTGCTCCTTGGGCAAGCGCTAGTCGCTCTCGGCAACGAGCCCGCCGCGCGCTTGGCTTTTGACGCGGCGCTTGCTGAAACGCCCAGCGCCCGCCTCGACCCCACACTCACCTCGCCTAAGATTATTGAGGTGTTCGCTGCCGCCCAAGCCGAGCGCGCTCGGCTTCGTTAGATGCCTTCCCCCTCTCAACCCCCCCCTCAACGACAGGCGGGGCTTGCTAAGTCTTCTCCGGAGCCTTCCTGTGAAAGTGACCCCCTGGTGGCGCGTCGCGTCCACCGCCTTTGCGATCGGGTAAGGTAGAGCTAGCGCTCGCCTGACCTGCCAACTTCGCTGCCTTCAGTGTCTTTGTGGATCCGGTGCGACGCTGAACGCTTAGCTCTACCGCCGTCGCTACTTCGGATCTAGGCTGCGCCTCGTGATCCAACTCGGTAGGAGTCCAATGGGACGTGGTTGCTTCCGGCGTGCGCTCGGGATGCGCGATGTCGCGCTAACGATGGCGCTGTGTGGTGGACTTGGGTTTGTAAGTTCCCCTGTTTGCGCGGACAGTACTTCGGGGGGGTTTGAATGGGGGCTCGCGGTAGGTCTGCTCGCGACGGTGCCTGTGGGCCCTGGACTCACCCAGCCAGGGGCGCCGGAGGCCGAGTTTCAACCGGCTTTTGCGCTGCAAATCGAGGCACCTGTTATCGATATCGGTCGTCGCTTTGAAATCGTGCCCTTCGGTCGCGCAAGTCTGGCGGGAGGCCCCAATGCCGGCCTTTATGAGCAGGCGCTTAGGCCCGACCGCTTTACCGGCGGGGTCTCTGCCCGCGAGCTGCTGCTCGGTGGCGGGCTCCGCTACCATCTTCTCGAGGTTATCGAGGATGTGCGGCTTTTTTTCGGGGTCTACGGTGCGTTCTCCCAGGCCTTTGCGCGTTACACAACGCCCGCGCTCGACGACGCAGCAGCTGCCTCGCCGTTCGCAAGTCCGGCGCGCGAGGAGCGACGACACTACGGTCCAGCGCTGTTGGTCGGTGTCGGGCTGCGCTACGACGTTCCACTCGGGACCGAGGCGCGTTGGGGCGCGCTCCCTATCCGTGCGGAGCTGCAGTACGCAGTCCATTTCCTCAACAACTTGACCGTCGATGACCCCTCGGATTTTCGTGAGCCCGGTTGGCTGGCGGAGGAGGGTCTCACGCGCCATCAGCTCGTTTTCGCCCTAAGCGTCGGTTACCAAGTTCGCTAGGTATGCGCTCCCGGTGGGCGTAACCGTTTAGGGGGCATCTTGGCAAAATGCCCCCGGGTTTGCGGGAGTGAATCCCGACCACCCTCCCCCAAAGCCTAAAGCCGGCAAGTGGGGCCCCACCGCGCACTTGCTCTTTCCCGCAGAGTTTGTGCTGTCTCTACCCTGAGCTGTCCCCTCATTAACTCGAGACGCAGAAAGCCGCGGAGAAATGGGCCTGGAGTAAGTATGGTGGGGTGGGTGGGTCCGCGCACGGAAGGCCCATTTCCCCGCGACTTTCGTCCCCCAGGCTCACCCTGGGGATGGCTCAGGTCTCTACTCCCTGAACGCTTACCGGTGGGCTTTCCCGTTGCTTCGGCAGAAAAGGGGAAGTTTCGGGAAGATAGGCCGGCCCACGCGCTGGCGCCCCGCGGGACTGGGTGCTAGCTCCTTAGGGCGTTAGGGAAAGGGTCTGTCAGCAAATCAACCTAATTTAGTCTAGAAAATGTCGTTACTTCTCCGGGGCTAATCTGTGGTCGAAGCGCCCAAGTCACTAGGACGAATGGCGCAACGGCGCATCCTTGGGTGCACCAGCCGAGCGTGGCCGACGGGAAAGCCCTCGGGGTGCCCGACGGGGCGCGTTGCGTGGCACGCCTGGGTTACGGAGAAGTGGCGCGTGGGGTGTGAGTGCGCCTCACGTTGTCCCGTGCTAAAGCGCGCGACGGTTTTCGCAGACAGAATGTGGTAGTTCGCGAGCGATTTCCTCTAAAGCAGCGTCTCGGCGATGTAGCTCAGTTGGTTAGAGCGGGCGTTTCATACGCGCTAGGTCCGTGGTTCGAATCCACGCATCGCCACAGGACGGTATCAGCAGAGCAGGGAGGCGGCCCCAGGTGGGCGGAGCGGGCATGCCCGCGACAAGCCTTCCCAGCTGGCTGTTAGGTGTCTTGGGAGAAGGGCCTGGGTCCTTCGAGCGCTTGCCTCAGCGTATGCGTTGCGTTTCAGGTGGCCCTTTCGGCTGTTCTGAGCCGGCCCAAGCGAGGCGACCCGGGTGGGGTAGCGCAGCCGGGATGGCAGCGGAAACGCGCGAGAGCTGAGAAGGGGCCGGAAACCAATGGAGCGTGACGCGTGGGCGGATAAATCCGTGAGCGACGACAGCCTCGAAGCTGCAGGCTACCGCATTGAGGGACAACGGCCCTCAGGGCGCGCCCAGCGCGGTGGTAGCCAGTTGGCGAGTGAATCACCGGCGCATCTTGAGGTGCGTCGCGGAGATGCGGCGCCGGGCGCCGACGGCGCCGGTGCGCCTCCTTGGGACGGTTGGGACGAAGCCTCAATGGCGCCGCGCGCCGAACGGCCGCTCCGCGGATTAAAACGTGCAGCGCTTGGCTCGGCGCTGGCGACCGCCGGGCTCATCGTTAGCTTTTACTTTGGCCTTGGCTGGTTTCTGCCGGGGGTCCGTGAGGCGGCTCTCGTGCTCGCCGCCGCGCTAGCAGGCGGAGTGACGGCCTGCCTTGTCAGTGTGCGCTGGCTCTACGAATGGGCTCGGCGGGGGTCGCGGCAGCGCGCAGCACGGTCCCGCCTGCGTCGTGGCGTGCCGCGCGGTGAGCGCGACGACGAAGACGCCGGGCCCGAGCCTCTAGGGCTGTGGCGCAATCCCGAGTCCGTCCGGGCTGAGGCCGCGGGGGCGCAGCCGGGCGACGCCCAGGACAGCGAACCCGAGGCGACATGGAAGACGCATTCCGGGCGCATCGTATTGAAGCGTTTTTCAAGCGAGGCGCACGATGGTAGCGGTGCCTCCGCCGAGGAAGAATCCGAACTGCTGCTGGCGCTGCGCAACAAGCGCGACGAACTGGCGCAGCGGCTGCGGGAACGCGCCTTGCTCTTTGATATCCTGCGTATCACCGCCAGTGAGTGCGAACTGCAGCAGGTAGTCAATGACCTCGCAACGCGTTTGCTGGCGGATTTGCGCTTGCGGGAGTGCGCCATCTTCTTGCGCGAAATCGCGCCCGATGGCGGGATACGCTTCGTCGTGCGTGCGGCCTCGGGCTTTAAGCATCCGCAAGCGGTGCTCGGACGCTCGCTGCGTGAAGGCGAAGGCGTGAGTGGTGAGGTCGCCAAAATTCGCCACCCCATTCTAGTGCCCGACGTGAAGGCCGAGCCTCACTACCTTTCCTTTTGGTCTCAGGTCGCGCGCGACGGCTCCTTTGCGGCGTTTCCCGTGATTCACCGGCAGCAGCTCATCGCCGTCATGGCGCTCACACGGCCACCGGAGGACACGCTCTCCGAGATGGAGGTGCGCTTTTTGAGCGCCGTCGCCGACCAGATGGCCCTCGCTATCAGCCATGCTGAACTTTTTGAGCGACTCCGGGCAGAGTCCACGCTGGACGACCTTACCGGGCTCGCCAATCGCCGGCTTTTTCAGCAGCGGTTGCAGCTTGAGCTCGAGCGTGTCGCGCGCTTCGGTCAGCCGCTGAGTGTGATGCTCATCGACATCGATCACTTCAAACAGCTCAACGACCGCTGTGGGCACGGCGTCGGTGATGAGGCGTTGAAGTTGGTCGCCCGGATTATCGGGCGCTGTGTGCGTCGCATCGACACGGTCGCCCGGCACGGGGGCGAGGAGTTTGTCGTCGTCTTGCCGAACGCGACCGTCGTTCAGGCCGCCCGCGTCGGTGAGAAGATTCGGCAGGCTCTGGCTACCTCCAGTGTTCCCGGCGGGGAAGGCCAGCCGGCGGGCTACGTGAGCGTAAGCATCGGTGTCGCGCAGCTCAGTCGCGGACAGGTTGCGGACGCCCTCATCGAGCGCGCGGATCAAGCGATGTACGCGGCGAAAACCGGGGGCCGAGACCGCGTCGCTTACTTCCCGACCTACGGCGGCAAGCACCCCGAAATCTTCGAGCCCCTACGTGCGAGCGCGCCAACGGAACGCCCGCTGAAATCCGAAATCTCAGCGCTGCGTCCGCTTAGCAGCGAAGTCTCGCCGCGTACGGAGCCCCCTGCGGCGCCCCAAGATCTTGATGAGAGCAGCTCCCAGAGCGCGCAGCGCTGAGGCCTGGGCGATCCCCTCATTGAGTCGAGACGTAGAAAGCCGCGGGAAAATGGGCCTGGAGTAAGTATGGTGGGGTGGGTGGGTCCGCGCACGGAAGGCCCATTTTCCCGCGGCTTTCGTCCCCCAGGCTCAATGAGGGGATCGCGCAGGGCTGAGGCTGCGTATGTGCGGGTAACCGTTCAGGGTCGAAGCAGGCCCTCCTCCACGCTGCTCATCCGTTGGCCTAAAGCCGCGCGCGGGGCCAGGGCGCCCGCTTGCTCTTCGTTACAGCCTTTTCGCTCACCCAAGGCCCTGAACGCTTAGCGTTTGCGTCGCGTGCGTCGCGGCGGTTAGCTTAAGACAGTGAGTGGGAAGGGTTTGGAGGCTTGGCAGAGCCGGCTCAGCGCCGTGTGCGGCCATTGCCATACGGCCTTTGGGCTCGAAGCCTCCGCGTGTCCGCGGTGTCAGACCCCGCTTGGCGGGGGTGTCGCGGCGTGGAAAGCCGCCGCTGACAGGCACCTTCTGGCCGGAAATACCATCATGGAACAAGCGCGATATTTTGTTTGCCGTAGCTGTGGTGCGGCGGTGCCCTCGGGACACAAGTACTGCGGCGGTTGCGGCGCCCCCGTACCGGAAGCGCGCCAGAGCCTCGACGTGACGCCTTGGGTCGACCCGTCAGCTAGCGCGCCCGCGCGCCTTGTGGTGATTCGGGGGGTGCAACACCCCTCGGGCACCCAGCTCGACCTCGGCCGCCAGGACGTGCTCATCGGCCGTAGCGGTACCGATATCGTTTTCGATAAGGACCCTTGGGTGAGCGCGCGGCACGCGGCCCTTCGCGTCGAAAAAGACCGAGTTGCCGTCCGCGATGCCGGCAGCATCAACGGCATCTACGTGCGCATCAAGAAGGAGGTCGAGGTCGGCTTCGGCGCCCACTTCATCTGTGGTCAGCAAGTCTTCCGGCTGGATGCACCGCCGAACGCCTCGGCCGTTGACCCCAACCCTTCAAGTGATGACGCTTCGTTTTTTGCGTCACCGTTCGCCGCTAGCTCTTTTCGTTTGGTGCAGGTGCTTGAAGGCGGCGCCGACGGGCTCGAGTATTGCTGCCGCAAAGCGCGCGTCTCTATCGGCCGCGAGGAATGCGATGTGAACTTTCCTGACGATATCTTCATTTCGGGCAAGCACGGCACCATCGAGCAGCGCGGTGCCGAACGCTTCGCCCTTATCGACAACGACTCGCGCAACGGCACCTTCGTTCGCATCGCTGCCGAGGAGAGCTTGGGCAACGGCGACTACCTGTTCGTCGGCCACCAACTGATGCGCGTCGAACTCGGGGCCTAAGCTCATACCCCGCGCCTGCGCGCCGACGCGGATCCTTGAAACTCGCCGAGCAGGCGCGCCGCAAGGGGATGTTGAACTCTGGGCGCTTGGGCCGTAGGACTCTACCTGGTTGGGGATGGGTTTGACCAAAGCAAAGCAGGCGCAACGCAGCGTGGTCGTCCCGGGCAATCACGATGGCGTGCACCGAGGTCACCAAGCGCTCTTGGCACGTGCGCAAGGGCTGGCGGCTGAGGCGTCCCAGGCGGCTGGCGCCGAGCCTCTGCCCGTCGTTGCGCTTTTTTTCCAGCCGCACCCCCTGGCTGTGCTGCGGCCCGAGCAGGCACCGCTCGCGCTCACGACCGTAGCCCGTCGCCAGCAACTGCTGCGGCACTGGGGAGCGAGTGACGCGGTGGCGCGGCGGTTTACGCCGGCCTTCGCGAAACTCAGCGCAGAGGCGTTTTTCCAGGACATCCTGCGGAAGGAACTCGGCGCTTGCGGCGTGGTCGTTGGCGCAGATTTTCGTTTTGGCGCGGAGCGCCGCGGAGATGTGGCGCTGCTGCAGCGGCTGTGTGAACACAATGGGGTTGAACTCGCGATAGCCCCTCAGGTTCAGCTAGCGGGGGGGGTGGTCTCCTCGACCCGCGTGCGGCAGGCGCTCGGGGAGGGGGACCTGGCGCTGGCGACGGCGCTGCTCGGGCGGTACCCGGAACTCAGCGGCAAGGTGGTCCCGGGCGACCAGCGGGGCCGTACGCTGGGCTTTCCCACGGCGAATCTGGATTTAGGTGCGGTGGTCTGGCCCGCGTTCGGTGTCTACGCTGCGTGGGCGGCGTCTCCGGCCTTTGGAGGCAAGCTGCAGCCTGCGGTCGTCAACATCGGTGCGCGTCCGACCTTCGCCGCCGGTCGGGCTTGCGAAGCCCACGTGCTGGGCGGCAGCTTTCAGCTTTACGATCAGATGCTTACGCTCTATCTCTGTAGCCGGTTACGCGGCGAGGTGCGCTTCGCGAGCGCCGGCGAGCTGTGCGCACAGATCGACCGCGACTGCGCGCAGGCCGCTGCCGCGCTTGTCGCTGCGGATACGGGGCTAGTCGTGCCGACGGCCGACTAGCCGGCTGGCGCCGGGCAGCGCTCGCGCGCAGACCTCAGAAGCAATGCGGATTGCAGCGCATAGGGCTGCGTGCTTACACGCGTCGAGCGTGAGCGCGCAAGCCTCAGGAAGGGAAGCGTTGGGAACGTCAGGCATGAAGGAGGCCCGCCACCGGTTCAAACGTCTCGTAGAAGGCGTACTCGCCACGGACCGTAGTGGAAGCCTCGGGCAATGGTTCGGTGCGCTCGTCGGTGGGCGACCGTTACCGCGCGTGCTGAGCCGCGGTGCCGGCATGCGCACGGTGGCAGGCGTGGCGGCGCAGCCGCTTACACTCCTCGCCAAACACGGCCTCGACCAGGAAAGCTCCCCCGTCGAGTTGCGTCTCATCGCGCGCATGTTGCTGCAGCAGGGTGAGGTCGAAGCCGCCCGCCTACTCTACGAATCACTACTGGCGCGTGACCCCCTTAATGTTCGGCTGCAGCAGGAACATGCGCGCACCCTTCGTGCCCTCGGCTCAAGCGGCGCGCAGCGCATTTCAGCGGAAGCCGCGGGCGGGGCCACTCCGGTTGCCGCCACGGAAGAGGCGGCCGAGTCGCAAGTGAGCGCTTTTGCAGCGCCAGAAGTACCAGACACTCAGGAAGAAAACGCTTCCGTCTTCGGCTTCGCCGAAGGCGTCCTCTCCTGGAGCATTGCACCAGCGGCGCTCGTCCCCGCGTTGGTGCGGGGTGGGGCCGCCAGCGCGGCGCCGGTCTCGCGTGCTTGGCCGGAAGATGCCTTGACCATCCGCCTGGTGACTTCCGCCTGGGAAGGCGACGAGATTCGTCGCCAGGTCGTCTCCTCCAGAGGTGGCCTCGAAGGCCGTTGGGACGTGCGTCCCCTACTGCCTCTGCGCGGACGCCTCACGGCCGCCGTCGGTGTCACCATCGGTCACCACTTCATTGCCGTGCGCCACCTCAACCCCCTGCGCCTCCCATAGCGCCCAATACACTTTGGCTAACGTTCATCCTGACGCAGTCCTGCGCTCGCCTTACAGCTACCATCCTGCGTTTGCCGAGGCAGTGTCCCGAGTGGCCCGGGGGTGCGGCCTCTGCGGCGGCCCGAGCACGCTGGCGTGCCCCTTGGCGCCCCCCAGATTTGGGCCCTGCGCGCCGCGCACAACCCAAATCTGGGTACCCTCTAGGAAACCCCTCCGAGGCCGCACCCCCGGGCCACTCGGGACGCTCCCGCCCACGCCTTGCTTACTCTGTCAACAGGTCGCGGGTCGATTCAGCCACACCCACGTCAGCGGATTAGAACTTCCAAGTGAGGTCGGTGGCGGCGTCTAGGGAGATGAGCTCGCCGCCGGGCACGAACCACACCGTGGGCGCCAGAATGTCGACGCCCCATTCGAAGTGCGCGCCGAGGGGCATCGCGAAGCCGAGGCTCCCGCGCACGTAGCCGCCATTGGCGAAGACGTAGCCGCCCTGCAATTTGATGGGCAGGCTCCAGCCGTAACGGGCGTGTTCGAAGGAGCGAAAGGCTAGCTGGCCCAGGAGCGCGCTGCTGTGGGCTCGGCTCAAGCGGCCCTTCAGGTTGAGGTACGTGACACCGACGGAGGCGCTGAAGCGGCGGTTGAGGTTGAGGTCGAAGCGCGCGCCCATCTGGCTGTTGTGGGCGATGCGCTCGCTCAAGATGAGCGAAGCGTTGTAGAGCACGGCAAGTCCGAAGCGCTTGCGCTTCGCCGCCGCGGTGGCGGGTTCGGGCTCGCCTTTGCTGGACGCGTGTGTGCCGTCCGCGTGCGCTGAGGGCAGCGAGTCTGCGCCTTGGGCGCGCAGATCGCCTCGGGGCAACGCCGGGCCCCACCACTGGTCCGCGCGCGGCAGGATGCGCTCCGCCAACGCAGCGATGCGTTGCCCTAGCGCCTCTGGCGTTGCATGCCCGCGCGCGCGCAGAGGCCCTTGACCGTCAAGCGAGGCGACAAGCAGCTCCAAGTGATAACGGTCGTCGCGGACCTTCAGGTCGATACGGATACCGCGGTCCGCTCCCTGTGCGAGGGCCTGGCGGAAGAGCGCCGCCGCAGGTTGCTCGGTGTGCGAACCCGAAGCCTGATGCGCTGCCCTCGCCTCCGGTTCAACAAGTCGGTAGCCCGCGGCCAAGCCGACCTCCCGAAGCTTCAAGGCCGCGAGCTCAAGCGCCTTGTCTGGCACTTCACTGCCGCGGGCTACGGGCTGCAAGACAAGGAGGCCGCGCTGTGCTTGGCTAGGCTCGGCCTCCAAGCGGCGCTCAACGAGCGCGCCTGCGGCCGTTGAGGGCGCTGGGGCTTGCGCCGAGCTGCTGTGCACATCGCTAGCTCCCGAGGGCAGCGTGTGTGGCGACGTAGCTGCGGGCAGCCGCGGCGTTGCATCGCCCCGGGCGTCTGACTCGGGCGCCCCGTCGTCATCGCTTCCGGTGCGGGGTGTGGGCCTTTCCGGACTGCGGGTATCCGCGCTGTGGTCTGTGTCCGGGGCCTCTGGCGCGGGCGCGGCGGATTCGGATGGGCGCTCAGGCTGCGCTTCAGCCTGTCCAAGATCTAGCGTCGGTGCGCCAACGAGCGTGAGCAGCGTGACGCTGCTTAAAAAGACGCGTGCGCACGAAAAGCGCGCGCTGGCGCTAGCCAAGGCGCTTTTCGAGGGTGTCCACCGCTTCGCGTACCTGCATGTCCGCTTCGAGCAGTGAGGTGACTTTGCGTACCGCATTGATAACCGTCGTGTGGTCTTTACCGCCAAAGCGGTCGCCAAGCTCAGGGTAGCTTGTGCCCAGTCGCTGCCGACACAGATACATGGCGATCATGCGCGGCAGCGAAATCGAACGCTGGCGCTTTTGCGACTTGAGATCTGAAAGCCTCAGGTTGAAGTAATCGCAGGTGGCTTTTTGAATGGCCTCGACGCTCGGAATGCTCCGGCCATGCATCAAATGGCCGCGCAGTACATCGCGGGCGAGCTCCGGCGTAATCGGTTCCTTAAGCAAGTCTGCTTTTACCGCGAGCCGCAACAGGGTGCCCTCGAGTTCGCGAACGTTGTTGCGAACGGTCTGCGCGATGAAGAGAGCGACCTCCCGCGGCAGGTGAATGTCTTCGAGCTCCGCCTTGCGATTGATGATGGCGATGCGGGTGTCGAGCTCCGGCGGCTGGACATCGGCGACCATGCCCGACTGAAAGCGCGAGACGAGGCGCTCCTCCATCTCGGGAATCTGCTGGGGAAAGACATCAGAGGTCACGACGATTTGCCGGTCAGCCAAATGCAGCGCGTTGAAGGTGTGGAAAAACTCCTCCTGCGTCTGCTCGCGACCCGCGAGGAACTGAATGTCGTCCATCAGCAGGACATCGCAGGTTTGGCGGTAGCGCTGACGGAAGGCGTCGATCTTGTGATTTTGCAGCGCCCAGATGAACTCATTCGTGAAGCGCTCGGCCGAGACGTAGCGAATGATGGCCTGTGGGTGGGCAGCGCGAATCGCCTGACCCATGGCGTGCATCAAGTGCGTTTTGCCCAAGCCGACGCCGCCGTAGAGAAAGAGCGGGTTGAATCGTCTACCTGGTTCGGAGGCGACCGCCACGCTCGCCGCGTGGGCGAGCTGGTTCGATGCACCGACGATGAAGCTCTCGAAGATGTAACGCGGGTTGAGCTGGAGCTCGCCCTCGTTGGTGCTCCTAGCGACATGCGAGGCTGTGCGGGGCGTCCCAGGTGCCGGGTTGCTAGCTTCTCGGTGTGTGAAGCCTTGGTCGCGACCGGAAGGTGGGTGAAGCGCTTCGACCTGGCGGAGCGCGCCAGCGGGCTCGGCGCTAAGCGCGCGCTTCGTTTCGCTGGGCGTGGCGCGCAGGGGTTCGAGCCGTTCATCGATGTCCCAGTGCACCTTGAGCTTGCTCAGATGACACGGCGGTAGGGCGGCTTCCTCCGCCAACGCGTCGATCAACACATCGAGATAGTTGGCCTGTATCCAGTCCGCATAAAAGCGATTTGGGATACGCAGACGCAAGAGGTCGCCCTCAAGCCCCACGAAGGATACGGGGGCGAGCCAGGTTTCGAAGTTCTCCGTTGAAAGGCGCCCGTGTAGGCGCTCAAGGGCTTTAGTCCACAGGCTGTGATCAATCTGATTGCTCAGTGTTATCGGGGTGTTCGACCGATCTGGGCCGGCGTTCTCCACAGCGTTCTCCACAAGCATGTTCACAGGTCGTCCTAATCCGTTGTGCAAGGTCATCCGTCCGAGCGGTGTGCGCGAACGCGCATCCTCGGCTCCGCGTAGGAGAAGCTCCAAGCGTTGCCCCGGCGCGCGTCACGACGCCGGGGACCCACACGAGGATGCAGCCAACGCGACTTCGCGTAGCGGCCCTCATTGCTAGCAACCCTGGTCTAGGGCGTCTACGCCCTCGACAGCTCTGCTTGTGGGGGATGTAATCCTCGCCAAAATTAGGCGCTTTCGGGTCAAGGCAAAATCGTGACAAATGCGCGTCGCTATCTCGCGGATAAGTCAACATAGACTATTGATTTTATTAGTATTTTGAGCTCGGTAGCGAGCGCTGTCCATGCTGGATTTTTGCTTTATGTGTGCGCGTGGTGGGGGTGATCGTCTGGGGCTGCAGACGGCGATCGGCCGCTGCAAACAAGGCCGATCTGCCTCTCAACCCCGAAGTAGGCGCGCCCAGGGTTGCGGATCCCCAAGCGAAGTGATGACACCTGGCCTCGGCACGTGCGCGAAGCTTCCGGAAGTGCCCCGTTCGATGCTAGACATCGTGGATGCAGCGGTCGTCGTCGAAACTCCGCCAAGGGTCTTGGAAACAGCATCTCGCGCGTGGAAGCGGTAGAGCACTCGGCACTGCCGCTGTTCTCTTAGTGCTCGGCGCGTTGCCGCTCGCCCTCCCTGGGCCCTTGAGCAGTGTTGGGGGCCCTAGGCGGCTGGCAGCCCAGGACACACCTCCGGCGCCAGCCAAGGCCAATCAGAGCGAGTCCGCGCAGGCGCTGTCGCTCGGCAGCGGCATGCGCGCCGGTCAATCCGGGACGGCGGCCGCGCTGCAGAACGCGGCCAATATGCCTGTGCGGCCGGCCTATCTGATCGAGTCGGTGAACTACTACGATAGCAGTGCGGATCAGTGGTCCTTCGGTGGCGTGTTGATGGATTCCGTGACCTCACGCCTAAGTGCGGGTGTTGGCTTTCGCGGCGTCACCGGCCCCCGTGATGAGAGCGTCCGCGGCATCGACGCGCAACTCGCCCTTGCCTACGCCTTTATCGAGCAGTTTGCCCTCGGCGTAACAGGGCGTTACGTCCTGCTTGAGGACCGCTCGGGTGAAGACGATGGCGTGACCCTTGAAGAAGCCAAAGGCTTTACCTTCGATGCGTCGATGCGCATCTCGCCGCTGCCGGGGCTCAATCTCGTGGCCCTCGCCTACAACGTGCTCGACCGCAGCTCGTCGCTGACGCCGCGCATGTTTGGTGGCAGCGTCGCTTACAGCTTGGGTGGGGTGCTGACCTTCGGCGGCGATTTCCTCGCGGACATCGATAGCTTCTCCCGCACCCAGTACATTACGGGTGGCGGGATCGAGTGGATGTTCGGTGGCTTTCTGCCGCTACGGGCAGGCTACCGTGCGGATACGGGCCGGCGAGCGCATGCGATCACCGCCGGCCTTGGTTACATCGGCGAGATGTTTTCCCTTGAGGTGGGTCTCCGCCAAGATGTCGTCAACAATACGAGCGCGAGAGACACCATGGTCCTGCTCTCCGCTGCCTACCGCGTCCGCTAGCGCCCGCGCGAACAACGGTTCAGGTTTATCGACCCCCTGAACACCTGCTCGCGCGTCGAGGTGGCAGCCAGTGATTGCGGCATCGACGTCTTGGGCGTAAGCGCCTAGGGCTCAGCAGCACCTGGTCAAGATGACGTGTGGTTACGGGTGCTGAGACCTCGAAACTATGGACGCTAAGCATTCCAGGGGCGACCAAGCGCATATCCGGCATGCGGGAACGTCTCAAGCGAAGGGCGCTGGATGGCCTCGCACGCTCTATGGAACGGCGTGGAAAGAGGGGCAGACGGCGTCCCTTGTTCGCAGGGCGCTGAAGGCGGGCTTCCGCGGCTTCGACACCGCAAACCAGCGTAAGCATTACGTCGAGGCCGACGTAGGCTTAGCCATTGAGGAGGCGTGCTTGGCCGGTGAGGTGCACCGCGAGGCGCTCTTCATCCAAACGAAGTTCACCTACCCTGCCGCTCAGGATGCGCGGCTGCCCTACGACCTGGGCGCGCAGGTGGAGACGCAGGTGGCGCAGTCCGTGGCGTCGTCACTCGCGCATCTGCGCGTCGACACCCTCGATAGCTTGCTGTTGCACGGGCCTTCGCAGGCCCGCGGCCTGAGCGAGACCGACAAGCGAGCCTGGCGCGCGATGGAAGCGGCGACGGAAAACGGCACGGTACGCCAGCTCGGTATCTCGAACGTCCA
>SLEO01000370.1 GCA_007124745.1 Myxococcales bacterium
GCGAAAACCCCATCATCATCAGGTAGTTCGGCGGCATGAAGTCGACGAGCGCCATGCCTTCCGGTACGACAAAAGAGCCCAAATCCCCCGCAAACGCACCATGCGCGGAGATGACCTGCCTCGGAGTCCCCGCATCGAGGTTGTTCGCAAGCGGTCGAAACAACTTACGCTGCGCGGGCGGCGGCTGGTCCGATAGCATCGGCAGCCGGTCCTTCCTAAGTCCACAGGCACCGTACGTCGGAAGGAAGGTGTAACCCGTGACAAGCGCGCCTTCCCGGTCACGACCGTACTCCGTGCCGAATACGGGCAGGGGCCCCTCATTGGTGCGCGCGACGACACTCGCCCAATAGGCTTTCTGATAATCCAGCGCTGATACCGACAGAACACGCCCACCGAGGTTTACTTCAGCATCGAGAACGCAATCCATCAGCGCGTCCACCGCATGATCTGCCGCGCCCGCCAGCACGCGTAAGCTCTTTTGCGAGCCAACCTCGTTCAGTGACTCAAGGAGGGCGAAGGCCTGGAGCTGGTGGTGCTCGTCACGCCATACCCAGCGGTTTGACGCACGCGACCAAAACCCACTGATGTACTGCTGCCAGCGCTGGACGGACACTTTCCCGCTTCGCTGCTCCCGTGGGTCGACCACGCGATTGTAGCCATCGGTGAGTGCGAGACGGAGGTCCTCAGCATTGCCCTCGAAACGTTCGCAGCGCCCGCCACGACCGGCGTGGGTCTGCATGTCTCTGTCGCCGCCAGCACTTCTGGAAGCGAGGTCATCGTACCCGCTATGTGAGTCGAATACGGATGGCTCCGGCCTCGAGCGCACGACCGACCGGGTACCGTGGCCGCCTAGGGCGCGCAGTGCACAGACGGTCGTCCCGGATGCGTGCCGCGCCACGTGTTGACTGGCGCAAAAACGCGCGTCCTCGGCCCGCATCTCCGCGCCCCCGGGAGCCAAGAGCTGCCCTGCGTAGGGGGTCAGCGCCCCACTTGCATCGAAAATACGCGCATCGATAGGCGCGGCCGGGTCGAAGGTGATGGGCCAGGTCCGTCCGCTCACAACATCGCGGGTGGCCCGCATAAACTCGCCGAAGCACCGGCCAGGCTGCGTGTTGTTGCCGCCACACG
The DNA here is from genome assembly GCA_007124745.1 of Myxococcales bacterium. Classification (GTDB taxonomy): domain Bacteria; phylum Myxococcota_A; class Polyangia; order Polyangiales; family SLQV01; genus SLQV01. Next base: position 1,129 of record SLEO01000370.1, read on the forward strand.
CAAAACCCTCCGGGGCGTCGCTGCAGCACTGGTCATGCAGGAGCGACCCCACGGATACCGCCTGGCGCTTGCGGTCACCTTCCGGCGGCAACGCGTGCACGTCGGCGATACATGTCGCGCCCTCGGGCACCCCGACCGTGCCCGCAGCGCAGGTCACGAGCCCATCAGGCAAGACGCCCACCTGGTCATCCTGCAACGTCACGCAATTATTGCCCACGGCGCCAAAGCAGTATTCCGGGCCGCGAACGCAGCGGCTCTCCGCCGCGTCCCACACCTTGCCCTCCGGGCACGCGCACACGCCTTCCGCGTTCCGCGGAGGGCCCTCTGGCGGGCAGACGCAACCGCCCCAGGTACCCCGGACCTGGCCGCCTTCGCAGCCGTCCGCGCCGGGCTCACCCGGGCCTGGGATGGGGTTTACAGGCTGCTCTTCGTTGCAGCGTGGGAAGTACATATTGAGCCAGCCGCCATCACGTCTGTAAGAATGATGTCTCGAAACCGAGCGATTGATATAACCCCCTTGAAACGGCGTTATGAGTTTGATTCGGGCGTCCGAGGTCCGTGGACATACGACGTCCAGATGACGAGGAATGAACGTAGACCCTGGGCTCGAGATCGCGTAGTTGGAGGTGTCGCCGTAGGGCACGGCAATCGTTCTACCACCGGCCTCGAGGTACACTGTGGGCCGGACGAAGCCGACGTTGGCTTCGTCCGGTATGTTAGTTCGCGGCTCGAGCTTGAAGGTCAAGCCATTTATCGGGCCCTGGGCGATGACGTTCGTCTCGATGTGCCACGTGCCGTCGCTTGGGCAGCTCGTGACCGTGTAGTTGAAGCCGGACGAACTCTCGCAACGCATCGCCAAGTACTCACTCGCCCAACATTTTCCGTCACCGCATGGGCAGTTTTGGACGCGCGGGTCGCAGTAGCTTCCATCACCCGGATGAATACCAACGGCGTAACCGCTTTCGTAGGACTGCGTCCACGGCTTCGGCCCAAAGGGTTCGGGGTCACACCATGCTCGATGACTCCAACGGTCGACGGGCTCGGTGTGTCTATTCTGATTGATGAACTCCAGGGTCACCCGATACACGCAATTGGGGTCACTTCCGGCGCCGGTAGTATTCGGGCGGTATATGCCGTCAAAAGGGTTCTGGGGGCTGCCACAGCTCTCGTTCTCACTGTCCCACGCAGCGCCGCCGGGGCACGCTACACAGCGCTTGGTCACGTCGTTCCAAAGGGGACGCGACTCCGGGCAGGCCTGACACTGGTACTGCTGCTGCGCTGGCGGTACGTAGAGACCGGCGAGCGGCGCATCAGGCTGCCCGAGCGACGGGCTGAGCCGGCGCAAGATGGGCCGGTTGTTGCCTGACCTCTCGGGGCAACCGCAGCTTTCGCCCTTCGACCACACCGCGTTCGTGTTGCCGCGGCAGCACGCCAGCGCACGCGAGGCCTCCGCCACCGCCTGGATGCGCGACCCAAACCCTACCCCCGCACGCCCCGTGAGCACCGATAGCTTCAGCCCGAGTTCCGCCGCGTCAAACGCGAGCTGCTCTTCGCGACACGTCCACGGCTCGCCGTTGCCTCCAGGTAGTCCCGCGCCGCCTACCCGCGCAAAGAGGAGCGGGTCATCGTTCATGGCGAGAGGGGTTACACCTTCGTCCTCGGGTCCTTCCACGACGCTTGGTGGGCCTCCAGCGGCCCGCCGTAGACAGGCTTCGCTCGGCAGCGCCTCGCCTAGTTCGATAAATAGGGCCGTCGTCTGCTGCCCCGTTAGCGCGCCACCATCCAGCAGCTCAAGCGTCTTGTCACTTCCTTCTAGGACCTCGCTCAGCTCCGCTTCCTCCCCGAGCGCCTGCAGCGCTTCGAGGTCGAGTGAGAGGTAGCCCAGCGCGATAGCGTTGCCTTCCGCATCAACGCCCGACACCGTCTGCGTCGACACCTTGCCATCGAAGCTCGGCTGCAGGTGCCAGCGCGTGATGCCAAACGCCTGCGCCGTGCTCGGCAGCGCCGCAAAGCGCAGCGTCCCGCCTTCTAGCGCGACATCCCCGCAAGCCTCCGCATCGCCTACCAGCGTGAAGGCCCCGCGGCCCGCCGAATCCAGCTCGCCGGGTTCGCCCGCAGCGCACCCCGCCGCCATCGCACCCAGGAGCACAAGCCAGCAAGTTCGTGGCACTGAGGAAGGGAGACAATTAGTCCTTAAAGGACGCCCGCGGACTAAAGAAATAGCGTTTGAAAGCATGCTTACCTCACCGGCAACATACCCAACGCAAAAGAGGGCTACTTTATTCGCATGCTTGCATCAAGGCTAGGCAGTGCCCTTGCCTCAAGCAGCACGCTACGAGGCCTTTGGACGGCCCACCCGAACGATTCAGATTCCCTCCCACATGCCTCGCATTCCGACGATTTACCGGGCACAAACCCGCGGCTCATCTGCCGCAGGTTTCACTAAAGCGGGTCCGAACTTAGGCGAGACGGTGGAGCTTCACGGTGTTGGTGTGGCCGGAAACCGGCCAGCCAGCGACGAGGGCGAAAGCGTCGCCGCTGGCGCAGAGCTTGTCCTCGGTGACGAGGTCGATAGAGACCTTCAAGACATCCGCCAGGTCCTCGCTTTGCGTGGCACGCACCTTCGGAACCACACCCCACTCTAGCGCCATACGGTTGGCAAGGCGGGCGTTGTCGGCGACACCGACAATCATGGCGCGTGGTCGGTGACCACTGAGTAGGGCCGCCGAGCGGCCGTCACTGGTGAACACCACGATGGCGCGGAGCGGCAGCACAAACGAGAGGAACGCAGCGGCGCGGGCGGCGGCCGTCGCAAAGCCCCACTGGCCCACGTGTTGCGGGTCCTTCGCTGCGCGGTCCGCGGCCTCGATCCACTCGGACTCCACCTCGGTGATGATGGCGTTCATCATGCGTACCGACTCGATGGGATACTTGCCCGAGGCGGACTCGCCGCTGAGCATGACGGCATCCGTACCGTCGAGCACCGCATTGGCGACGTCCGCTGCCTCGGCGCGTGTGGGGCGCGGGTTGCGGATCATTGAGTCGAGCATCTGGGTCGCCGTGATGACGACTTTGCCGCGCTCTTTAACCTCGTTGATGATGCGCTTCTGGATGAGGGGCACCTTTTCCGGGCCGACTTCGACACCGAGGTCACCTCGGGCAATCATCGCACCGTCGGCCGCGTCGATAATGGCTTCCAAGCAATCAATGGCTTCGGGCTTCTCGATTTTGGCGATGAGAGGAACATCCCTTGCGAGAGCACGCGCTTCGAGCACGTCTTCCGGACGACGGACGAAAGAAAGGGCCACGTAGTCGACACCAAGGGTCTCGACAGCGAAGGCGAGGTCCGTGCGGTCTTTGTCCGTTAGGGCCGGGGCGTTGAGGGTGGCGCCGGGCACGTTCATGCCCTTGTTGTTCGAAAGCTCTCCGCCTACTTCAACGATGCAGTGGATGTCTTGGTCGCGGACCTCGTCGACGCGCAGCTTGAGCAAGCCATCGTCGAGGAGGATAACGTCACCCTTAGACACCTCCTGAGGCAGCGTCTTATAGGTGATGCTGACTTCCTTGGCGGAGCCGATGACCTCTCGTGAGGTGAGGACAAAGCGTGTATCAGGTACTAACTCGACCGAGTTATCGGCGAATCGACCCACGCGCATCTTGGGGCCACAGAGGTCAGCGAGAATCGCGATGTGCCGGCGAGCATCCTTGGCCGCGGCGCGAATGCGGGCAGCGGTTTCCGCGTGGGCTGCGTGGGTGCCGTGGGAGAAGTTAAGCCGGGCGCAGTCCATGCCCGCGGCGATGAGCTGCTTGACGGCCTCGTCGGTCGCAACAGCGGGGCCCATGGTACAGACGATTTTACAACGACGCTGCATGCGCGCTTTCTAGCCCCAGTTGCAGCGCTTGTCAGCTTCAATCGTGCGGCTTCATTGCCCAGGCGTTGACAGGCCGTCCTACACTAGGGCGCACCTCTACGCGTGCATCCCAAATACCGCTCCCCGTCGGCGTCTCCCCACTGCTGGATCTACCGCGCCGAACGCCTTCTCGAACCCGTCCTTGAGTCTGCTGACCGTTGAGCTTCGGTTGTACGCGGTTCTAGCAATCCCATGGACAGGACAGACCGCGGCAGCCGGATGCGGCGCGCACCGGCTTTGTGCGCGCGCTAGCGCCTCGGCTCAGCTGGCGGAGGCGGCTTCTTGGTGGACAGGACCGAGCACGGCGCGGGCCAACACCTCGGCAACATCGAGCTGTTTGACGTTTTGGTCGCGCTCGGCGTCCTTGATGCCGTCCGTCAGCATGGTCATGCAGAAGGGGCAGGCACTGGCGACGGTTTCGGGTTCCGTCTGCAGAATCTGAAGGGTGCGCTTGCGGTTAACCCGGTTGTTGTTCTGCTCCTCCATCCACATCTGGGCGCCGCCGGCACCGCAGCAGAGGCCTTGCTCACGGTTAGCCTTCTCGACCTCGCCAAGGGTGACGCCGGGAATGGACTTCAGGATGTCGCGGGGGGAGTCGTAGACGTTGTTGTAGCGGCCGAGGTAGCAGCTGTCGTGGTAGGTGATGCGCTCTTCGACGCGGTGCACCGGCGTAAGCTTGCCCTCGCGCACGAGCTCGAAAAGGAAATCCGTGTGGTTCACCACCTTGTAGTTGCCACCGAAATCGCCGTACTCGTTGGCCAGCGTATTGAAGCAATGCGGGCAGGCAGTGATGATGGTCTTCTCCTGCGCGCCGAGGCCGTTGAGGGTCTCCACATTCTGCTCGGCGAGCATTTGGAAGAGGTACTCGTTGCCCGCTCGCCGCGCGGAGTCACCGGTGCAGCACTCTTGCTTGCCAAGAATGGCGTAGTTGACGCCCGCAGCGCCTAGCAGCTCCACGACGGACCGGGCGACGCGCTGGGCGCGGTCGTCGTAGCTGGCGGCGCAGCCCACCCAGTAGATCACATCGGCGTCGGGACGGTCCGCGAGACGCGGCACACTCAGACCTTTGGCCCAGCCGTCGCGGTCGACCTGTGGCAGGTTCCACGGGTTGCCGTTGACTTCCATGCCTTGGAAGGGCTTGGCGAGTTCCGGGGGGAAGGTGTTGTGCATGAGCACCTGGTCACGGCGCATTCCCACAATCTTGTCGACGTAGGAGATGAGGACCGGGCATTGTTCTTCGCAGGCGCGGCAGGAGGTGCAGGCCCAGATGACGTCCGGGTCGATGATGTTCGGCACGAGCGCCTGCGGCGTGTCATTGCGGAAGTAGGCATCCTGCGGCGGCTCGGGGTGGGTGCGGAGGGGACCGCGCTCGTCGCTCTCGGGCGTCTTGCCGTGCAGGAGGGCGGCTTCCGTGTCGTAGAGGTGGTCGCGCAGGGCGAGCGTAAGATGCTTCGGCGACAGCTTTTTGTCCGTGAGGTACGCGGGGCAATGGTCACTGCAGCGGCCGCACTCGGTGCAGGTGTAGAGGTCCATGGCGTGCTGCCAGGAGAGGTCCTCAAGCTTACCTATGCCGAGGGCTTCCTCGCGCTCCACGCGACCTTCGAGGTCATCGATTTTCGGCAGGCGGCCGTAGGGTGACCGGTCGCGGGTGAACACGTTGGGGAAAGCCGTGATGATGTGGAAATGCTTCGAGTAGGGCAGGATATTGAGGAAAATGAGTACGAAGGCGGCGTGCCACCAGAAGCCCGCGTGCCAGAGCACCTTCAGGACACCCGTGTCCTCGACGCCCTTGAGCCCAAACGCGAAGAGCGACCCCACCGGCTCGGAGGCGTGAAACGCCCACGCTTGGTGTAGGGCACGGGCATGCAGGACCTGGCCCGCGCCGTCGTAAAGAAAGTCCGCCAGCATCATCGTGATGATGATGCCGAGAATCACGAGCCCTTCGACGCCGAGCGTCATGCGCGGCGAGCGTACGACCACGCGCAGCCACACGAACACGCTTGCGCCCAGAACCACCAGGCAGGCGAAGAGGTCTTTGGCGAGGTTGTAGCCGTCACCGAGCAGCGTCCCGGCAGCGAGGACGCCGAAGAAATCGAAACCGATATCGTAGCCGCGGCCCCAGAGGAGGAGCGAACGCAGGAGCAGCACGAGGAAGCCCGCGAAAATCAGAATATGCGCGAGCCCGGCGACGGTGTACTTCGTCATCCGCCGTTGTCCAAGGGCATAAACGAGCGTGTCTTTGACCCGTGCCAGCAGCTCGCCGTTCCGCCAGGTAAAGCGCGCGTCGCCCTTCGCGATGAAGACTTGCCGCAACCGCCGCTGCGCCGTCCACGCGAAAAAGGCCAGATTCACTCCGAGGAGCAGGGACATCCAAAGCGCACTCATGCCCATGGATGTAGTGCAGAAATGCCCCGCGCGTCTAGAGGCAATGATGTGCAACGGCGCCCGGGGCTAGCTTGCCGGGGTGCGGCGAAGACGGCTGCCGCCAAGGTAAAGCAGCGGCAGGACAACGACAAAGACGGCGAGGCGCAAGCCTACTTGGACGGGATTCGCCAAGTTGTGCGGCCAGAGCGCTTCGCTGGCGAGGCCGCATGCGCCAATGAGCACTAGCAGGGCAAGCTGCCCGCGCACCTGGTGCCATAGGGCGCGGCCCTCTAAGCCGAAGGCGACTCGGCAAGAGCGCCAAGTTGCAGCGAAGAGCAGCACTTGCGCGAGGCCCCAGCCTAAGCCCAAATGCCAGAGCACCGGCTGACCGCCCGCGACCCACACCGTGCCCATCAGCGCCGCGGCCACAAGTCCGAGCGAGAGGACCGCCTCGAGCAGCGCGAGGCCCGGACGCCCCCAAGCAATCAGCCCTTGCAGCAGAAGGCGTTCATAAGCGCGCAGCAGGCCGCCGGCTACGAGAAGCTGCGCGGTAAAGACGGCGGGCAACCACTGCGTGCCGCCGGCGAGCAGTAGCAGCTCGGGTGCGGCGAAGGCGATGCCGCCGGCAACCGGCACGAGCAGACGCAACAAGGCGGTGCTGACGTTCCCCACGCTGGCGAGGAACTCGGTCTTGTTGCTGGCATGGCGAGCGAAGACGGGCGTGGCGATGCGGTAGATGGCGCGGCCGATCATGTCGAGGGGCATGACGCCAAGCTCGAAGGCCGCACGGTAAAGCCCAAGCGCTTCGAGACCGAGGAAGCGGCCGACAATAAAGTAGTCGACGTTGCTCGCGCCCTGCAGAATCACGCCGCTCAGGCCAATGCGGTAGCCAAAACGCAGATGGGGCAGCACCTCAGGGAAGCGCAGCCGGGGCCGTGGCCAGAAGCGGGTCATGCCCAGCAAACACCCAAGCAGCACCGCACCGCGCAGGACGTTGGCCCCTACGAGCGCGCTGGCGCCCAGGCCGGCAAAGGCGAGGGCGACCTTGGCGATGTCCTCGCCGATGCCTGCTGTAGTATGCGCGACGGAATAGCGGCGAAATCGTAAGCTCCGCACCAGGCGCTGTTGCGGCACAAGGCAGAAGCCGAGCAGGATGAGCTTGATCGAAGCCAGACGCATCAGGGGCGCGAGCGCTTCGCTATCGAACGCGACTGCGAGCAGCGGCGCTGCAAACCAGACCAAAGCGGCGAGGCCAGTGCCCACTGCCACGGCAAACCAATGCAGGCTCGCAAGCTCACCGCGCCCCAGACGCTTCGCCTGCACCACCGCGAGTTCGAGACCAAGGCTGGCCAACGATTCGAGGATGATAAGCGCACCCAAGACCAACGACGCTTCGCCAAGGGCCTGTCGAGAGAGCAGCCGCAGGATCACCAGCAGACTCGCGACGTTCGCGAGACGGGCGAGCGCGGTTCCCGAGCCGAACCAGAGCAGGCCGCGGCGAAAGCTCTGCTGGGTATGGGCGCTATTTGCCATTCAGCGGGTCACAGACTCGGGAGCAAGGGTGAGCCGGGAAAAAGTGCTTTCGGTCGCGCTTACCCTTTGAGGCACAAGCCGGGGCCCCGGCGGCACGCTCGAAACCTACGGCCGAACCGCGAGGCTTGGGTACCGATACCCTGCGACCACGCGCTCGCCCTTTTTAAACGGCGCGGGTCTAGTAGTCGCCGAAGAGGCTCTGGATGCGCACGTCTAGCGCCGTCGCAATCTTAAAGAGCGACGAGATAGACGCACTGGATTCGGCGCGCTCGATCTGGGATAGCAGCGAAACGCTCAAGTTAGTGCGCTTCGACATCTGCTTGAGGGTCAGGCCGCGTGCTTTACGAAGGCCGCGAACCGTCTCGCCGATGACACGGTGCAGATTCTCTTCGGGCGACTTAAGCAGGCCTTTTTTCCGGCGTACCCGTTCGAGGACTTCCCGGAACTCTTCGGGATTGAAGGGCTTGGATAGGTAGTCTACCGCTTCGAGCTGCATCGCCTGAACGGCGGTCTCAATGCTCGGGTAGCCCGTGAAGACGACGACGGCGATGTCGCTGTCGACTTTGCGCACGGCCTTCAGGACGCTGATGCCGTCGAGCTGCGGCATCATCATGTCCAGAATCAGGAGATTGTACGCCCCGACGCGGACCTCATCTTCGACCTTGGTCGCATCGGAAAGGGTGCGGACTTCAAAGCCGTCCTTCACCAAGAAGGTTTCCATGAAATCGCAGACGTCTTTATCGTCATCGACGACCAGGACGCGCACTGCTGCGACTGCTTTTACCATGATCCGTCCTTCACTCTGTCCAGTAGCCTGCCCAAAAGCCTGCCTAAAAGTCCGTAGAATACTCGGGTCGGGGCGAGAGGATTCGAACCTCCGACCTCATGGTCCCGAACCATGCGCGCTACCAAGCTGCGCTACGCCCCGTGCTCGAAAGCAATCCGGCTTGAAGACTTCAGCCACCGCGGAAACTTCTCAAGCCGCGAGACCTTAATGAAGCCCCCCCTGCCTGTCAATGGCGCATCGCGCGGGACGGTGGAGCCTACGCAGGCCCCTCGCCCGAGCTCCGGGTCCAGAGGGCTAGGAAGTAGGCGTCTGGGCCGTCGTGGGCGGGGTCGAGCCAGGGGCCTAGCTCTAGGAACGGACCTGCGGCGTTGACTGCGGGCGCCAAAGCAGCGGGTACGGGGAGCGGTCTGAGCGCGAACTGAGGATGCTGCGCGGCAAAAGCCTCGGCGATGTGTGCGCCCTCCTCGCGCAGCGGAGAGCAGACGCAGTAGGCGAGTGTGCCGCCCGGGGCCACGTGGGCTGCAAGGGCGGCGAGCAAGGCTTGCTGGCCGGCCTGCAGTTCCGCGAGGCGTTCGGGGGTGAGGCGGTGCAGCAGTTCCGGCCGGCGGGCGGCGGTGCCGAGGCCGGAGCACGGCGCATCCACCAGCACGAGGTCGAAGGTGCGACCGGCGAGGTCGCCGCTGCCCCGGGTCCAGTCCGTGGCGGCGGTCTCGACGGAGGTCTCTGGGAAATGGCGCGCGCACGCCTGCAGCAGCAGTTCGAGCTTTTCGGGGTAACAGTCGGCGGCGCTTACCTTGAGGGAAGCATCCCGGCGCAGCAGGGCGAGTGTCTTGTGCCCGCGGCCGGCGCAGGCGTCGAGCACGCTCGCGCCCTGCCCTAGCGGCAAGCACTCGGCGATGAGCTGCGAGCCTTCCTCCTGCACCCAAGCCTGATGGCGCTGAATAGGCGCTAGTCGGTCGAGGCTACCCGCACGCCGCACGTTGAGCACGAGAGGATGAAAAGGCGAGACGGCCACTTCCGCCTCGGCGCGCAGCGCCTCCCGCAGCGCGTCGGCGGCGGCAGCATCGGCGCACGCGATGCCCGTCTTCGGCGGCATGGGGGCATAGCTCAGCGCATGAACGCGCTCCTGGCCTAGCGACGCCGTCAGTCGCGCCTCGATCCAAGCGGGCAGCGCCACGTGTTCGCTGAGCGTAGGCGGTTCACGCAACACGGCGCGAAGCACGGCGTTCGCAAGGCCCCCGAGAGGCCTCGAACGCTTCGCTTTGAGGTAGGCGACGCAGGCGCCGACCGCGGCGTGCGGCGGTGCGGCCATGCACACGATTTCGTAGAGCGTCACGCGCAGTGCGTTGCGGCAGAGACCGTCCATGGCGCTGAGGTTCTTGCGGCAGTGCGGGACGAGGAGGGCGTCGAGCGCCACCTGCATCCTGAGGGTGCCATAGACGAGCTGGGTCAGCCGCGCCCGCCCCTGATCGGCCGACGCACCTTCGACTGAAGCGCTTGCGGCACTGCCGCTCTGCCGCATCCCCGAGTGCCCCGGCTCGGCATCTCGCGCGTCAGACCCCGACGCCCCCCTTCGGAGGGTGCCACCCGCTACGGGGCTTCCGGGGACGCTTGTGCTGGGAGCTCCTTGCGGCGCGGCGATCGCGGCGTTGGCCAACAAGGGCGCCGCGAAGGCGGCGTCTTTTTCGATGCGCCAGAGGATCTCGGCGGCCTGGGCCGCGGGTCGCGGACGCGGCGCCGGATGGGTCATGCCGTAGGTGTACCCCTTGGTAAAGTGCGCTGCAATTCGGCGCGGTGACGCGACTACCGTTTATACCGTTGGGACGCGCACTTCCAAGTTCCGCCGGGCATCCGGCATGCGCTCCGTGAGATTGCGAGGCGGCCGGCAGCGCGGCAGCCGGCGTGGAGGGTGCGCGACGCCGCCTGGCGCCTGCGACCCGCAGGCATGCCCACGCGGTGATTGATATTGAGCCTCGAGAGTCGCTAAACTTCCCGGGGGGCACTGCGGATGACGCGTTCGTGACCGACCGCTTGGGGGCCGCTGGGGCCCGTCCGCGGCAGAGCTGCCCCCCCAGAAAGGCGTAAGTGGCAGGCCGTCGGCGCAATGATATCAAGCGAGCATTAATCCTGATCGCGGACTCGGACCCCTTCGATGTTCGATTGCTCGAGCAGCTCTGCGTCGACGCGGGGCACATCCCCCTGACGGCGGTGGACGGCGACAACCTCCTGGCCATGATGGCGCGCGAGGCGGCGGATTGGGTGTTCGTCGGCGCGGACTTGGCGCCCGTTTCCGGCCTTGATGTGTTGGAAGCTCTGCGGGAGGACGACATCTTTCGCTCCGTCCCTGTCACCCTGCTGACGTCGCCCGGCGTGTCCGAGGCCTTCAAAGCCTCCGCGCGGGCACTTGGCGCGCACACCCTCTTGCAGAAGCCACTGGCGACGCGTTCCCTTCGTCACTACCTGCAGACGCTGCCGGTTGCCCAGGGCAACCTCGGGAGCAGCGACTTGCAAGGCGCCTTCCCCGCACCCGCCCCACGTCACCCTGGCGGTCGAAGCGCACTCGACGAAACCGTCAGGACGAAAACCGGGAACACGCCCAGCATCATACCGACTGCGCAAGGCGGCGTTCTCCTTCAACCGGGCACCGCGGAGCAGCTAGCCATTGCGCTGGACTACGAGCTCACCCGCGCGGCACGCTTCGCCGGGGCACTAGGCTGCATCGCCGTCCAACTGGCACCCGGCCCGTGCTGCAGCACCGATGCGTTAGCAGAGTTCGTTCGCGAGCAGGTGCGCACGCTCGATTACGTGTTCTGCACGCCGAAAGCAGATTTGGTGGTCTTGCTACCGGAAACGGACGGCGCTGGGACCGCCATCGTTGCGGGACGCCTTGCCAGCAGGCTCGGAGACTCCGCACACCTGGCCCATGCGCACCGCATCACCTTCATCGCCTACCCCGATGCAGGCACGGATGACCCGGCGCGTTTCCTTGAACTCGCGCGCAACGCCAACATCCAGCTCACGTCCTAGGGCAGTCCGGCGGGGGGACGAAGTGCCGCAAAGCACCCTCCGTCTGCGATTAGCAGAACCCATCTAGACCGCGGCTATGGTACATTGTCGTAGTGGGCCCGCTGTTAGGTCACAACACCAATGTCCGTCACCGAGGCAAAACCTACCACGTCCAAACCGAGGACTCGGGCGTCAAGCGTCCACACATTTTCACCCATTGTTTCGCCGACGGGGGCCGCATCGTTGCGAGCCGCAAAGCTTCCTACGCCCACCTAGTTGACACGCCTGCCTACCCCGATGCCGTCCGCGAGTTGATGCGCCTCGAGCACAGCACGCTCATCGAAGCCCTGACAAGCGGCGAGCTTGACGACTCACTCGCCCTAGGTAGCACCGGCGCGATGCGTGCGGACGCCACCGCGCGCGATGAGACACCTCCAACGGATACCGGCGAAGATCTCCAGTACCGCGGGACCTTCCGCCGTGATGCGGCAGCCAACGCCCATCACTTTCGCAGCACGCACCAGCGGCGCCCGAGCGAGGTAGGTGACTCAAGCGCCGAACTCGACATCGCCGCGCTTGAACGTGCGGCCGAAAAGCTTCTGAAGGCATCACCGCTCTTCAATCCAAAGCCTGAATCCCTGCCCCCACCGCTCGCGGCGCAGACACCCCCGGACCAAGCCGCTGCGCCAGCAAACCATTCGCTACCGCCTAGCAGGACGTCGGGCGAACCCGCCGCTGCGCCAGCCGGGCCGAAAGCACCAGTGCCCAACGCCTTGCGGAAGCGGTCGCGCTCCACCGCCGGCCGCTATCAGTCCGGACCGCATCAAGCACCTGCAGCCATCGACATCCTGCCGCCGGATGCCCCGAACAAACACGCGTCAGGACTGCGTCAGCACACTCTAGATGAAGTCATCCTGGCCTATCTCGACGAAGACGCCAAAAACCCCAAACGCTAACCATCGATTCCCAACCGCGGCCAGAACGATATATCGCGCCACCACTCTGTCAGAGAGACCTGTCGAGGGCTCATATAGCCGGCACCCGGACAATATGTGCGGGGCATCAACATCTCGCGTGGACGCTTCCCGCAGCACCACCGGAGCGTGAACCGACGCTTGGAGTCGCAAAGCGCTCATGACACGTGAGCGCACTTAAACGCCTGCCTTAACGGCCTCTTGGAACTTTACGTTCTCGAGTCGACTCGCTAAACGTCTATCTGTGAGCAACCGTTCAGGGGGGACTTTAGAAAAATGCCCCCGGGTTTTCGGGAGCGAATCCCACTCTGCCCCCAAAGCTTGGACTAAAGCTGCGTGTGCGGCCCAAACGCCCACCTGCTCTTTCCCGCAGTGTTTTTACTTTCTGTACCCGGTGAACGCTTACATCTGCGAGCCGGTGTTGCCCACCTAAAAAGGCGCAACACCAGCATCCCAACCTTGCCGGAATGGTGACGGCTATTGCATCACAGTGACGCCGGAATCAGGCCGGAAGCGCCTTCCTTTGCTTCCACGAGTCCGCGATGGCCCCCAAAGATTTGATATTGTCTTTGATCTCGAAAAACCCGCCCTGCACCTTCATATTCAGCGTCTTTCGCTCAGCTCGGACGAGAAGCTTCTTCTTTGCGAGGAAGCCCTTGATCTTAATTTCGTCAATATTGGTCCAGGGTATGAAGTTGATTTCTTCCATCCTGTACCCAGTAATCCAGCCCTTGCGATGCTTGATAAACACAACGCGCCGGTCCGTTGCAAGGATGAGATAAGACGCGCCGAGCATGGGCAACTTGAAGCTCCACCAAGGTTGCACCTTGGCACTTGATCGGGCGGTAAGGGTCTCGCCAGTCTCCAATAGGCCTTTAGCAACAGTATTCACATAAAGATCACTGTAGTACATCGACATAACACACTCTCCTAGTTATCTAGTTATCTAGTTATCTACCCAGTGTGCCGGACCCCATTAAGTGTAGCGCGTTGCCTTCCTTAGAAGACGACCCCCACCCCTATGAACTACCCCGCACGCTTTAGCTCGCACCTTGCTCGCCAACGAGAC
>SLEO01000329.1 GCA_007124745.1 Myxococcales bacterium
CTGCTGTCGCTCATGCTGGGGCCGACGGCCGTTGGGCCTGCGGAGGTGTGGGAGTGGCTGCGCGGTCACGGCGATTCGCGGACGCAGCTCGTGGTGATGCAGCTAAGGCTGCCGCGTACCTTGCTGGCCCTTGGCGTGGGCGGCGCGCTTGGGCTGAGTGGCGCCCTGCTGCAGGGCCTCTTCCGCAACCCGCTCGCTGACCCGGGCCTCATCGGTGTCTCCAGCGGTGCGGCTGTCGGTGCCAGCGTCGCCATCGGCTTTGGCGCCGCCGCGACGGCGCCCGTCACCACGCTCGCCGCCTTTCTCTGCGGCACGCTGGCGGTGGCCTGCGTCTGGCGCATCGCCCGCACCGCCGGCCAAGTCTCCGTCGAGCGGCTGCTGCTAGCAGGCATCGCCATCAATGCCTTGTGCGGCGCGGTGCTGGGCATGGTCCTTCACATCGCCTCGGATGAAGCCCTGCGGTCGCTGACGTCGTTTACGCTCGGCGCCCTCGGTGGCGCAAGCCTGACGGCAAGCTGCGCGCTACTCGCCGTGCTCGTCCTCGCGAGTGCTGCGATTCCCTGGTTTGCTCGCCGTCTCGACGCCTTGATCTTAGGCGACGAAGGTGCCCGGTCCCTCGGTGTAGACGTGGCGCAACTCAAGGTGCTGCTCGTGCTGCTGACGGCGTTTCTTGTGGGCATCTGCGTCGCGCTCAGCGGCCTGATTGGCTTTATCGGCCTTGTGGCGCCGCACCTTGTGCGTATCGCCAGCCGGCCGCTACATGGCCATGTGCTGCCGGGCGCCGTGCTCCTCGGCGCACTGCTGCTGCTAGGCGCGGACATCCTCGCGCGCACGGTTGCGGCGCCTCAGGAGCTGCCCGTCGGCGTGCTCACGGCCCTGCTTGGCGGCCCGTTCTTCCTCCTACTGATGGCCCGCAGCCGGGGGCAGGCATGAGCGACATCGTTCTCAGTGCAGAGGGCCTGACGATGGTGCGCGGCGGCCGCTGCATCCTCGACATCCCCTCCTTCGCTGCGCGGAAGGGCCGGTTAACCGCTCTCGTCGGGCCCAACGGCGCCGGCAAGAGCACGTTGCTTCGCATCTTGGCGCAGGTCCTTCCGCCGGACGCCGGGACCCTGCGCCTTAGTGGCGTCGATATCCGCGACAGCGCCCGGGTAGCGCTGACGCGGGCCTACATGGCCCAAAGCACCAGCCTGAGTGTCGCGCTGACCGTGGAGGAGGTGGTCGCACTGGGCCGCCTGCCGCACGGTGAGAGCCCGCAGCAACCTGGCTTTCGCCAGCGCGTGCAGGCGCTCCTCGACCAGCTCGAGCTTGGGAACCTCGCGGGCCGCCTATTGCCGACGCTGTCCGGCGGCGAGCAACAGCGCGTCCAGCTAGCCCGCGCGCTCTTCCAGCTCTGCGCCGCCGACTTCGACCACGAGAGCGCGCCGGTGTTCACCAGCGCCACGCCCGTCCTGCTCTGCGACGAACCGACCAGCGCCCTCGACGTGCGCCATCAACACAGCGTCCTAGGTGTCCTGCGTCGCTACGCCGCCAGCGGGCTGTGCGTGGTCGTCGTGGTGCACGACCTCAACCTCGCCCGCCACTACGCCGACGACGCGCTCCTCCTGGCGGAGGGCCGCCCGGTGGCCGCGGGCGCCGTAGCAGACGTGCTCACCCGCACCCGCCTAAGCGATGTCTACGGCACACCCTTTCAAGAAGTCGCGCTTCCAGGCACCGCGCGGCCTTTCTTCATCACGGAGCCCGTAGGCGCGGGGGAAAGCCTTCAAGAGGCCTAGCGCGCGGCGCATCGCCGCAGAAATAAGAACGCACAACGCGTTTAAGTTTGCATGGGAAGGAACAAGCAACGATGAGTGTACAACAACAACGAATGGCAGCAGTAGGGCAGGTCTCACCCATACGGGCACGGGACACCGACCTCACGACTCAAGGGGCAAAGCCTATGGACGACGCGCAACTAACCCACACCGAAGCGCCACACGGCCTGCTGCTCGACCGCTATCGGGCGCTTCCGGGCGGCCAGCGCCAACGCGAGGCCGCCGCAGCGCTCGGTGTGAGCGAGGGTGCGCTCGTGGCCGCCTTCGCCACGGCACCTTCGGATAAGGCCGGTGTGCCGCGCGTCCGGCCTTTGCGCAGCGACTGGGATGCTCTGATGGGCGCACTGCCATCCCTAGGTGAGGTGATGGCGCTCACGCGCAACGCCCACGCGGTCATCGAAAAGGAGGGCGTCTACGGCGGCTATGAACGCTTCGGCCTCATGGCGAACGTCATCGGCCAGGTCATCGACTTGCGCCTTTTCCTGCGCGCCTGGCACGCCGCCTTCGCCGTCGAACAAGTGACGGGCCGCGGCATCAACCCGAGCATTCAGGTGTTCAATCGCGCGGGTGAAGCCGTGCATAAAATCTTCGTAGGGGTGGGCAAAGACACCGCGCCCTTCGAGGCGCTGGTCGCGCAGCTCGCCGCCTCAGCGAGCGAGATGCCCACCTTCGAAACGCCAGCGAGCGACGCGCCCCGCGAAGGCTCGGCTCATGGAACACCGGCGCCCGCGAGCACGCACGAGACCGCAGAGCCCGAGACCTCCGCGCTCCTCAAGCGCGCGAGCCTGCTCGACGCCTGGTCCACCCTTAAGGACACCCACGACTTCTTCCCGATGATTCATCGCCTGAAGCTCGACCGCTACGCTGCCGTGCGCCTCGCGGAAGGCATCTACACCCGCCAGGTCGCGCGCGACGCGTATGCGAGCGTGCTCGAAGGCGCCGCAGCCCAAGGGCTCTCCATCATGGTCTTCGTTTCCAGCGGCGGCGTGGTTGAGATTCACACGGGCCCAGTGGAGAAGGTCAAGCGCCTAGGCACCTGGTTCAATGTGATGGACAAGGGCTTCAACCTGCACCTCGACGAGCAAGGCATTCATGCAAGCTGGGTCGTCACCAAACCCACAGTAGACGGCGACGTTACCAGCCTAGAAGTCTACGACGCCGCTGGCGAACTCGTCGTCCAGTTCTTCGGCGAACGCAAACCCGGCCGCCCCGAATCCGAACCCTGGCGCGCCCTCCTCGCCACCCTCGGCGCCGCGCATTAGCGCCGCTCCTTGGCTAGGGAGCGCTCCTGCGGAGAAGTAGAATCCCGGTAACCGTTCAGGGGGTCCAGATAGCGAAAACGCTGCGGAAAAAGGCAAGTGGGCGATGGGGCCCCGCGCGCAGCTTTAGGCCACCTTAAAGGCACAGCGGGGGAGGGCTTGCGGGATTCACTCCCGTAAACCCGGGGGCATTTTGTAAAATGCCCCCCTGAACAGTTACGAATCCCGAAGCCGGTGGTAGCCTGCCCCTTAGCGGGCTCCGCCAAAAGGGGGCGCGCCCGAAGCGGTCCGCGGTTGCGCCGCCTCCTCGTACCAGCATTTGGCCAAGAAGTAGGCAAAGTTCTACCAAAAACTAGGCCTAGAGTGGCCACGCTGGTTCGGCATTTCAACGCCTCGAACGTAGCCGCGCAGAAGGGCATGTTGCGCGCATGCCCCCGTGCTTTGAGAGAGAATCCTGCAGTTCCTCCGCCCCTCTCGCGCCGGCGAACGGTTAGGGTGCGAGGGTGGTGGGCATGGGAGGGAAGGCGGTGAGGGCTCGGGCTTCTTCGACGACGCGGGCTTCTTGCCGTGCGTACTCGGCGGCAACGTCGAGGCGCGCCAGAAGGGAGTAGAAGCCGAGTTGGAGGCGATTCATCAACAGCATGCCTTCCGGGAGGGCAACGTCTTCGGCGATGCCGCTGGCTTTACCGCTCATCACGACCTTCTTTAGCTCATCAAATAGCTCGCGGGCGTAGGGCTTGGTGATGTGAAAGCTCGGAGCGAGGACGGGCCGAAAGCAGGTGCGGACGTACCCCTCCGCCCAATCTCGATAGGCGCCTTCGGGTGCTTCGAGCAGCTTGATCACCCCTTCGCCAAAGGCATCCATATCGCCCGCAAGCGCCGCCGAGTGCACTGAAATGGCCACTTCGCGCCGCGCAGGGGCGAGTGCTTGGACGCAGCCATAATCGAAGCAGGCGACTTTGCCGCCGGGCAGGAACGCAAAGTTTCCTGGGTGCGGGTCTGCGTTGAACTGGCCACCCACGAGCGTGCCGCGGAACACGAAGCGCCACAGCGTCTCCGCCCAGGCCTTGCGCTCGCTTTCCGGTGCCTCCTGGGCTTGGTCGAAAGAGAGCCCCTCAACAAAGAGGCTGGTTAGGAGGCGCGGGCGGCACA
>SLEO01000108.1 GCA_007124745.1 Myxococcales bacterium
GCCGCTTCTAGGCGAAGGTGCGCCGGCGCGTAGTTCATGCCGATGCGGTAGTAGAGTCTGCCCGGACCCTCTTTGCTGAGGATAAGCGGCTCACTCCCGCGCGCGAGGAGCTGTGCCATCGGGATGTCGACCTGATGCCGCTCGGTTGTGCGGCCGTGGAAGCGGTGCTCACCTGCGAAGGTGTCGCCTAGCCAGGCGCGGGCGACAAAGTTGGGTTCGCGCTTCTCGAAGACCGCGAAGTAGCGGTCGAGGGCTAGCAGCACGAAGGCGTTGTCCTGCGTGTTCGTCCAGCGACCACCCCTGCGGTGTGCCAAGAGGCCTCGCACAAGCTTAGGAATGAGGTCGCTCGATGGCTGAGAGGCGATGAGTGATTCGAGAATGATGCCGTCCGTGCGACGCTCCGAAGGCAGCAGAAGGTGTGCACCATGCGCGTACCGAGTGGTGAAGTTCGCGGCGGAGGCCGTCTCCGTGACCCTGTTGTTGAGGTGGCGGTGAATGCTGTCGACGTCGGCTTTCGATGCTGCATCGCCCGTCAGAACTGCCAGGATCCACCCAGCCGCTTCGAGCGGTAGCGCATCAAGGCTCGCTTCTTTCAACACGCTGCGAGCCGCCGCAGCGTCGGTGTCGCCTAGCTTCCCGCGGGTGTACAAGGCGTAGGCCTTGATCGAGCGACGTGCAGCGGCGTCGTAGTGGGTGGGGATGTGGCGCTCAATCTGGGTGAGATAGCCAAGCGCCTGGCTGATGCTGCGCGCCGAAACAGCGTAGCCCTTCGATTTGGCACGGGCGAGCGCGTGGGCCGCGTGGATAGAGACGTAAGGCCAGGAACGCTGGCCGCGGTACCAGAAGCCGAAGCCGCCATCGGAGTTCTGCAAGCGTTCTAAACGCTCGAGGTCCACCTTGATGGTGGTTTCGATCTCCTCGGGCGGTGGCAGCCCTTCGGCTTTAAAGGCGGTGAGCACGTCGCGAAGGGCGGCGACTGCCAGCACGCGCGATGCAGTTTGCTCGACGCACTCGTAGGGGTAGCGGACGAGGTAGAGCAGGGCGTCCGTTAATGCCTGGAGCTGTGTCGAGGCGGTAGTGACTTCGAGACCACCAAAGCTAGGCACCACGCCCGTCGGCGCGCTGATCGGTTGATGCATGCTGCTCACCCGCTCAGTGCTGTCGTCGAGCTCGCCGTAGGTGGCAAAGGCTTCGGTCGTCGCTGGCGTATAGACCGGCAGCTCGCCGGAGGCGGCGTCGCTGTAGCTTCCGGCCGTCGCGACGGCCTGGAAGCGCGCCGTGCCCGCGTAGGCTGCCGCTGCTGGCAAGCGCACTTCGACTCGGTCGTGCGCATCGACGCGCACCCTCACGCCTATCCCTGGGCGTGTTGATGCGAGGGTCGCCGCCAAATCCTGCCCCGGCTTACCCATAGCTTCGGCGCCAAGGATAAGGTTCTGGGCGCGTGCAGCCAGCTCGACGTCCAGAGCTTTCGCTGTCTGATTCTGCACCACGAAGGGCAGCTCGAAGCGGTCACCAAAGTTGAGGAACCGTACGGGAGAGGGCCGCAGCATCAGCGGCAGACGCGCTACGACGTTCGACTCGCCGCTGCCGAACTCGCGGTCTTTGTGGACCGCCACCGCAGTGATGCGGTATCGCGTTAGATTGTCCGGCAGCTTCACTTCGACGCGTGCCGTGCCGTCGGCAGCTGTGCGGACGCTAGGCGCAAAGATGGCGAGAGGGTCGAAGTTGGTGCGTACTGCGATGGGCGTCGCGCCGCCCGCGGCTTTGCCCCCGGGTGGGCTGCCTGGGGCGCCTGCGGAGGCCATCGGTGCCGACTTGCGCGCCATCGCCGCACGGCCCTCGCCTCGCATCATGTCCGCGCCCTCGGCCAGTTCCTGGGGGGCGGATTCAGCCTCAACGCTGCCATCTGCGGCGACCAGTCTTGGGTCCGCCAGCGTCACGTGGGTACGCAGCCGGTAGTCGCGCGTGCCCGTATCGCGTTCGAGGTAGAAGGTTTCGAGCGGCGATGGTATCCGGTACTGAGTCAGCGCCAGCGTTGCTTCATCGACCACCACCACAGCTACTTCCGCGTCCGCTACCGGCTGGCCCTGCGCGTCCAGCACCTTGAGGTCGACTGTCGTCGCTTCGCCGGGAGCGAGCTCAGAGGTCTTCGGCGCGGCGGTCACGCTTAGGGTGCGCCTTAGCGGCGGCACGGGCAGGTTGAGCGTGCCTTTTGCGAAGGCGGGCCGCTGCGGCAAGGCGGTTGAGGGCTGGCCCCGGTCATCAAGGCGCGCCGTTTTGCCGACGAGATCCACCTGAACATGTACATTGGGGACGTAGGCGTCGTGAATAGGTATCTCTAGCGTCGTGCTAGGGCCTTCAAGGCTAAAGCGCCGTGTGTGAACGACCCCGGAGCGCCGCAGGCTGAGCAGCCCTTCCGCCGGGTAGAAGGGTGCGGAAACCAACACCCGTGCGGTTTCACCCTCAGCGTAGGACGCTTTGTCCGGAATGAGCTCGACCTGTTCTTCCGTGACATTGCGGGCAGGCGGCTGAGCGCCACCCGCGACCCAGACTGTGAGGACGGTTTCATTGAGGCGGCCCTCTTGGTCGGCCACGCGCGCGGTCAAACGGTAGCGACCTCCCTGGGAGGTTTCGAAGACGCACTTTACGGGCGCTTGGGTCGAGCGCTTCTCGCAGCTCTGCGCGTCCTCCTCTGCTTCGCTCCAGTCGCCGCGTTTGAAGGTCCAGCTCAGGCGCGCTGCGGTGACAGCCACTTCGCTGTCAGCGACGGCGGTTCCTTCTTGGTCGACGGTGATCACGTCTACTTCAAGCGGCTCGGCCTCGTCGAAAAATCGCTTGCGCGGCCGCAGGCCGACGTAGAGGTCCGAGGGGTGCACCAAGAGCTGGGATTGGGCAGCCCAGGCCTGGCGGTTGACGTCCATCACCGTCGCTTGCGCCGTGACCTGCATCGGTTGGGGAGGCTTGACCGTGAGGAAGTCGAGGGCGAGGGCATGGGTGCCGTCCGGCCCCGTCTTGCCTTCGTGGGTGGCGCGGGTTTGGGGTGCCGCCGGCCGGTAGTGACGCCAGCCGAACCAGGGCTCAATGCGGCCAAAGGTGAAGTCGCTGTGGCCCGGTGGCGCAAAGGTGCCAGGCGTGGAGGTCACAAGCCAGTTGACGTCCGCGTTGGCTAGCGCGCCACCGGCGAAGTACGCCGCTTTCACCGTCACTTCCGCCGGCTTACCGAGGGCGTGCGGGCCCTGGCTCGCTTGCGTGCTGACTTCAAACTCCGGTCGCCGGAACTCTTGGATTTGAAAGCTGTGGCTGTGGCTGCCCTCTAGGTCACCGTCGCGGGTGTCGAGCGCGAGGTGGGCGTGGCCGAGGTTCGGCGTCTTGGGCAGCTCCAGCTCTAGGGCAAAGCCGCCGAGGCGGCCCAGCGCTGTGCTGCCGCGCCTTAGCTCGACGCCTTGCGCGTCCTTGAGGACGTAGCGGACCTGGCCAGGCTTGGAGAGAGGCAGAAGGTCACCGCCTTTGCCGTCGCCCACGCGACGAACCCAGCCCTTAAGGTTGACGCGTTCCCCGGGGCGGTAGAGTGCACGGTCGTCGAACACAAACCAGCGCAGCGAGTCGCTTGGGGGCTGACGCATCCACGCATCACGCTGCCCGTAGCTGTAAAGGGTTTCGGGAAGGAGTGCGACATCGCTGCCTAAACGCGCCACTAGGGCACGCGCCTCGGTTTTCTGGCCCGTGCCGAGGGCGAGTTTGCCTAAGCCTTGGGCGTTGCTCTGACCACGGACGCCGTAGGGGGCGAGTTCAAGCGCTACGTCCTTGAGCGGCTTGCCCGTTGCGAGGTCCGTCGTCCAAGCCACCATATCCGTGCCATCGACGAACGCATCGAGGCCGATGCGTGTCGCTTGAACCCATGCGGTCAGGCGCGGTGGGTCGTAGTCGTGAGGCCACGGGCGTGGCTCGATGTGCACAATCGCGTGGCCGCGTCCGTTCTCAAGCGCTGCGGCGAGGTCGATGCGCGTCTCGACCATCTCGTCTGCGCCGCCGCCGACTTTCTGCACACGGTCAATGACCAACCGGCCCGGCGGATTCGGTTTAGATGAACGGCTGCGGCGCTCAGTGAACGCATGCCAGTCGCTGACATTGACCTTCCAAACCTTAACGATCAGCTCGCGGTAGTTGAGCGAAAACACCGTGTAGCTCGGGCGTGCATCCGCGGGGTCAAGAAC
>SLEO01000036.1 GCA_007124745.1 Myxococcales bacterium
AGAATGGGGGAACGGGAGCGGTAGTTGTCTTCGAGTTTGACGATGGAAGCACCGGGAAAGTGGCGCTCGAAGTCGCGGATGTTGGTGATGTCCGCGCCGCGCCAGGAGTAGATGCTCTGGTCGTCGTCACCCACGACGCACACGTTGCGGTGGGCGCCGGTGAGCTGGCGCAAAAGCTCGAGCTGCACACGGTTGGTGTCCTGAAACTCGTCGACGAGAATGTGGGAGAAGCGGCGCTGCCAGCGGTCACGCAGGTCATCTCGCGCCATGAGCTCCCGGGCGGGCAGCACGATGAGGTCGTCGAAGTCGACAGCGCGCAGGGCCCGCAAGCGTTCCTCGTAGCGGACGTAAAGGGCAGCGGCGACCGAGTCGTATTCGTACTCGAAGTTGGCGGGGTCGAGGGTGTCCGGCGTGATGAAGCCGTTCTTCCAGAGGGAGATACGCGCCATGATGGCGTTCAGGTCGAGGGCGCGGTCGCTGAAGGCTTCCCGGCGCAAGAGTTCGCGCAGCACGCTGGCCGCGTCGCCCTGATCCAGCACCACAAACGCCCGCGAACCCCAAATAGACGCCGCCTCTTGCTGCAGGAAACGCACACCAAAACGGTGAAAGGTCGAAAGCCAGACCTTGCCGCTGACGCCGCGGGGGGTGAGCTTCGCCAAACGCTCACCCATTTCCTCCGCCGCCTTGTTGGTGAAGGACACGGCAAGAATGCGCTCGGGCAATGCGCCGAGCTCGACAAGGCGCGCGATACGCGTCGTGATAACGCGGGTTTTGCCACTCCCCGCGCCAGCGAGAACGAGCAGCGGCCCCCCGCTATGCTGGACCGCCTGGGCCTGCGCCGGATTGAGGTTGCTCGCCGCTTGTGTCCCCGCCATGAGACCGCTGCGCTAGCTGGAGGGCCCAAGGGCGTCAATGCTTGCGTGCGCGTGCGAAGCGGATGCCTTGAGTACTAGCCTAAACCGCGCCGAGTTTTTGAGAAGCCGTGCGCATCTTTGACGCGCCTCGGCCGCTCGTGCCGTCGAGCCTTGCGTCACGGGCGGCCTACTGCCAGGGAGAGGCAATGAGCAAGTTGCACGTGGACACGCGGCTGGCCCATGCGGGTGAGCGCTACGACTTGGGCACCGGCGCGGTGATGCCGCCTATCTCGCTCGCCAGTACTTACCGGCGGGATAAGGTCGATGCCCCGGGGCCCTACACCTACGCGCGCATCGACAACCCCAACCGTGCGGCGCTCGAAGAAGTCGTCGCGGACCTCGAAGGGGCACCGGATGCGGTAGCGTTCGCTTCGGGCTGCGCAGCGATGGACGCCGCACTGCAGCTAGCGCCCCACGGCGGCGTCGTGCTTGCCTGCCGGGAACTCTACGGCGGCACCTACCGGCTGCTGACCTCCCTCCACCAGGAGCGGGGTATCACCCTGCATTGGTTCTCCTTGGCAGATTCGGCGAGCCTGCAAGCCGGTCTCGACCAAAAGCCGGCGCTACTCTGGCTCGAGTCGCCTTCAAACCCCCTCCTGCGGCTCATCGACCTGCGGAAGACGGCTGCTCTGGCGCGGGCGGCAGGCGTGCGCACGGTTATCGACAACACCTTCGCCACGCCCTTGCTCCAGCGGCCCCTCGAATTCGGTATCGACGTCGTGGTGCACTCATCCACCAAGTACTTCGGCGGCCACAGCGACACCCTCGGTGGCATCGCACTGAGCCTCGACCCGGTCATCCTGGAACGCCTGCGCTTCATCCAGCGCGCAAAAGGCGGGGCCCTTGCGCCCTTCGACGCCTACCTAACCCTACGCGGCCTGCGCACGCTCCACCTGCGGCTCGCCACCGCCTGCAGCAACGCCCACGCCGTGGCAGAGTTTCTCGCCCGGCAACCGGATCTTGCCGCCGTCCACTACCCCGGGCTGCCGACGCACCCGGATCACGCCCTCGCAGGGCGCCAGATGGCTGATTTTGGCGCGATTGTGAGCGCAGACCTAGGCACCGCGCCGCGCGCCAAGGCCTTCCTTGAATCGCTGGAGCTCTTTGCCTTGGGGGATAGCCTCGGCGGCGTTGAGTCGCTGTGCTCCTACGCCTCGGCCATGAGCCACGCCGCCCTTTCCGCCGATGATCTGCGCGCCGCAGGTATCACCCCAGGCCTCGTCCGCCTCTCTGTAGGCATTGAGTCCGCCGCCGACCTCATCGATGATATTGCAAAGGCGTTGAATGTAGCGCAGCAGACACGGTAACATGTGAAGGTGGTTGTTTTGCGCCAAGTCCTAGAGGTCTTAGCTCGCGCTGGTGCGCAGCCTGGCCACGTTGTTCGACAACTACCCGCGATGCGGCGATGGCCCGGAGGCGCGCGGCTCGCATTGGCGCTGGGTATGGGTCTGCTTGCGACGGCCTGCGGCGATGATGGTCCGCTGGGAGTGCGTCTGCAGTACCAGGTGAGCTGCCAACAAACGGGCGGCTGCGTCGCCGTCACACGGGGCTTTAGTTCTGCAGAAGACGAGACCACGCCGCCTCTCTTGAGTTGTCGCGTTGGCCGCGTGGATGACACCCGCTCCACCATCAGGTTTGAAGCGAAGTTTAGCGAAGATATTTCGATCAGGTTGGTTCAGGCGGTGTTCAACCGTGAAACCGGTAGCGTGGCGAACAACAACTGTCGCGTGCAGGTCACCGAAGACAACCTCTTCGAAGGCGCCTGCGGCAGCCTTGCTCCCTCGCCCGAACAGCCTTGCCAGCTGGGAGCGATCGAACGCACGGGTAACCAGATTAGCGGCACCATACTGTGCGTCGGTCTGCCTGCGAACGCAGACATCACGAAACTCCGCGAAGTCGGGGCACCTGGTGTCACGGTGAGCCCGTTCCGCTTCACCTTCGAAAACTGCGAAGGCACCTGAGGACTCGGTCGCACCCTGAGCGATCCCCTCATTGAGTCGAGAGGTAGAAAGCCGCGGGAAAATGGGACTGGAGTAAGTATGGTGCGGCGGGTGGGTCCGCGCACGGAAGGCCCATTTTCCCGCGGCTTTCGTCCACCAGGCTCACCCTGGGGATGGCTCAGGTCACACCCACTAGTGGGTGACTGTGCCAATTTGCACATCTAAAGTAAAGTTATGGCGTGAGTGTTGCATGCGCGGGCTCTCTATGGAGACCCTACGCCCCGGCTCGCGCCATGCTGCACGAGGAGCATCCACCATCTGTCTAAGTGTATTGAGCCCTCTCGTCTTTTGGGGAGGGCTCGCAGCGGGTTGTGCCGATGAAGACGAGATGTTGACGCTTCCGGCGGAGAACCCCGACCCAGAAGCACCGCAGGCTGAAAGCGTCGTCGAAGCGGCGGCGGCACAGCCCAACGAAGACATGCGCGAACGGGCCCCCGTTCAGTGTCAAGAGCCCCTCGACCTCACGCTTGTCCTCGACGTCAGCACCTCTATGGGCGGCGAGCTCGGTGCCATCGCCGATGGCGTAGACGCGCTCTGGGCCGCGGCTCAGTCAGACTATACGGACGTTCGGTTTCGCATGGTCGCTTTTGTCGACGACGCCACGACGGTAGATAACTGTGCGCCCTTCGAGTCCCCGGAAGCCATGCGCGACGCGGTCGTTCACTGGCAGCGCTTCGCGAGCGGCAACCGACAGCTCGTGACACCTGGCCTG
The DNA here is from genome assembly GCA_007124745.1 of Myxococcales bacterium. GTDB lineage: Bacteria > Myxococcota_A > Polyangia > Polyangiales > SLQV01 > SLQV01. Next base: position 3,627 of record SLEO01000036.1, read on the forward strand.
AGCAACCACGACTGTCCTGAAAATAGTCTCGACGCACTAGCGCTGGCGCTTAAGTCCTGCGACCTCCGTCCGGAAGCCCGCAAGCTTATCGTGCACATCACCGATGACACCTTCGTCGAGGCGCCGGGTTTCCTGAGTCAGGGCAGCGTTCAAATCGGCATACCCGTTGAGCACACCTACGCCGACATCGCGACGCTGGTGACCGAGCAAGATGTCTACGTATCCGTTTTCGCCCTGCGCGAACCTCGCGCCTGTGGTGCGGGGGGCTCAAGCGAGGTCGCCAGCGGCTTTTTCACGCCTCGCGGTGGCATCGCCCCCCTACCCGAACTTGTCGGCGGCAACGCCACCGACCTGCGACGCGTACGCGATGGCGAGGTGGACCTCGCCGCCGCCATCATCGCGGACAGCTCCGCCATCAAGTGCGGCGGCCTCATCTAACCCAAACCTATGCGGTCTTGATGGGTCGGCGCTCTTGTTTTGTTGGGGCATTCATTCGACACTTGAGGAGACATGTTGACCTTCCCCAGCCAGAGGCGCCGCCCGTCACTGTGGGTGTGCCTCTGGCTCGCGGCTGTCTGTTCCACGC
>SLEO01000230.1 GCA_007124745.1 Myxococcales bacterium
AACGAGGCGAGACGCACCGCCGGGTGGCGGGCATCGTGCTCGCCGCACTGCTGGCGCGTCACGCCGCCGCGGTCGCCATCGACCCGCAGAGCGCCGCCCTCTATTTGGCCGCCACGTCAGGTCTATCCTTCAAGGCCGCTACCTTAGTGGCCCTCGCACTCCCTTACGTTGAGGGCATCTGCGCCTTGGCGCTTATTTTCGGCATCCGAACCGATGGAGCCGCGGCTTTGGCCCTAGTCCTTTGCCTTGCCATCGCTGCACTTGTGCTTTGGGAGAATCTAGCTCAGGCACGTGGCACCTTGTGGCAAGTCAGCATGCGTCACCTGCGTCACGACGGAGGCTTCCGTCCCTTCTGGGCCGAGGCTACGCTGGCGCTCATTGCTCTCGAACCCTGGCGAACGCAGCCATCGGCCACGCCCGCCGCTGGAGCGCCCCTGGACGCCCTGACGACGCCTGCTGCGCAGGACCCCACCGTCTAGCAGCCTAGAAGGCGCCTCTGAAGCCAGGAGCAAGCACGGGCCACCGGGGGGGGGGACCACACGTTTACCGGAGGCGGGGCGCTCGCTTGCACGCCATGGAGGCGCCGCGGAGCGCCAGGCCACCCACTCTCCCCGCGGCCCCATAGGCTTCGAGGGCAGCCTCGCTTTCGCCGGGCACCCCGTCCCCCAGCATTCCCTCCCTTCACCCATGACGTTCTGCATGGCCGAATGAACTCCTTGCACACCCTGCGCCTAGGGCGCTAGACCCGATCCTTATCTATGCTGACTCTTACTTGCGCATCACATCAGACACATCTTCCGCGCTCACATACACTTGCTGCTATCATCACCGTGGAACATGGTGGCACATCCGCGCCCTACCCTTGGAGACACACCCTCGATTTCAAGACGCTTGGGCGCACCCATTGGGCATCTGACTTACATATCGCGCCACTCGCAATCTCGCTCGCTGAACGCATCAAAGCACCGTGCATCATTGCACACTTTTCGCGCCTACTCATTGACCCCAATCGCGAGCCGTCCTCAGCGACACTCATTCCGGATCATGTCGTTGATGATGGGCTCCACCTAAGCATGCCCGCGCTCAAGCAGGGAGAACGACGCGAACGCATTCGACGACTCTACGCGCCCTACCATAAGGCGGTCGACTGCCTCGCGCTTCACTATCACACCAGCGTGCTACTTTCGCTCCACTCATTCACCCCACTCTATCGCGGCATACCTCGCGCGCACGAGGCCGGCGTTCTCTTTAACGAGGATACCTCGGGAGCCGCAGTCTTCCTGGACTCACTCCGACACCAAGGCATTGATGCGCAACCGAACTGGCCGTACTCCGGCCGAGACGGCTTCATCTTCAGCGCTGAAACGCACGCACGGCGACACACGATGCGTCACGCCATCGAGATTGAGCTTCGCCAAGACCGACTAGAAGACTCAGACTTTGTCTCAAGGTCGCTGAGCGCCCTTACGACCGCGATTCTATCACTGACTTAGCACCCAGACGCTACCGTAACCGTTCAGGGGGCATTTTAGCAAAATGCCCCCGGGTTTTCGGGAGTAAATCCCGAACCCCCGCCCCCAAAAACCTAAAGCTGCGCGCGGGGCCCCAGCGCCCGCTTGCTCGTTCCTGCAGGGTTTCTGCCTTCTGAGCCCCTGAACGCTTACACGCTACCGCCCCAACCCCTGAGCGATCCCCTCATGAACTCGAGACGCAGAAAGCCGCGGGAAAATGGGCCTGGAGTAAGTATGGTGGGGTGGGTGGGTCCGCGCACGGAAGGCCCATTTCCCCGCGGCTTTCGTCCCCCAGGCTCACCCTGGGGATGGCTCAGATCTGGACCCCCTGAACGGTTACCGTTAACGAACCCGCTTTACGTTACGATGCGCGGATGAGTAGCCGATATAGCGTGTCGCGATATCGCTCAGAGCATCACGCTCGTCATCTGTAAGCGCACGCTTAACGCGGCCCGGATTTCCGGCGACTAGAACACCCTCCGGCACCACTGTGCGCGGCCGTATCACCGTCCCGGCGGCCACCAGGGAACCGCGGCCTATGCGCGCTTCATCTAAGACCACGGCACCGATACCTATGAGTGCATGATCCTCAATGGTGCAGCTGTGTAGCGTCGCCTGATGTCCCACTGACACGCCGCGGCCTACGTGTACCGGCGAGTTGCGGTAGGTGGTGTGGATGATAACATTGTCCTGGATGGAGCTTTCCTCGCCTACCTCAATAGCTTCTAGGTCCCCTCGAAGTACGGCGCCGTACCAAACCGATGCTCGGGCGCCAAGTACAACGCGCCCGATAAGCACGGCAGTCTCCGCCACAAACGCTTCGGGGTGGATGTCCGGCGCGACACCGTCGAGCGCATAAAGATGGCCACCGGCGCTCATGGCGAAGCGCTCGCGTGTGCGGCGGCCACTGGCAACCGGCGCTTGACGCCGCGAGCGCCGTCCTCCCCAGCTACCACCTGCCCAGCGGATTGGGGATTAGGCGCGCCTCCCAGACCCACCGAAACCGGGGCCGCCACCCGCAGCGCCAGCGGCACTGCTTTGACGCTACGCGCACCGGCATACTCGACGCGGGCACGCACGAGGGCGCCCGGGGCAATCGCTGACACGTCGGCATCTCGTATGCCTGTCCCGTCAGATGAAGGCGTGCTCAGGTGGACGATCTCGTGCCGCTGTGAGCGACCCTGCCAGAGCCCTTCATCACCCTTCCCGCGGCTCTCAATCAGCACGTCTACTTCCGCACCAACAAGACTTGCAAGATGACGCGCTTGAACCTCATCGGCCACTTCGAACAGTGTGGCAAGACGCGCTTCTTTCACCTCTTCCGCAACAGCGACATCCTCGAAGTTGAGTGCGGGCGTATGTGGCCTTGGTGAGTATTTGAATGCGTACACGCTCGCATAGCCCACCTCTTGAACCAGCGATAACGTTTCAGCAAAATCGGCATCCGTTTCACCGGGAAAGCCCACGATGATGTCCGTCGAAAACGTCATATTGGGGCGCACACGCCGCAAGGCTGCGATGCTTTCCATGTATTCCGCGCGTGTGTAGCGCCGAAGCATGCGTCGCAACATTCGATTTGAACCGGACTGCACAGGCAGGTGTACATGGTCGGGAAGCACGGCAAGGTGGTGGTAGGCCTCCAACAATGCGTCGGTAACGTGTCGTGGATGAGGAGAGGTGTAGCGGAGGCGTAGCAGCTCGGGCACTTCTTCCGCTATGAGATGGAGCAGTTGGGCAAAGTGAGATGTCGCTTTGATTGAGCCGCGTACGCGCGCTGCGGGCGAGGCCTGCGTGGATGTAGGTGCGTCGATCTGAGCGGCCGCATCGTGCGTCAAAGGAAGCGGCTCGTGCCAGGAGTTAACCGTTTGTCCAAGGAGGGTGATTTCACGAACGCCGCGCCGGACCCAGTGCTTGCACTCCTCCACGATGTCCGCAGCGGGGCGGTAGCGTTCGCTGCCGCGGGTGTAGGGCACGATGCAGAAGGTGCAGCGCTCGTCGCAGCCCTTCATCACGGTCACGAAGGCGGTGGGGCCGCTTAGCTTCGTCGGCGCTGCATCCACCACCGGCGACAGGAAGGTGGGCGCGTCGTAGTCGAAGGCGACGGCAACGCGAGGGGGCGCGCCTTGTTCGACTTCCGCGAGGAGCACGGGAAGCTCGTGGATGCGGTCTGGCCCGAAGACAACATCGACCCAGGGCGCCCGCCGGATAATCGCGCTGCCTTGATGCGAGGCGACGCAGCCCGCGACGGCGATTTGGCGCCCGGGCTGCGCCTCTTTCCAGTCTCGCAGCCGGCCGAGCATCGAGAAGAGCTTATGTTCGGCCTTTTCGCGAACGCTGCAGGTGTTGACCACCATCACATCCGCAGAGGCCGCATCCGGCTCTGCGGCGTAGCCATGGGGCTCAAGCACATCGAAGATGCGCTCGGAGTCATGGGTATTCATCTGGCAGCCAAAAGTTTGAACGTGCAGCCGAGGCATGGGTCCACTTTAGCACGTGTGCGACGGCGCCTCGGCTGCGCTAACCTCAGCGGCAGGATGGTTCCGCAGGATGATCCACTTGGGCTGGGGTTTTTGCGACGGGAGGCAGTGATGCGTGTTCGGCAGGAAAGCGATTCGATGGGAACTCTCGATGTGCCGGCGGAGGCGTACTACGGCGCGCAAACCGCTCGAAGCATGATCAACTTCGATATCGGCGAAGAGCG
>SLEO01000363.1 GCA_007124745.1 Myxococcales bacterium
AAGGCCCCGGAAAATGGGCCTGGAAAAAGTGTGGCGGGGCGAGCAGGGTCCGCGCATGGAAGGCCGATTTCACGGGGTCTTTCATCCCGCCAGCGCTTCGAGGGCATGGTTCAGGATTGCCGTCCCGGGCGTCTGCAGCGAGGGGACCCACACCCCGGTGCGCGTTAGGGATCGATGACCCGGGGTGACTCGCCACCGATCGTATTATGATAGAACTAGACACCTCTGCCTGTAGGGCGCCTAGCCACGAACCACTCACCGTCTTCAAGGTGAAGCGACACACCGGTCACTAGCCACACCTCACCATGTCCGCAGTCGCGAACTCGAGCTACCTCGCCGATCTGCGACATGGCAAGCGGAGACCTTAAGACAGCCTCTACCCAGCCAACCACGGCGAGGAGCGGCCGCGCCCCCTCGTCTCGGGCCAACCGCGCCATCACCGACGAAGCCGCGACCGCTGTAGGCGCCGGCGGGTTGTGTCGGGCTGCACCGTTGCCGAGCCGCACCCCCGCATCAGCAACCAATGCTTTGACCGCCGCACCTTCCTGTTGCAGCAGCGGAGCCACTTCAAGGAAACGCGCTCGCGTCGCGCTGTCGAGGTCGGACAACCATCTGCGCAACCGCACGCGCTGGTAACACGCGTCGTCATTGGACGGATCATCGACGTACCCTTCCCCGAGAGCAGCCAGGTAGGCGCGAAGCTCGGCGCGGGTCGCAGCGAGCAAGGGTCGCACGCGTGCACACTGCGATGCGGCGCGCGCTACGGGTCGCATGGCATCGAGTGCACGTGCCCCTCGACCAGCGAGGAAACGGTCGAGGAGCGTCTCGGCGAGGTCATCACGCGTGTGCCCCAAAAGAATCGCTGAAGCACCACGCGCACGTGCCGCTTCCTCAAGTGCGTCGAACCTGGCTGCGCGCGCACGCGCCTGAAGCCCCGAACCCGCCTCGACGAGAACACGACAGACCTGCCCGGCGAAACCGGCACGGGCTGCCGCACCCATGACCCGCGCCGACTCTCGAACCGCGGCCACCCGGAGGCCGTGGTCGACGACCACGACAGCCCCCACGCGTCGGCGCAGCCGCCAATCGCGGGCACACAACCAGAGCAGCGCCAACGAATCTCCACCGCCTGAGCAGGCAAGGATGACCCGGTTGATGTCCTCTCGATCTAGCAGCCGCAGCGCATGCGCCGCCCATTCGCGCTCGGCACGCATGCGGTCGCGGGGCTTTCCGTTAGAAGCTGCCAGACACCACCGAAACGTGCAGCTCCCGGGGCAGGGCATTCGCTGCGCCCTCGCCTTTGACCTCCGTCGGAAGCTCATGCACCACGGCGACGGCCGGCACTGCAAGCTTTAGCTCGCCCTCTTTCATATCCAGCACGCCGGTGGGTCGCGGCGCCATCGTCGGGTCCGAATCAGGCTTGTAAGCACTGAGGTATACCGCGAGCAACGTGGCGGGAACCACCAAAGCGATACCTGCGGCAAGCACGCCGATGGACCAGTTGCTTCGGCCCGGTTCGTCCAAAAGGAAGTAACCCGCGACCGCACCACCCGCACCGCCAACAGCGGGGAACGTAATGAGTGACCAGGTCTTGGAGAGGCCAAAGGCTGTTGGCAACACTAGCCCCAGCTCCGCGCCGATGAGGCCAAGACCGATGGTGCCTTTTGGCGTGGCATCGATGGTATTGCCCTGTGCCTCAGCGACGGACAACGGCATGAGCTGGCTCGCACCGGCTGCAGCGCACAACACTGCGGCATAAAGGGCTGACGCCGAAAGCGCCCGCGCAAAACAGGAAACAGGCCTAACGTGACGCTCTCGACTTTGCATAGCTACTCGCTGAACTAACCGCATGTTCCACCAAGGGCAACCCCGAAGGCATCCGCAGACCTACTTTGGGCCGCACTACGCCGCGGCCTGAGCGCGCTGCTTAGCGATCGATCTACGGAAGAAGCGCCGATCTATCCACTCGGTTGTCGGTGCAGCAATGTAGACCGACGAGAACGTCCCGACGGCCACGCCGACAATCAGTGCGAACGCGATGTCCTGCAGGACACCGGCGCCCAAAAACAAGAAGGCCACGACGGACAGAATCGTCGTCATCGACGTCACCAGCGTTCGCGAGAGCATCTGGGACGTACTGAGGTTGATGATGTCGATGAAGGTGCGCTTGCGGTGCCGCGAAATATTCTCGCGAATGCGGTCATATACGACGATCGTATCGTTGATCGAGTAGCCGATGATAGCGAGCAGCGCCGCAACGGTGGTGAGGTTCACCTCCTTGCGGACGAGGACAAAGATGCCGAGTGTGATGAGGGCGTCATGCAACATGGCAATGACGCCTCCCGGCGCGAAGCGCAGGTCAAAGCGAAACGCCACGTAGAGCATGATGAAGGCGATAGCGTAGAGCAGTGACTGTAAGCCTGCGGACCGAAGCTGCGCGCCTGCCTTGGGCCCAACCCACTCGACACGCCGGGGTGTCTCGGGACCGCGTTCCCCCAGTGCCTCCGTGAGGCTGGCCACGACCTTATCGGCCATGCCTGAGAGGAACACCTCGTAGCGGAAGTCTTCGCGGCTACCCCCGCCTAAACGCACGGCGTCCCGCACCGCCAGCCCCTGGCTCACGAAAGGCGCGCCCAAGGTTGTTGGGTCGATGTCCTCTCGAAACGTAAGCGAGACTTTATCTCCGCTTGGTGAAACCGAGAAGCCCAGTAGCTCGCTGCTGACGGCGGCCTTGATGCCCGACTCCACCGCACTCAGCTGGGTGGACGAAGCCACTTCAGACTCACGTACCTGGATCATGTATTCCGCGCCGGCCTCACCGACCGCGACGACTTGGGGTCGAGAAAAGCCCGCCGCTTCGAGCGCGCTGCGCACCTCGCTAGAGGACACATCACCCTTAAAGGGAAGTTGAATTTCCGTGCCCCCGGTAAAATCGATACCGAAGTTTGGCCCTGGGTAGAAAAGAGAGATCACCGACAAGGCAACCAGTACCAGGGATACACCCAGCACAGGCTTTCTGACCCGCATAAAATCGATGTAAGTATCCGGCTTGACCAGTTCCATGCGCTTTACCTTCTAGCCTGTCTCGAATCCGAAAAGTGCGGGGTCTCAGTGTGCACACGCAACGTGTGCCTCATCTGTCGTGCCGCCGCACACGTACCGCCATCGTTTCACCGGCTTCCCCTCACGCTACCGGCGCAACAGCGGGAGAGTCACGGAAGCGCGGCGGCGTCCGCCTCCCTACCCAACAGGGAGACGCTTAAGCCGCAATCCTTGTACCACGCCGTCGAACACCACCCGAGAGCAAAAGATACCGGTGAAGAGCGACGTGATGATGCCGAGCATCAGCGTGACTGCGAAGCCCTTGATCGGCCCGGTCCCGAACTGAAAGAGGACGACACCTGCAATAAACGTCGTGGCCTGAGCATCCACAACCGACCAGAAGGCTCGGGAGAAGCCCTGATCCACCGCCGACCGCGGCGAGCGCGCCAGCCGCATCTCTTCGCGAATGCGCTCGGTAATCAGCACATTCGCGTCCACCGCCATACCCACCGTCAGCGCAATGCCCGCGATGCCCGGTAGCGTCAGCGTCGCCTCGAAGGCACTGAGCAGCGCTAGCAAGAAGGTGACGTTCAGCGTCACCATGGCCACTGCGATGAGCCCGGCAAGTTGGTAGCAGACCACCATGAATAAGAAGACGAGACCGACGCCGATGAAGGCGCCTTTAACGCCCGCACGCACCGAATCAAGGCCGAGCGAAGGCCCGATCATTTGCTCGTTTGAAGGGCGAATAGGTGCTGGCAGCGCACCGGCTCGAAAAACTAGCGCCAGGTCGCGCGCTTCTTCGGTCAACTTGTTGTAGTCGCCGTAGGCACCGAGCGTGATCCGCGCCCTTCCTCCACCGATCTCCTGCTGGATGACCGGGGCAGACTCGACGCGCCCGTCCAGAACTACCGCCATGCGTTCGTTCACGTGCGCCCCTGTCAGCGTCTTGAACTGACGTCCGCCTGCGGGCGTAAAGTTAACGGCGACGAAGGGTCGATTGCCTTCCTGAGGGTCGTAGCTCACGAAAGCGTCATCGATGTCTTCGCCGCTGACGCCAATCCGCGATTCCAGCAACCAAGTCCGCCAAGTCGACTCACCTTCGCCATCGCCGTCTCCCGCCCGCCCGAGGAGCAGGACAAAGCCCGGTGGCACGGCGGCCTCCTCAACAAAGGTCTTAAGCTTGAGGCGACCCGCATCCCCTTTGGCCACAAGGTATGGCACTTGGCTGCCATCGGGCGCCTGTTCCACCTGGCGCTCAAACTCCGGCGGCAGCGCGCCAAATAGACTGTCGGTGACCGAGGCCGCCTCTTTATCTGCGGCTATCTGGAAGGCGAGCTTGGCGGTCTTGGAAATAATGGAGCGGATACGGTCAAAGGAGGCGTCATCTGCGCCAGGAACCTCAACAATGATATCCCGGTCCCGAGGGATCACGGTTGTTTCACGAATGGCGAGTTCGTCGATACGGTTCGAGATGGTGCGCGCCGTCTGGTCAACCGCAAAATCCTCGAGCGCCTTAATGCGTTCTTCGCGCAGCTCGAAACCGATGCGGCCGTCGTCCCGCGACATCACCTTGATGTCCGGAAAATCGTCCTTGAGAAAATCCCGGTTGGCGATGTCCGCGTGCGCTTTGTCGCTGAAAGCGAGGGAGAACGCAATGGGCGACGAGGGGCTAACCTCGGCAAATTTGCGCAGCGCGGCAGCGTCGGGTTCCGCATCTTTCCCGGCATCCGCTGCGCGATACACCGCGAGGCGAACATCCTCGGCGATGCGGTCGCGTCGGTCCTTCAGCGCCTCCTCCACCTCAACCTCGTAGACAAGGCGAAGTCCACCTTGAATATCGAGGCCCGGTGAGATGCGCCGGTCGCTCAAGCCGGTGAGCCACGCCGGCACCGGAAGCCACGCGCTGAAGTTCGGCGCGAGCGATATCAGCGCCGCCACAAGCACGACGACGAGGGTAGAAAAACGAAGATACCAATTGTTAGACATGGTTTGCTGGGTCGCTGTGACGGACGCACCGCGCGCACGTGAGAAATAAGGTTGCCGACTAGTTGCTGATCACGTCCGCCTCTACGAAGCGGCTTTCGCGGGCGTGCTCTCCACCTTCGCGACGGCGCCCGGCGTGCTTTCAACCGACGCCACGTGACTCCGCAGAACGTTGACTTTTACCTTATCTGCGATGCGAATGACAAGCTCTTCGCCTTTATCTTCCAGTACCTCGCCTCGAAGGCCACCGCGCGTTCGCACATTTAACCCGGGACGTATGGACCGCAGCATTTTGTCCGTCGCCTTAGCCTGGCGCTGCTGTGGCCGAATCATGAGAAAGTAGATGGCCAGCACCATCAATGCCATCAGCCCGCCGTTCATTGCGCAGCTGGCGGGGCCCTGCTCGGCTCCCGTGCTTCGGGGCGCGCTCGGCACCGCTTCTGATGCCGACGGGGGCTGGAAGGGGATGATTGTGAAGGGACTGGCCATGAACGTACCGTTTTTCCGAGTGAAGCTCCGTTGAGCGGCCGTAGACGCTCAGGCGTGGGGCTTAACGAAGCGCATCCCCGGCGTCAACTACCCTCGTTCGCTGACGGGGCATAACGCGGGAGCAACCGAGGCCTCAACTGCGGGCGTGGCGCTGGCACACCCGCATGCGTTATAGTGCACGCATGGTTAAGGCGGTGGAAAAGCTCTGGATGAACGGTTCGCTGGTGCCCTGGGACGAGGCACGCGTCCACGTCCTCACGCACACGTTGCACTACGGACTCGCCGTCTTCGAGGGTATCCGCGCGTACACGCAGCCCGACGGCCGTCCGGGCATTTTCAGGCTCCGAGAGCACATCGCGCGCCTTCGCGACTCGGCGAAGGTCGTGGGCTTGGCACTGCCCTACAGTGAAGACGACCTCTGCCAAGCCTGCTTGGACACGCTCTCCGCGAACGAGCTCAAAAGCGCCTACATTCGTCCACTGGCCTTCATGGGCGCGGGGGAAATGGGCATCGGTGCACGGAACAAAACAGAGGTGACGATAGCGTCCTGGACCTGGGGCTCTTATCTCGGCGATGAGGGCATGGCCAAAGGCATTCGCTGCCGCATCTCTTCGCTGACGCGGGTAGGCACGAACATGCTCATGCCTAAAGCGAAGGTTTCCGGCCACTACGTCAACTCGATCATGGCCAAGCAAGAGGCCCTGCGCGACGGCTACGATGAGGCGCTGTTGCTCGACGGCCAGGGATTCGTCGCTGAAGCTAGCGGCGAAAACATCTTTATCGTACGCGATGGTGTTTGCATCACGCCCAGCTTGGGCACGTCCATTCTTGCGGGCATTACGCGGGCAAGCCTGCTCACCCTTTTGGCGGACGAGGGCGTAGCGGTTGTCGAGCGCCCGCTAACGCGTGACGAAGTCTATACCGCCGACGAGGTATTTCTGTGCGGCACCGCGGCGGAAGTCACGCCGGTCAGACAAGTTGACCACTGCGTCATCGGCGAGGGCGCGCGAGGCCCACTCACCGCTCGCGTGCAGAAACGCTATCTCGACATCGTGCACGGCCGCGAACCCGGCTTCGCGCACTGGATCACGACGCACGCGGCCAAGTAGTTCGGCAACCAATAGCCCGGCAAGCCGTGCGCCTGCGCTAGCCGTTAGGTGCCAACAGCAAGGTGGCTGGCCGCTGCGGGTGGGCCCACCTGGACTCGAACCAGGAACGACCCGGTTATGAGCCGGGGACTCTAACCAATTGAGCTATGGGCCCGCGGGCGAGAATGTGACCGAAGCCTGCGCGAGGAACAAGCGGAAAACGGAGCTAACCGTTGCGCGCGTCCACCGGCTCGAAGGCGGGGTTCGAAGATGGCGCCTCACGGTGCGCACGTGAGGCGGCCGCTACGCGCTAAGGCTGGCGCCGCGCGCGGCGTCGACGGGCGAGGGGTCGAAGTAGCAGCCATAGGAGGAAAAAGGGCCGCAACGCTGGCGCGCTGGCGCAGCCCGAAGTGGTGGGCTGCTTACCCGTTGAACCACTGGGACTTCCCGTGCGTGATGAGTCCGGGAGGTTCGTGTCGGGCAGCCTATTGGTCTCGCGCTGACGCGATGGCGTCTCCGTCGGCTGGCGAGTACCCGCGCTCACATCTGCTGGGTCAGGCGTTGTGGTCTGACCTGAGACGCTATCCGTCGGAACGCTGGGATCGGCAGGCGTGACGCCGGTGTCGTCCGCGCCTGGATCCGAGGTGTCAGCGCTTCCAGCCGGGTCTTGGCCGGCGGGCGTTGTCGCAACCATTGGAACATAGACGATGAAGTTCGGCTCGGTGGGGTCGAGTCGAAAGATTGGCTCCTCAATGCCCGCCAAGTGCTCCTCAAAACCCTTCGCATCGATGGAGATGGATAGCGCCACATTCTGTGGATTGCGGTACTTGGCTTGTACGAGTCCGTTTTCATTGGTGGAAACCGCACTTAGGATGGTTTGACGGCGCGCCTCACTGTTGCCGACTTCCGCACTGTAGAAGCCTGTCACCCTTACCCCTGCGTCCTGCACACCCAACACGGTTCCGCAGGGCATATCGAGATAAGACCCCGGACCTTCGCCATTTCTGCAGTATTCGGGACCGGTGGCCGTCTCGAGGTTTTCGCTGTCGGGCGCTTCGTAGACGTACACCGCGACAACAAAGGCGAGCGTGACCTCTTCTGGCTTGGTCTGAGCCACAACGCCGCTGTTGATAGAGCGAACTATGGCTTGGCGTAGGTTTTCTTTCACGCCCGGGTTCGCCTCTGCAAGGTCAGCGATGGCGGATTTGCCCAACACAATCTTGATGTCGCCAGCCTTGGACCCGGGAACCGAGGCCGCTGCCACCTTACGTGGCGTAAAGCCTTGTCCGAGGTCCATGAAGGGTCCCAAGCGCTCGGTGAGTTGCTCGGCAATCGCGTACGCGACGGCATCAGCGCCTCCGAGTCGAGCATCGCTTTCCTCACTGCGTGATGGTACCGATTCGTTTGGCGCGCGCGGGTCATCGGAATCGATGTCCGCGGCTGTACCGTCGGGATCACTTGATTCTGTAGACGTGACCGAAGTCGGGCTATCTCCGGGCGTCGCCGCAGGAAGTGACTGGGAAGCCTCGCCCGCGGTGAACACCATCAGACTAGGCGCCTCTGCGCTCTCGTCGCAATCGAGGTAGACGGTCGAAGCACTTGCGCTGTCTGCCGGCGAACGGAAGGTTGTTTCTGCGGGGCCACCGTAAACGGCGGCGTCGTCCAGCAGGGCGAGCTGCTCGCATCCGGTCGTGGTGATGACAAAGCTCCTGCGGAGGTCGGCCGCATCGTCGGGAACCACGATATCAAGGCCTTTGTCGTCGCGGTCAGCGCCTACAGCGCCAACCGTGCAGCCGGTAGCTAGCGCTAGACCAAACAGTGAGGCGACACCCGCAGTCGCCCACACCTGCCCGCCGAGATGCGGCAAGATGGTGCTTGCGCCGCGTCGGGCGAGGCTTGAAGGCCGCTCCGGCGAGCGGAGCGAGAGATACGAGCGAGTGTAGGAGGGAGAGCGACGCGCCATAAGACGCTATTCTGCAAAGAACGTACACAGAACGCAGCGGAGCGCTGCGAAAGCATGATCCACTTAAACCATTAAGATTCAACACATTTTTCGCGGCACACCGTGATGAAGTGTAGGTTCTTATCCGCCTTAGACGCAGATTATCGCATTACCCAGAGCTGACCCCAGCGCGCCGACGCTCGACCCCAGACGCCCCCGGCTCAGCGAGGCCGACCTGCGGCGCTCAGCGGGAATCTCCGAGATTTAAGGGCCGCATCGCCATCAGCGTTCCGTTTGCGCGCACCTCGAGCGGGTAGATGCCGAAGGGCGTGACCGTGTCCGGCGCGCGCGAACCTAGAAGCATCAACAACGCGCGGGGAGGAAGCGCTGGGAGCGTTCCAACAGCAATACTTTCCAAAGAGTCGCTAGAAAGCACGCGGTAGGGCTGGGGAATGGCACCTTCCGTTGGGAGCCCATCCTCGGGTTGCGAACCCTCGGCGAACCCAACACGCGCAAAGTAGGGACCGGCCTCGTCTTCACCGAGCACCACGTCGACGCTTTCAAGCAAGACGGCATCTACCGCTTCTGGCTTGGCGGCGTGAAGCACGCGGCTTCGAGGCAGGTCCCGCGCTGCGAGCGAAAGCCCCTCATTGAAGAAAAGCAGCTCGGGCGCTGCTTGAGCGTCAGCCTCAACGCTACCACTAAGGATGGCCACCAAGCGCTCACCCGAACGCGCACTCGGCGTTCGGGTATCGATGAAGACTTGCTCGGGGCCGCTTCCGATCAGCAGTTCAGCGCCTGCTGCGCTCAGCGGCCATGGCCCTGCCACCTGACCGAACTCAAGATCGCGCACGACGCTGCCCGCAACGCGTACGTCCAACCCGGGCCCATCCACAAGCCCGTGAGCGACGTAAAGCAGGGGATCTTGCAGAACTGTCAGGGCGGGTGAATCGTCCGCGGTCAGTGGCGGCGCGAAGGCGTCGATGTCTGCGCTGCCCGCCGCAATGGGCAGAGGCGGGCCGAGGAGAATGCCGAAGAGCCCGGCATCCGAAGGACCTGTGCGCCCGGGGGAACGCTCGGGGTCACCGAGTGCCACAAAGACGTAGCGCCCCGGTCGCTCAGCGAGGGTGAGCGAGAAGTGAAAATCGTCGCCCAGGATGAGCGACGGCTGACTTGAGACAACCTGCCAGCCTTCGGAGATTTCGCGCTCTGAGGGCACGGTGTCCCGACTTTCGGTGTCCCCCGCTTCGGTCGACGGGGCACTGGTGTCACGCAAACGGGCGTTGAGCGCTGCCGCCGCGGCGCTAGCGCGTAATAGCTGCAGCTCAGGGCCGCTGCCCTCAGCCGCATCGAGGGTGACCTGTTGAACGGAGCTCGAAGTGCCCTCCGCGCCATCACCGACAACGACAAGCACCTCCCCCGTCTCAGGCAAGGTGACTTCGCCTAAGTCTGCGCCTGCAGCGTCGCTCACCGCCAGCGACAGCTCTCCCGTAGTGCACACCCGCGGGGAGCTCGCGCCATAGGCCGCCGCAAGTCCCTGCCCGCTGCGTTCCAGACGCACCTCGGCAGCGCCACTGCGGGCGTTCACCAGCCGAAGGCAAACAGCATCCCCCATCGGTAGCGGTTCGGGCTGGGGCCCGGGGAGCAGTACGACGCGCCCGCGCTCCTCCGGACAGCCGGCCAACAAGAGGGCAAGCATGGTGCTTGCGCCGAAGGACCAGACCGTACGGAAGTCAACGCGCATTCCCAGAGGGTAGCGCCCCTAGGCATCTGCACCAAGTCGAGACCCCACCCGAAAAACGGTGTGCCGGGCCGTCCCTACCAGGAGACAAAAGCAACCGTCACATCGTCTCCCTGCGGCCGAGGCCCACAGAAGCGACGAAAGTCCTCGAGCAGTGAAGCAATGGCCCCGCTTGATTCTGTCGCGCCTGCGGCCCGCATCAGTGCAACGTCCAACGTGCCGGTTTCGAAGAGGTGCCCTGATACGTTGCGTTGCTCCCCGAGGCCGTCGGTTCCCGCGAAAAGGCGGCCTTGATGCGGCAGTGCCTCAGTGCCCGTCGCGTAGACAAGGCCTGGAGCGATGCCTAGTGGCGCACCCTGGAAAGCTGGCGGAGCCTGTACCAACGGCCCGCCTGGCCCCCTCGTTAGCCAGCGCAACGAGAGGTCTCCCCCGGCTTGAGCGTAGCTAAGGCGTAACCCATTCTCGGTCAGTGTGAGGTCGATGCAGGCCGCTTCGAGTTGGATGTCGAGACCGCCACTTCCCGTAAGCTCGCTATTCATCCACGTCAGAACCTCGCCCGGCGTCACCCGGTCGCGCTTGATGCGGTCAAAGAGCGTCTGAACGAAACCGACGCGCAGCGCGGCCTGAATGCCGTGGTCGGTGATGTCGCCGATAAAGCAGCGCAATTCCCTCGGAGAAAATGCGTAAAGGGTACAGATATCACCGCCGACAGCCACCGCAGGTTCGCTGAACACCGCGACATCAAACACCGACCCCGGCGCCGCCGCCCAGGACTGGGCGCGCCGTTGGAATCGACGCGCGAGGTTTAAGTCACTATCGATCTCTAACTGCCGCGCACTGAGTGTCTGGTGCGCGAGCGCGAGGGCACGGCGCTGCCGCGCATTGCGGATAAGCATGTCCGCGCGGAGTGCGAGTTCCTGCGGGTGGAAAGGCTTCTTGAGGTAGTCGTTCGCGCCAACCGAGAGGCCTTCTTGCAGGTCCTTCTGACTCTCGCGCGCGCTGACCAGCATGATTGGGACGGAAGCGACGGGCTCCGGCTCTAGGCGCAGCAGCTCGCAAAGCCTCAAGCCACCCATCGTCGGCATGATGACATCCGAGACGACAAGGTCTGGTAGCTTCTCACGCACAAGCGCCAGGGCCTGTTCACCGTTCGCAGCAGAACGCACGCAGAAGTGCGCACCGAGCAGCGCAGTATAGTACTGCCGCATAGCAGGGTGATCCTCGACAACGATAACCTCTGCATCCTCCAGGAGGGCCTTCTCGTCCGCAAGCACGGCGGCCTGGGCGCGCAGGTAGTCCAGGCTCGCCAACGCCTGCGGTCCGAGCGCGCCACCCAGGAGCGCGCCCGCACCCGGACGGGTAAGTGCGCCTGGCCAGTGCGCCCCGGCGCCCTCCTTGCGCGGGCGCGCAGCGATTTCCCGCGGGCCCGCGTTCGCTGCGTGCTCTGCCGCCTGGGCATTGGCGCATTCCGCTGCAGGCGCCGGGGAGACGGCCGTCTCATCTGCGCCAAAAACGAATGTGGTAAGCGCGTGGGGATAGTGGCGGCG
Organism: Myxococcales bacterium; assembly: GCA_007124745.1. Classification (GTDB taxonomy): domain Bacteria; phylum Myxococcota_A; class Polyangia; order Polyangiales; family SLQV01; genus SLQV01. The sequence continues at coordinate 11,836 of SLEO01000363.1, forward strand.
TTCCCTAAGGTCTAGCTTGCGCGACATGTCCGGGTCGACAATCTGTCGCGCGGCAAGGTGGTCCGAGCCTGCGCGAAAACGCACCTCGAAGCAGGCGCCCTCCCCTGGTGGAGACACCAGCGCAACGCTCCCCTGGTGCGCCTCAACAAAGCGTTTGACCAAGAAGAGCCCAAGTCCCGTGCCGGCGCCTGCCGCTTGGCTCTCTGGTCCCGAATGAAAGGGCTTGAACAACCCCTCTCTCGCTTCTGCCGGAACCCCTGGCCCCGAATCCCGGACCCGAAGCACGCTGTAGCGCTTCTCCATGTGCAGTGTCACGGTGACGCGCCCACCGTTCGGCGAAAACTTGAGCGCATTGCTGAGCAGGTTCGCGCAAATCTTCTCGAACTGGATTGGGTTGATGTAGCCCCAGACGGGTTCTTGCGGCAGGTCTGACGCTACAGCTATCTGACGCTCCGTCGCAAAAGGTATGAACAGGTCGACCACGGCGCGTAGCCGTCGCCGTAGGTCCGCGGGCTCCACTATCAGGGTGTCCCTGCCAGCTTGGGGACTTGCTGCGTCGAGCAGCGATTCGGTTACCGCCCGCAAATGCAGATGAATCGCTTCGAGTTGTACGATGTGTCGCCGTGCCTCTTCCGGAAGATCAACCGCGACCTCTGCGTCCACCAAGCGCTCAAGCGACGCCAGCGCCAAGGTTATCGGTGTCTTGAGGTCGTGCACAGCACCGAGCACGGCGCGGTACACGCCGTCCACACCTGGAGTTTGCGGATCCTTGGCGAGGATGTCGGCGGCGGACGGCGGGCCATCCAGCGCCGAGACCGCCGCATCTACCGCCGGCGGACGGCTCGGAGCCTCTGCCTCGCTGGAGTCGCTCACAATAGGCCCCTATTCGAGCAGTGAAAGCGTTGCCCGTACGATAAGCACGTCATCGGACTCTCGCTTGACCTGCAAATCGGCCTCGCCTTCGAAGGCGATACGCAGCAGCCCAAGGCGAGATTCATCGAGCCCCTCCTCACCGAAGGCTTCTTCGATGCGGTTCTTAAAGGCCACCGCGGGCGGCAACATCGAGAGCTGCTCGGCGACTCCCAGCGCGCGCTCCAGGTGTGGCCCGTCCTTCGCGGCCACATTACGTGTGATGAGGGAGAGCTGGTGCGACGCCCCGTCAAGCCGCACCATCAGAGCAGGCCTCAGGCCGTGAGACCAGTCACTGTATTTGACGAGATTCTCAGACAGCTCTTCGACGATCATTTCGATGCGCTCAAGCAACGCTTCATCGTCGATGGCTAAATGGAGACTGTGCCAGCAGGCCCGCCGTAGGTGCCGTGCCTGAATCCAGCTAGGGCTCAGGCCGGAGAAAGAAAGCTCAATACGCGGCGGCTGAAGCGACATCGGTCAGGCTTCCTTGAAGTAGACGTAGGAATCGGCGCCAAAGGACGAACTCATGCTCTTCAGTGTCTGGAAGAGCTTTCGTTGAAATCCGACCTCCGGATTATAGCGAACAACGAAGTACTTGAACTTGACCCGCAGGTCGTAAAACACCTTCGCGATGAAAATCATCAGCCGTGAGTTGATAAAGGTGAGCTTGCGGAAATCGAGCTCAATCCGCGGCGGGTCATCGGAACGGGAGAACGTCGATGCATCGAAGAGCGCCTGCAAGTCCTCGGGAATCGCCGGAGCATCGAAAGTGCCGCGCCAAGCGACGACTAGGCTGTCGTCCTCGCTACAGTAACGACGGTCGACGCTGAAGTGCTCACCGCAAAAAAGCGGCTCCCAATCAACCACCTGCATCTCACCATCCACTTGTAAAGGTTCGGTGATCCCTAGCGACGTTGTCAATCGCTTCCGTGTGCGCGAGGACGGCGCACCCCGACAGCCAGCAGGAGCCAGCCCGCCGTCAACAGCACGCCGCCGATGGGCGTGACCGCACCCAGCCAACGCAAGCCACTCAGCGCCATCACGTAGAGCGTGCCGGAGAACACCAGCATCCCGAGGCACCAAGCGATGAGGGCGGCGCGTGCCCACGCCCACTGAAGCCCACCCGCCGACGCAAGTCTCTCCTCCGTACCGCGGAGAGCGCTCTGCCGAGCGCCGGACCCGCTTCCTTCTATCTGTCCAGGCCGCGCACACGCTCCCAGCCAAAGACTCACGGCAAGCACGGCCACGCTGTGCACCAAATGATAGTGCGCCCCTGTCTCCCACCACCCGAGACGCGCGGCACCCTCCGCGGCATCCGCAAGACGCCCTTTGAGCCCATGCGCGCCAAATGCGCCCAAAAGCACGGCCGCCGCGCCACTGCCTGCCCCGATACGAATCCAACGCATGAGGCGACTCTAACCCGGGCAGTGCTCGCTGTCCGGCTTGAGGCGGCAGCGCGGCGCGTCCTTCGGTGTACCGGGCGCGGATTGTGTGCGGCGATCGCTTGCACACTTTGCAAGCCACGCCACGATTTCGCCACGCGCGATGCCTCGGACGAGCCCAAACATGGCGCAGCGTAGGCGCGCGCGTATACGGCGCACTGTAACGAGGTCCTCGGTCGCCCGCTGGATGCCGCGTGAGCACGGCGTGAGCGGCATGCTCGCCTCCGGCATGTGCCTGGCGGCCACCGCCTGCGGTAGCACGGGCGCCGCGGACCGGGCCGACGCATTCCTTGCACCGGTTATCGTGGTGGAAGCACGGCACACCGAAGATGCCCACGCGCAGCGCTATTTTAGTGGGACGGTGCGGGCGAGGCATGCGCCCACGCTGGCATTCGAAGCGGGCGGTGAGGTACGTAGCGTGAGCGTGCGCCAGGGAGACCGAGTGAAACCCGGGCAAGTCCTAGCGCGGCTAGATACGCGGATGCTCAGGGCGGAGCGACGTCGCGTCGCGGCTCAGTTGCGCTCGG
>SLEO01000360.1 GCA_007124745.1 Myxococcales bacterium
CTTGGCCCCCGGCTGGATGAACTCAAGGCCGTGCCCGGCGTAGGCCCGAAAACCTTGGCCGGATTAGCTGCCCATCTTCCGGAGCTCGGCAAGCTTACACGCCGCCAGATTGCCTCATTAGCGGGGCTCGCGCCCTACAATCGCGACAGCGGCGCCAGCCGCGGCAAGCGAAGCTGTTGGGGCGGGCGCGCCGACGTCCGCAACGCCCTCTACATGGCGACTGTCGCAGCGATACGCTTCAATCCCACCCTGCGCGCTTTCAATCAACGTCTGAAGCAAGCCGGAAAACCGCCCATGGTCGCGCTCATCGCCTGCATGCGGAAACTACTCATCACCCTCAACGCGATGGTCCGCGATAAGGTGCCCTACCGGCTCGTCGCCGCGACGCCCGGCGCCGCATGATTGTCGCTGCGAGGCGACTTTTTCACTTGCGCCTTAACACCGCTGCTGGGAGCGTCTCAAGCTTGAGCACGGCAAAGCGGGCGCAAACGCCTCAGCACCGGCTGCGAATGACCATTACTCGGAGGCAAACGGCCAGCTGGCAGCACCGAGGTGCCGCACTTGAGGGCGCGCGGCGGCTGATGGGTCAAAAGCTCCCTGGGAGCGTTCCAAAACATCCCTGGGAGCGTTCCAGCGTTCTAGTTGCAGCGGGAGACAGTCGTCGTGTTATCACGCACTCGTTGCAAAACAGCCTCTGAAAGGCCGCAGTTCCCCACGCGAGTCCAAGTTTCCTCTGTTGCGAGCTTTATAAACAAATCATTAGTATTTGTTTGAATCCAAATCTGGGCTGCGGCGCCACCGGGGGGCGTTCCGCGATAGGAATTTATGGCGAACGAAGTTCCGGTGATCACGTGAGCGCTTCGCGTCGTATGCCAACAATAGTCTCGAAGTGAAACGTAGAACTCCCGAAACGGGGGATTAAGTAGTACGATGCTAAGTGATCCACCCGCCTCATGTATGAAGGTCGGCCCGCCAGAAATACACTCATTACCAATGGTTAGATATTCGGGCGGAAGGGACATCTGAATGGTCTTTTCGCTCTGAATCTTAGACTCGGACTCAATGACGGTGGCACAACCTAAACTTAGAGTTGACGCCGTTACCACCGCTAAAGTTGCTAGCAATAGTTTCAAGAACCCTCCTCCTACGTCTCTATATCAGTTAGAACGATTACTTGGGCGAATGTGCGCATCTGGCTTTCGCCAAAAACGTAATACTTAGCGGCTGGTGTTCAGCGCGCCCCTGTAGACACTCGGTCGCTCGCGAACATTCAGCACGCAGGATTAGCAAGTAATGTGCGAAACGCACATCAACGAGCTCTATATCGACGCGCGCGAAACTAGCGGCCAGCCAGAATGCTAACTGCCGAGGCAGGAGACCTCTTCCCGTCCAAGCGCACGAGCGGTAAGGCCGATCTCTGTAACGTCCACCCACTTTTGGCGCCCGACAGCGCCGCTCCTGGGGTGGAGGAAGTGCGCAAAGCAAAGAGGGCGTGGGCGTCAGGTCGAAGCGCCGCTCTGTGCAGTGTCGGACAACGATATACGGTGAGCTGGGCGGCTGCGCCTTGGAGCTGTCATGCGGCCGGCTTCGGCCGGCCGGCTGATTCAGTTGCTTGGTCAAAAGCTCCCTGGGAGCGTTCCACGCCTCCTTGGACAAGCCCTCCCCGACAAAACCTCCCTGGGAGCGTCTCACACTTCATCTAAGGCTCTGCACGGTAACACGCGGCGGCCTGTCTTGACCAACTTTAGAGCTTCATGAAGAGTGCTCGTCGGATGCTCGAGTTTCAACAAGCTTTTAGGCGGATTCGTGTGGACTCCCGGAAGTTCGGAGCGAATGTGTGGACCGTTCTGTATGCTGCGTGTCTTGCATGTGCGCTTATTAGTTGCGCCGCAGATTCCTCCATGGGAGGCCCTGCAGACGTAAAGCAAGCGGCCGCTCGAACGTGCAGGGGTGGACATAGCTGGCGTCATCGCCACGGTGACCTCGACGTGCGCGTCTCCTTGGAGGCTTTTATCGACGAAACGAACGCCACCGGGTCTGTCACCATTGGCTACGAGTCCGCCACTGGCACCATAACGCCATCATCAAGGCAACTCACCTTTCCGATACGTCTTCAAGAGAAGCCTGGCATGACAGGATATTTCGATGTCTACGTCGACAATCAGTGGGCATTCAATTATGAAGCGGATTGGGCGTATACACTGAAAGTTGGCAATACCCTGTCCTATATAAACGACGTGTGGGCATATTCAGCTCTCGGTCTACCGACCGGCGCCCTCTCTGTAGTATGGTTTCGCGGCACAGTGTTCGGCTATCCTTGCACATAGCCTCATGGACGGGCTCGGTGAGTGCCTGCCATGCGCAGGCCGGGGCTATTGGAGGCGACACGTTCAGGGCCAGGCATGGTGTGGCTGCCCAACGCAAAGTCGTGGAACGCTCCCAGCAGCGGTGTTTTGGGGCGCTCCCGGGGAGCTTTCGAGATTTGGTTGCGCGGTCAAAACCTCCCTGGGAGCGTCCCACAATGGTCACACTCGCGCTCGGCGCACTTGTTGCTTAAGAGTTCGCGCTCTGATCATGAGGAACACTGCGGTTGCACGGTTCGTTGTCACGGCATTTAACTGGCGCAGTCCGAGCGACACCGCAGCGAAATCCCAGAGCGCCGCGAGGCACAACTCGGCCGGCAACAAAATCGTCTCGACTAGTACAAAGCAAAGGCCTCCGCGAGCCCACGTCACGCACTCACACCAGTCCTTCTCCCTGCCGCGATACGTAAGAACTCAACTTCTTATGAGTTATCCTATTTATACCTTAGGTTTGCTTTTCTTTCTGTCCTCGTGCACAAGAAGCTACGAACCGATTGATATAAATAATAAATCAATCGCGCCTGATTCACTTGAGTCCACTATACACTCCTTCTTTTTAAGTGGGACTCGTAGAGCAAACTCGCTTGAACTGCGCTTTTGGGAGGCCGTAGAATCGAACGACTATTTAGCGATTGATAACTGGCTACAGGAATTCTCGTCCCTCAGTGTTAGCGAAGGAGAGGAAAGACTCGAGCTCTTAGCAGCGTTCGTGTGCAGCCATCAGTTGATGCGAGGAGAAGTAGCTCCTTTCGACAGCTTTCGCGACGTCTTGATGACCGCACAAACAGCGGTCGCGACCGCACTTAAGTTGCGCGAATGCAGAAAACTATTTTCACGACTCCAAAGTAGTATGCCCGGATACGGAAACGCAGCAGCCGTCACGGGGTTCTTTGATGCCTTAATTCCGCTTGTATCCGAGGACGAAGCAGAACTTCAACTGCAACTTAGCCTCCTGGTCGAGAGGTCTGGTATTGAAGGCCGGGTGGCCGCGTCAACTATTCTAGGAATGTCGCACTCAAAGGCTCATCTGCGACAGGGTATCGACGTGTTGGGTGACTGTTTCTCTGAAACGAACCCGGTGTGCACGGACTCTCGCGAACCAAGCCTGGCGCCCTATAAGCTTCACGGCACGGCTCTCCACGTCGCAGAGCTGCACGTGAAGCTTGGTGAGGACGAAAGAGCAAGAGATATCGTCGAAAGGGCAGAGGAGTTGGCAACCTCTTGGCGGCATTCCTCTGAGCTACGAGAACTTCTTGCCTCCGCGGAGACGAGCCGCAGCCAATGGGAAACCTTCCCGAAGGCAGGCTTTCTGACCACTCCACCGATTAGGTTGGCGCAAACTAAGGGCTGCGCCATGTGTCATCAGGGGGCCAGCGAAGGCTTTCGCGAACGGCTGAAGCACGCAGGCCGATTTCCCGGCGCAGCAGCCATACTTCCATAGTCATCTCCAGCAGCTATGACAAAGCACAGGAAAAGGCTTCGCATGGGACGCTCCCAGGGAGCTCTCGACCGTGCGACCCCCTCTAGAAAGCTCCCTGGGAGCGTTCCACGGCGCCCGGCTCGCGGAATAAGTTGTGTGGTCGAAAGCTCCCTGGGAGCGTTCCAAAAGCTCCCTGGGAGCGTCCCACATCACCCGGACATCGAAGGGGAAGTCTTTGACGGGCAGCCTTACAACGCATTGATGGTGCTCAGCCAGGAGGCCGCTACCGCTGAGCTCGCGTACTTGCTTTTGAATCCCGTGAAGGCGGGCCTGGTGGAAGAGCACACGCAGTGGCCCGGGCTCATCACGACCGGCGAGATGCTGGAGGATACACTCACGCGGGGCGCTCA
>SLEO01000076.1 GCA_007124745.1 Myxococcales bacterium
CTCACGCTAGACCCTCAGGCCGTGAACAGCTGGATGCCAGGCTGCACTGCCACGCGCCTGACCTTCCTACGCCTACCCGCGGGCCAGACCGACTTCCGCGTAGTCTCCGCCCCAGGCCAGGCACAAAAAATCGCTGTCGATAGCTACCTCGGCAGCTGCGACTGAAACTAATCCATAGCCACTCAATGCCTATAGTTACCAGGAGTCCAGATGAAGTTGTTCGATAAAAGACTAACCGTTGCTGTTCTTGTGACCTGCCTCACAGTCTTGGGTTGCGCTGTAGATGGCGAAAATGAGGCGACTGGATTCGGCGATGATGCCGCGCTCGGCAAACAAATAGATGCACAGCGCTCACTTCAAGCAACCGATGACCATGTCTGTACCGCACACGCCCACTTCAATAACGCTGAGCGGAACCGACTCACACATCATCGCGTACTAGCCGCGACTACTGAATACGCGTGGAACACGCGAGATGTGCTGCTAGCGCCTGGCTACCAACCTGCGATACACGCCCACTTGATTAACGGACGCGTATACATCTATTCAGACTCCGCTAGCGAAATATACCCCTCAACACAGGTTTCTTGCAGTAACGGCTTCCGCCCCCACAGATTTCTGCTCCCGAGAACAGACTCCGGTTTATCGCTTTCCCAAGTTTTCTTCGCCGATAAGACTATCAATCAATCAAACAGAACACACCGGGACGTTAAGTTTGTGATTGAGCTGGTTTGCGGAGCACCCGAAACCGGAAACGACCGCATCGACTCTGATCCGAGAAACTGCAGATGAAGCTTGTACATGTTAGGTTGCTCCTTCGCTTTGCAGCGTCTTGCGGGCTTTGTTCGGCGGTAGCGTGTGCAACGGAGAGCGCGGGGACCGGCGAGCGCGCCTCACCGCCCGCAGGTCTCGCGGCTCCGTCCGCGCGAGTGCGATGCAGCGGCCAGCTCGACGAGTTTACTCGGCTGGATGCGTGCTTTCACATGATGGAGGAGACGGGCGTCGAGGCGCCACCGACCTTGGTCGCGCACAGGCATTACACGCTTCCCGCAGGGCAGCGGCTTGAGGCGGCTTTGCCGCGCATTTCTGGCGATTTTGTGGCGGTGATGGTGGCGGACACGGGCATGCCTCCAGAGTTTCGCGTCGGGGGTGGCGTTATTGAAGAGGTCCGCCAAAGCTTCTTCGAACCCACCGAACTAGGCCAGAGGCCTTGCCCCCTAAGGACGACCTATATCATCGGCGTCGATAGCGCGTTCACCTTCAGCGTTCGCTTCGCTGAATCCAGCGTGCCGCGCGCGTTCGTGGTGGAGGACGTCTCCGCGGACTGCCGCTAGGCGCGCTGCATCTGGGTGGCGCGGGCTTCCTGGGTCACTTTCCATAGGACGGGCACTAGCTCGTGTGGAGGGACCCAGGGGGCCAGCGTGCGGTAGAGGTCGACGAGTTCGGTGCCTGTGGCTTCGGGTAGCGTTAGGGCGCGCGCTGCTAGCCAGGTGTTGAGGGCGTGGACACATGCGTCCCAAGCAGCGGGGCAGCTCGCTACCTTGAAGCAGGTCACGCTCGCGAGGGCGGATGCGCGGCCAACGGCGTGGCCATCGGAGGCTAACGCGACCTGCTGCGCGCCTGACGCTTCGTTCGCGGCCGCAGCCAAGGCTAGAGTGCCCCGCCTTGAATCGGCGGCCGCTGCGCCGTGCCGCTCCTGGCGCGTGGGTGTCACGGTCGGCATGCCGAAGACGACGAGGAGCACCTGGTAGAGCGCCGATTGCCACTCGATGCTCTCTGGCAAGATGGCGGCCGCGCGCTGGGTGGCTTGCCCCGCCACGGGTTGTGAGGCGTACGGCTCATCCAACGAGCGCAACGAGCCGTGCAAAAGGCCGCTCGAAGACTCGCCGCCGGTATGCTGCTTTTCGGCTTCGCTGTCGGCGCTGAAGCACGCCGCGCCCGGTGGTGCCGAGCCGGCGCGCGCGCGAAGCTGCGCACTCGTTCGGTCTGCGATTTCTCTGCCGAGTAGCTCAATGGTCTGGGACACCTGTCTTGGACCGAGCAGCACCGCATGCTCTGCTACCTGAAGCACCACCTTATCGCCGAGAACACGAATGCAGACCGCTGCATCATCTTCGCTTGCTCCGGGCAGCAGCGCAGTGGCCACGTCGCACTCCGCCGCTGCCCGAATGAAGGTGTTCCACCGATCACTGTAGACTCTCATCGCGTCTCCTCTATCTTCGCCAGTCGCGCTATCGATAATGACATTGTTTATCGATAATAGCAGCACACGACACGCATGCCAAGGCCCTGCCGTGCATCTGCCTTCTCACCTCGGCGTCGCACAGCGCGCGCCGAGCCTGCAGGCTCTAGCCGCGCCGCAGAAGTGCTAGAGTTACGCGCATGTCTATTCGAAGTGACGCGCTGCTTTCGCCGGAAACGCCTTTCGACGCCGCGGTTTGGGAGGCGGTGGAGCTAAGTCCGCTGGGGGATGTCACCTACCATCGGCATAAGACGCTTGGGGCGGTGCGCATTGCATTGAATCGGCCCGAAGTGCGCAACGCATTTCGGCCGGAAACCGTCGACGAGCTGCTGTTGGCCTTCGAGCATGCGCGTTTGGACACGTCCGTCGGCGTGGTGTTGCTGACGGGCAATGGCCCCTCCCCCAAAGATGGCGGCCACGCCTTCTGCTCCGGCGGCGACCAGCGCGTACGCGGCCGCGACGGCTACCTAGGACAGCGACTGCCCGACGCGGAAGGCCTCAGCGCATCGGACGCGACCGCCGATACACCAGCTTCCGAAGGTACGGGCATTCCGTCCGGAAGGCTTCACATCCTCGAAGTCCAGCGACTGATTCGCTTCATGCCGAAAGTGGTCATCGCCGTCGTCAACGGCTGGACGGCGGGCGGCGGACACAGCTTGCACGTCGTCTGCGACCTGACCTTGGCCAGCCTTGAGCATGCCCGCTTCAAGCAGACCGACGCCGACGTCGCATCCTTCGACGGCGGCTTCGGCTCAGGTCTCCTAGCGCGACAAGTAGGCCAAAAGAAGGCCCGAGAAATCTTCTTCCTAGGCCGCGCCTACACCGCCGAAGAAGCAGCCGCGATGGGCATGGTCAACGCGGCGGTTCCCCACGCAGACCTCGAACGCGTCGCCCTCGAGTGGGCGGACACCATTCTCGACAAATCGCCCATGGCCATCCGCATGCTCAAGTACGCCTTCAACGCCGTAGACGACGGCCTCGTCGGCCAGCAACTCTTCGCCGGCGAAGCCACCCGCCTAGCCTACGGCACCGCCGAAGCCACCGAAGGCCGCGCATCCTTCCTAGAAAAGCGCCCCCGCAACTTCCGCCGCACCCCCTGGCCTATTTAGCGTCCGGGACGGGCACTGCGTCCTCCGGCGACGCAAGCCGTTGGTGGTAGAGGGTTTGGGTTGGGTAGGCGAAGTCGATGTTTTGGGCGGCGAAGTCGCGGAAGATTTGCAGGTTAACGGCCTGCTGGATATCCATATAGGTGTTGTAGTCCGGCGATAGTACGAAGTAGACGATTTCGTAGTTGAGAGAGAAGTCGCCGTACTGAAAGAAATGGCACCGGTCGAAGCGGGCGTTCTTCTGCGCCTCCACCGCCGTGCGGACGATACCGGGAATCGCTTCGAGTTTGCTTGGGTGGGTCTGGTAGGTCACCCCCAGTTTGAAAACGATACGGCGCTCGAACATGCGCCCGTAGTTGCGAATCCTAGAACGCGAGAGGTCCGCATTGGGAAAGACGACTTGCTCTCCCGAAAGGGCCCGCACACGCGTTGAGCGCAAGCCCACCTGTTCCACCACGCCTAGGTACTCGTCGACGATAACGAAGTCGCCAATCTCGAAGGGTCTATCGAAGTAGATGGAGAGCGAGGCGAACAGGTCGCCGAGGACGCTTTGCACCGCTAACGCCGCGGCCACACCACCGATGCCGAGGCCGGTGATGACCGCGTCTAGACGTAGCCCCAAGTTCGAGGCGATGAAGAGAGAAACGAGCGTCCAGATGATGAGACGCGATACGAAGCGTATCGTCGCCGCCATCGAGGCATGATTGCGCTTGTCGTTGTGGCGCACGCGCCACTCGTCGAGCGACAGCGCAATAAATGTCTGCAGCCAAATCGCGAACTGGATGGAGAAGGCGACTGCCAGCCCGATGTTCAACACGCGGTCAACGCGCTTGCCGAACATCAA
>SLEO01000345.1 GCA_007124745.1 Myxococcales bacterium
GCGACCCACGTCCTCGAAGGCGGCGCGGACCTGCGCTCGCTCCAAGAAATGCTCGGCCACTCCCGCCCCAGCACCACGGAAGTCTACACGCACGTCTCCGCCGACCACCTCTATGCCGCGGTGGCCAAAGGCGGCGCCCTGCGACGACAAGTGCTCGGCGGCGTCCTGGCGGCAGCGGACACGCGCCAAAGCACCTCAACGACAGACAGCGACACGGACAACGACGGCCACCACGTCTAGGACGTATCAGCCTCAGCATGATCCTTCACGGAGTCATGCTCGCTCCCCACCCGACCGTCGCAAGAGAGGGCTATGTTCCGAGTGACCCCGGGCGTGCGGCCTCGGCGCCCACTGCTCGCCGGACTCGGCCGCCCAGCGGCCCGTGCATTGACAGCAGCGAGGCGGGCCTTAGGTTCGTCGCCGTGACTTCACCCTTTAGGTCGACGACTATTCTCGCCGTGCGCCGGGGCGCTAGCGTGGCCATGGCGGGCGACGGCCAGGTCAGCCTAGGGCCTTCCATCGTGAAGGCTTCTGCGGCCAAGGTCCGTAAAATTGCCGACGGCCAAGTCATCGCGGGCTTCGCCGGCGCCAGCGCAGATGCCTTCGCGCTCCTTGAGCGCTTCGAGGCCAAGTGGCAGCAGCAGCCCGGCGGCTTGGCGCGGGCTGCCGTTGAACTTGCCAAAGACTGGCGCACGGACCGCATCCTGCGGCGCCTCGAAGCGATGATCATCGTCCTCGACAAGCAGGACACCTTTCTCGTCAGCGGCACGGGAGACGTTATCGCACCCGACGATGGCGTCATCGCCATCGGCTCCGGCGGTAACTACGCCCTCGCTGCAGCACGCGCCCTGATGCGCCACACCGAACTCGATGCCCGCACCATTGCCCACGAAGGTTTGCGCGTAGCCAGCGAGCTCTGCGTATACACCAACGACCACATCCACGTAGAGACGCTATGACGCGCGAACCCAACTTCACCCCCCGCGAGGTCGTCAGCGAACTCGACACCTACATCATCGGCCAAAACAAGGCGAAGCGCGCCGTTGCCAGCGCCCTGCGTTCGCGCTGGCGCCGGCAGCGTGTTGAAGAGTCCCTACGCCACGAAATTTCACCGAAGAACATCATCATGATCGGCCCGACGGGCGTTGGGAAAACCGAGATTGCGCGGCGGCTCGCGAAGCTGGCGCGCGCGCCCTTTCTCAAGGTCGAGGCCTCGAAGTTCACCGAAGTCGGCTACGTAGGCCGCGACGTGGAGGCCATCATTCGCGATCTCGTGGAACTCGGCGTGCGCATGGTCCGCGATGAGGGCATCGAAGCTGTGGCCGTGCGCGCCGAGGAGCTCGCGGAGGCGCGGCTGATTCGCGCCATCGCCGACGACAAACTCCACGGCCATGACCCGCGCGAACCCAGCACCAAGCCTCACGTCCAGCCTCAGCCCAAGGTACAAAACACACCCTTCGGCCCCTTCTTCATTCCGCAACCCGGCGCCGCACCCACCGCCGAGGAGGTGAAGGCCAAGGAGCCGCCGGCAGAGTTGCTTGAAGAGCTGAAGCGCCGCCTGCGCAGCGGCGAGCTCGATGACACGGAAGTCCACCTAGCCCTCGACGAAAACCTCGGCACCCATCCCATGCTTTCGGTCTTCGGCGGGCAAGGCGCAGAAGGCCTAGAGGACCAGATGCGCGAGCTTTTCTCGAACATGCCGGGCATGCGCGGCCGCAAGCAACAGCGGCGTCTCAAGGTCAAAGATGCCCTCAGCGCCCTCAAGCAAGAGGAAGCGGGCAAGCTCATCGACGAGGAGCAGGTTAAGCGCGAGGCGGTGCGCCGGGTCGAAGAGACGGGTATCGTTTTCATCGACGAACTCGACAAGGTCACCCGCCGGGAAGGCATGCAGGGCGCCGACGTCTCGCGGGAAGGCGTGCAGCGCGATCTCTTGCCTATCGTTGAGGGCTCCACCGTCAACACGAAGTACGGCCCGGTGAAGACGGACCATATCCTTTTCATCGCTGCGGGTGCGTTTCACTACGCGAAGGTCAGCGACCTGATTCCCGAGCTGCAAGGCCGCTTCCCGGTGCGCGTCGAACTCGAATCCCTCGGCAGCGCCGAGTTCAAGCGCATCCTCACGGAACCCTCAAACGCGCTGACGCGCCAATACGCGGCGCTCCTCAAGACCGAAGGCATCGACCTTGAGTTCAGCGACGAAGCCATCGACTCCCTCGCGAGCTACGCCGAGCGCGCCAACGAACGCCTAGAAAACATCGGCGCCCGCCGTCTCCACACGGTGATGGAGGCCCTACTCGAAGACCTAAGCTTCCGCGCCCCCGAACTCGGCCCCCACCGCGTCATCATCGACGAACACATGGTCGCCTCGCGCTTGGAGCCCCTACTCGGCCGCGACGACCTCGCCCGCTACGTCCTCTAACCCATCGCCCAAGGTACTGGGGAGAGCCGCGGCCCTGCCGCGCACGCTATCGGGCACGCGACGCGCCTTATGCTTGCGCCACGCCGCCGCTAGTCTAAACTCCGCCGGGATATTCGGGGGCTGTAGCTCAGTTGGGAGAGCGCTAGAATCGCACTCTAGAGGCCAGGGGTTCGATTCCCCTCAGCTCCACTTAAGAGGGGATTCGGGATGACGTCCGCTGGGACGTGGATGGAATCAAACCTGCCGCGCAAGTCACCGCGCAAGTCACCGCGCAAGTCACCGCGCAAGTCACCGCGCAAGTCACAGTGGAAGTCACAGTGGAAGTCGAGCGCTAAGTGCTTACTGTGGCCGTGGAGATGTCACGCCAGCAATTGCTGGCCGTTTCGGGCATGACGCTTCGCGAGCACTTCCGCCGTGCATACCTGAAGCCAGCGCTCGAAGCAGGCGTGGTAGAGATGACCTTGCCGGACAAGCCCACCAGCAGCAACCAGCGCTACCGCCGAACCACCCGCGGGCAACACTGGCTGGAGAAGCATCCAATGCGAGCATCCAGCAGTCGAGAATGAACGAAAGGCGCGTAGCAAAGCGCAAGCGCGTTGCGTGCCTCGCGCTGCGACCATGGCCCCTCAGTAAGGTGACCGCGATGACGGCAGCAATGCGCCGCGTGCCCAAACATCTGGAGGTCGGACGGTGAAGTGCGCCACACTCGAATGGCGACCAGCACACCCTCCGCCCCCTGCGCACCCACATGGCAACAGCGAACACCCACTGCTCCAGCTTGCTTCATGAATCCTCTCGCCATTGGGGGGGTCTCGCAAGCCCCCCCGGAAATCAACCTAGCTGCTTGCCCCAGAAGCGGATGGGGAGGCGGCGACCGATGAACTGGCTGCTGACCTCTTCCGGGGGTGGTGGGACGGCGATGGCTTCGCGTTGCAGCCGCTCCAGCTGGTCGAGGACGGACTGATCGAAGAGCTTGTTGCCGCTGGTCTTGAGCAACGAGAACTTAGCGATGCGTAGGTCGCTGCCAATTTCAACGGCGACTTGCGTGACGAGGTCCCGGCGCTGTTCCGGCGAAATCAGCGACGGCACTTGCCAGCCACGCCGGAAGAAAGCGTAGAGCTTGCCGGCGTAGGCGTCTCCGGCGCGGGCATAGGGCGAGTTGCCATCGGGCGAAGCGTCCTGGGACCCCTCTTTTTCCTGCCGCTCCGCGATTTCTGCGAAAGTCTGGGCGCGGTCACCCAGACGCTTGAGCGGGTCTTCCTGGCTGGCGCGCTTGGGCTCGGTAGTGGGCTTGGGCTCGGGCTTTACCTGTGGCTCAGGTTCGCGCGTCACCGTCCGAGCAGGCTCGGGCGCCTCGGGCGTTGGCGTGGTCTGAGCGGGAGCGGGTGCCGTGGTCGCAATAGGGACCTGCCGGTCCGGAAGCCGATTCGGCTCGGGCGGCTTGCCTAGCTCGATGAGCTCAGCTTGAAGGATGATTTCGACATCCTCAACAGGAGTGCGGTCTGGCAGTAGTTCGGCGAGAGGCGCGTAGAACACGACCAGCAGCACCGGCAGCACCGCGTGCATTAGGACCGAGGCGACGCAGCCATAGGTCCACTCTGCGGACCCGAGCCGCGATGGCTCCAGCAGCGTGGCTGCGGGGCTACCCGGGGCGCTCACCGCTTGCGCCTCTTGGGCTGGGCGGCCAGCACCTCCGGATTCGTGATGAGGCCCACGCGCTCGATACCGAGGCCCTTCACGAGGGCGAAGATCTTCAC
>SLEO01000198.1 GCA_007124745.1 Myxococcales bacterium
CGCTTCTCCAGGTTGACCACAGGGGCCGATGTCGTTGCGCGCGCACTGCCCATAGATGGCACCCTGCCACAGCCAACCGAGAGCGTCTCCTGCTGACGGCGACCCTACGCCGTGAGTTCATCCGCTTCTTGGGGATGGTAGAACACCGGGCGGCGCTACACTGCGCGTTGGTTTACAGCGCGGTGGGCCACAGGGCAGTGGAACACAGCGCCGTGGAACACAGGGCAAAGGCGCTCTTGCGTTAGCATCTTTGGATGGGCCTACCTGCCGTCACGCACTCCGCGAGACCAACAGGAGGCTCCTCCACACCGCGCACCTAGACCCAGTCGAGGCCGATGCAGGCTGCGCGCCCTCGGCAAGCGCGCGGGCTTCTCAACGCGTCGCGCGGCCCTGGGGCGCCTGAGCAGGCACGCATGCCACCGTTAGCGGTCGCTGGTGTCCTCATCGTCATCGTCGTCGTGATGATCATCGCCTTCGTGATCATCATCATGCTCATGATCCTCGTCGTCGTGGCCATCGTCATGACCGTTGTCGTGGGCATGGTCGTCGTCGTGATCGTGGTCATCGTCATGGTCGTCGTGGTCATCATGATCGTGATCGTCATCATGATGATGGCCATCGTCGTCATGATCGTGGTCATGACCGTGTTCATGGTCATGATCGTCATGGTCGTGACCGTGTTCGTGGTCATGGCCGTGCTCGTCGTCATGGTCTGCAGAGAGGCCGCGGCTGCTGGGTGGTGCGAGCGCTGCTATCGCCAGCGAATGCGGGGCGCCGCCAACCTCAAAGGTGCGCTCCAGCGACCAGTCCGCGACGTCGATTTCAAGCACAACGCCGTCGGCGGGCAGGGCCACAAACGCGTGACCTGCACCCGCCACAAGGGCGGGGCGCACGAAGTCCGGCACGGTGGCGTCAAAGGCCGCGCTCAGCTCGAGCGGCGTTGCGGTCGCCGCACCGGTGCCCGGCTCAAGCCGGAGCAGTCTGCCGTCGACCGTAAGCACAAGCGCATAGCTGCCCGTAAGGTCGAAGGTAAATGCCTGAACGCCACCATCGACGGGTATCGGCGTGAGCGTGCCCAGCTGCGGGTCGATGACCGCAAGGCCCGCCTGTCCCCAGTTGCCGAGGAAGACGTCGGAGCGCGGGTGCGCGACGACGGTCCCAACGCGGTCTGGACGGCTGCCAGGTTCTGGCGGCGCCGCGGGCGGGTTTTCGATCTTCATCGAGTCGATGTGGTCGATATGCCAGTCGACAATGAGCACACCGTCTGAACATCCAAAGACCACGGTGTTGCCAACAGCGGCTTCGCCGTGGAGCCCGGGACAGGGCGCGGACACCTCAAGGGGCTCGCCGCTGAGGTTATCGTGGCGCCACAGGCCCACGCGGGAGGGCAGTGGTGCGCCATCATCGGCAATGGACGCCAAGACGAACTCACTTGCAGCCACGGCGGCACCATGGTGCGCAACGCCCGTGGCCAACCTCACGATGGCTGGCGCCGGCCCGGCAGCTGTTTGGCCTTGGAATACGTCCACGTCGCCTGTGCCGTCGTAAAAAGCCGCGACCCAGCCGTCATGAAGCGTGAAGTGCGTCGGCAACTCGCCTTCAAGGCTCTCGCCCGTCAGCGAAGGCGCAGACTTTTCAACCTCGTAGTGGTCGTCGTGCCAGTCGAAGTGCAAGCCCGAATCCGCCACATCAATGCGGCCTTCCTCGCGCTGTACAAGATACGCAAAGGGGCTGTAGTGGTCAGCGTACACCCGTGCTGCGCCCGCGACCTCGAGCGTTCCGACCGCTTCTGTGCCATCCGTGTCGAGGTCGTAAACCCGTGCGGCTGAGGTCTGCGCGTCCGTCACGAATAGGCGACCGCGCGTGAGTTCACCCAGGGCGAACGCAGGACGTTCTTTGCCCTGAGCGCCTTCCTCGCCGTCTACCTCGGGTAGAAGCTCATTCGTGTTACAAGCCCAAGCGCCGAGCGCTGCGCTCAACGCGAACGCTAGGCTCAGGCTCCGTGTAGTTTTGTTCCAGCCAAGCTCTGTATGCATCTGATACCCCAAGTTCAGTCAGGTTGGACGCCGCGCGACGGCTGCCACGCGGCGAATATCGGGCCCGCCAGCAGGCAGGCCTGAGACGCGCTATCCGCGCCTCCTCCGATTCTCACGTGCCAATTTGCAAGCAACTTGCGTAAGGTCAAGGCCTTTCGGGTCTCGGAAATGTGCACCCCGTTTTTCGACTCCCTTGGAAAGGCGCTCAATGCTACCTATCGCCTAGAAATGCAGCAGGACCGCGTGACCGAATGGGGTGTCGAGATTCGCTACTGCGCGCGGTGCCGCTGGCTGCTGCGGGCGAGTTGGCTAGCGCAGGAGCTGCTGACCACTTTCGCTGACGGCAGCCTCGCACAGGTGTCTCTTGTCCCGGACTTCAACGGGGGCGTCTTTCAGATACACGTGGGAGAAAGGCGCGTGTGGTGCCGTCGTGAGCAAGGGCGCTTTCCCGAAGCCGCGGAACTCAAGCGCGCTGTACGCGACATTATCGCGCCGGAACAGACGCTAGGTCACAGTGAAACACCAGCCCACCTGAACAATCCCCCGATGGCTCGAGAAGGAGAAAGACCCGCGGACATGGGCGTGGAGTAGTGGCCGTTCAGAGGGCACGTTGGCACGCATGCCCCCGGGGTTTTCGGGAGTAAAGCCCCCTCTGCTGCTCGAAGCAGCCGCCCCAACGCTGCCCACAGGGTGACCTAAAGCTGCGCGCCGGGCCAGGGCGCCCGCGCGCACTTTCCTGCTGAGTTTTCGCGTGCTGCCCCCCTTGAACGCTTACCTGGAGTAAGTATAGCGGGCGGTGGCTCCGGGCACGGAAGGCCCATTTCCCCGGGCCTTGCGTTCCGCCAGCGCCTTGAGGGGATGGTTCAGCCAGGCCACAGTGAACGCGTAAGCGCGCAGCCCCACGACACCGGACCTCAATCATGCCCGACCCTAGCGCCATCGCTGAGATTCTACTGCCCATCTTCGTCGCGCTTTCGCCGCTGACGGTGCTCCCGATTTTTCTCTCGATGACCGAAGGCATGGAGAGCCGGGCGATGCAGCGGCTCGCACGGCGTGCCGTGCTGACGGGCCTCGTGATTTCCGTCGCGATTGTGTGGCTTGGGGCCGTTATTTTTCGCGCACTCAGCATTACCGTCGACGACCTGCGCATCGCGGGCGGCCTTATCTTGCTCGTCCTCGCGATTTACGACCTGCTGTTTAACCGTGAGCGTCGGAAGCAAAGCGACGCCGACGAAGATCCCGGCGTCGTTCCCCTGGGCACACCCATCATCGTGGGCCCGGCAACGATGGCGACCTGCCTGGTGCTTGCGGATGCCTACGGCAAAACGCTCGTGCTCATCGCCCTTGCGGTCAACCTCACACTCGTCGGTCTCATCCTCCACTTCGCCGGGCCGATTAGCCGGGTCATTCCGTCGTCCGGTGCCCGGGCGTTCGGCAAAGTGATGTCGCTGTTTTTGGCCGCCATCGCGGTAGCCATGGTCCGCAGCGGTCTTGAGCGTTTCCTGCGCTAGGGTGCAGGGATGCCTCGGCGGCCACTCCAGCTTAGCGACTTGCCGCTGCGCCTTGAGTACTACCTTCTGCGCTACCCGACCTCCTGCGCTCGGGCGCGTCAGTACCTCCGGCGTCTGTGCAAGCAGCATGACCTGCCGGATGCTGCCGCGGCCATTGAGGACGCGCTCGCCCGCGCGGAGACCCTTGGCCTGCTGGATGATACCGCACTAGCGCGGGGTATCGTCGGCAGCGGCGAGGGACGCGGCGACTCGCGTCTACGGCTCAAGGCCCGCCTGCTCGCGCGCAACCTTCCCAGCGCCGGCGAGGCCCTAGACAGCCACGACGAGTGGGCGGCCCTCCAGCGTTTCGCCCAGCGGCGGCGCCTCGAAGCGAGCCTCCTCGCCGCACCGGATGCGGCAAGCAGCCAGAAGGTTCTCGCCAAGCTTCTCCGCGCCGGCTTTCCCCCAGACCTCGTCAAGCGCTGGCGCGCGAGCGTGTCCCGCGCGTCTGAGTCCGGATGACGTTCGCCTCGAGTTGCGCTGGGACCCTTGCGATTGAGCGCGCCTCCGCTTGGGACACTCACCACGGACGCTCTCGCAACGACACCCACGGACAGCGAGACGCTCTCGCGGCAGGGTAGGCGTTCC